>NZ_JBALCW010000001.1:0-11225 GCF_036917635.1 Nostoc sp.
ATAGGAGCTAATGAAAAATGAAAGATATCTCCTTTGCCTTAATACATTTGTACTATTGTTTTGCGATCGCCCTGTGCCAGTTGCGTAAGTCCTGTTAAGGTCTTGTGAGAAATCCGGGTAGAAACGTATCGAGTGTACAGGTATGCATTCCCAAGTATTCCACCCCTTGGTGAGGTGGTTTTTGCCCATTTTGCTGTTGCTGATTAAAAAACTGTAAAAGTGGAGATACTCCGACAATATCAAAAGTGTATTTCATGCTAGCACTGCCAATTTTAAATTACTTACAGTAAAGCTTTAGTTTTTTCTAACATAACGTCTAACAAGTAGCTCAAGCATCTAGAAAAAGTATAGTTTATATCTATATCATAAGCATTAAATTTCAGTTAAAAATTAGCACTAACAAGCCTTGAGTGCTAATTTTTTTTAATAGTTTTATTTATTATTAAAGAGTTTTAGTGATAAATTAAGGGGTGTATATAGGAATCGCAAATTGATTTTGTAAAAATCTAAGTAGTCGTGTAGGGTGTGTTAGACCCCACATTCCGCACTTCAAAATGTATTATCTATCTTTTCAATAAAAATTCCTAATAATGTTCAAATTATTAAGTATTAATATTGAATACCATTGGCGATTTATGTTGTTGATTTAACCATTTTTTTCCACCTATGGGAAATCTACGCATATTACACGATGAAGTGCGGAAAGTCGGTTAGACGAAAACCCGACACCATTTTAAGCTTTTGATGCCGTACTTTCTGCTTTTAACTGCATTTAAGGCGATTTTTAAAAATATTGTATCTAGCCCTTTTATAAATAGTTTATTTTCTGGAAGTCCCTTAGCCTACGCGCGTTGCTGCTGTTCATATTGCGTTGGTTAGTGGTAGGATAACAATTTGTACATCACTTGAGTCACTTAAAAGAATGGTTAACAGTCTCAAAGAACTTATAGACTACCCAGAACTTACTCAAATTGACGATCCAGAAGAGAGGTTTAGTACCAGTGGTGTTAGTTGGGATATTTATGAAGCGCTACTAACCAAGCTAGAGCAAAACTCTCATTACCACGTCAATTATTTGGATGGGATATTAGAAATTGTGTCACCGTCGTTCCGGCATGAAAAACTCAAAAAACGTGTGGCTACTTTGATAGAGTTTTATCTTCTAAAAAAGCGGATACAACATACACCAATGGGTAGCCCCACTTTAAAAAATAGATTTAATAAAGCTGGGGCAGAACCAGACGAATGTTATTCGATTGGAGAGGAAAAAGATATTCCTGACTTAGTTGTAGAAGTAATTATCACCAGTGGCAGTATTGATAAACTCAAAAATTACCGACGCTTGGGAGTAGCAGAAGTTTGGTTTTGGGAAAATAATCGGCTGACAGTCTATCACTTACGCGAAGAAAATATAGCAGATTTTTTGGAAACCAATGGCTATGAGCAAATTACTTTAAGTGAGTTTCTGCCAGAACTAAATATCTCTTTACTAGAACAATGCTGTTTAATTTCAGACCAAATTAAAGCTGTTGATGAATTTGAACGAGGTATCAACTCATGACTCAAGTTCTACCCAAACTAGGGACTTCCAAGGAATAAAATCACCAAATACAATAATGATAATCAATCTGAGGGGAAGGAGAAGCAATCAAATCTTTCATACTTGTCTAATTCTCATTGCTTCTACTTCGTCAGTTTCAGAATTTACCTTAAAAAGTTTATATTTTCGTTTATATAGCACAGGGGTTGAAGCAAGAGAGCTAAGAATTAAGTTTTCTAATTGGTTTTTAGGAGGTTTTTTAGGAATATTAAACCCTAAAGTAATCAACCAGAAGTTTTTCTCATCAGAAAGTTCAACTTCTTCAAGCCTCAAATCTCCTAATGACGAACCCATCATGTCTTGTATGGATTTTATCTATTGATATGCAGCATTCACTGCGGTTTTGACATCAATCATAATCTTGGTTGTTCCCTAACCTAATTTGCTAATTTTATACAACCAATAATTAAGATTTTCTTTACCTTATGTTGCATCTCCCTTTTCAAGCTCATTTGGGTAAGCATTGCTCACCCAAATAACCGTCTTCAGGGCAACTCAATACGCCGCTACAATAGTACCACTACAAGGATTATGCCGAAATATTGATATTATGACCATTGCTACCACCGTAAAAACTGAGTATGAAGCGATTATTGGTTTAGAAACCCATTGTCAGCTCAGTACCAACACCAAGATTTTCTCTAATAGCTCTACAGCATTCGGTGCTGACCCCAATACTAACATTGACCCGGTTTGTATGGGTTTACCTGGGGTCTTACCTGTACTCAATGAAAAAGTATTAGAATACGCCGTCAAGGCTGGTTTGGCACTGAATTGTCAAATCGCTAGATATAGCAAATTTGACCGGAAACAGTATTTTTATCCTGACTTACCCAAAAATTACCAAATTTCTCAATATGATCTACCGATCGCAGAACACGGATGGTTAGAAATTGAGTTGGTAGATGCTGAGGGAAATCCTATTCGTAAACGCATTGGTATTACACGTCTGCACATGGAAGAAGATGCTGGAAAATTGGTACACGCAGGTAGCGACCGTCTCTCCGGTTCTTCCTATTCTTTGGTAGACTACAATCGCGCAGGTGTACCGTTAGTGGAAATTGTCTCGGAACCTGATTTGCGTTCTGGATTAGAAGCTGCTGAATATGCCGAAGAATTGCGCCGGATTGTGCGCTATCTCGGCGTGAGTGATGGTAATATGCAAGAAGGATCTCTGCGCTGCGATGTCAACATTTCTGTGCGTCCAGTAGGACGAAAGGAATTTGGCACTAAGGTAGAAATTAAAAACATGAACTCGTTCAGCGCCATTCAACGAGCGATTGACTACGAAATTGAGCGTCAAATCGCCGCCATTGAAGCAGGCGCGAGCATTATCCAAGAAACTCGGCTGTGGGAAGAAGGCGCTCAACGCACAAGTAGTATGCGAGTGAAGGAAGGTTCTAGCGATTACCGCTACTTCCCCGAACCAGATTTAGCACCAATTGAGGTGACAGATGCCGAATTAGAGAAATGGCAAAGCGAACTACCAGAATTACCAGCCCAAAAACGCCATCATTATGAAAGTGAGTTGGGACTTTCGCCTTACGATGCGCGAGTGCTGACAGAAGATCGTTCAATAGCGGAATATTTTGAAACTGCGATCGCATCTGGAGCAAATCCGAAAGCTGCTGCAAACTGGATTACTCAAGATATTGCAGCCCACCTCAATAAGCAAAAACTCAGTATTACTGAAATCGGCCTAACTCCCACCAATCTAGCTGATATCATCACTCGCATTGAAACGGGCAAAATTAGCAATGCTCAAGCTAAAGAAAAGTTGCCAGATTTGCTCAGTGGTATTTCTCCTGAAAAAGCCTTTGCAGGTCTTGAGTTAATCACCGATCCTAGTGTACTAGAACCCATCGTTGATGAAGTCATAGCTGCCAATCCCAAAGAACTAGAAAAGTATCGCAACGGCAACACCAACCTCAAAGGCTTCTTTGTCGGACAAGTTCTCAAAAAGACAGGCAAACGTGCCGATCCTAAGCTGACTAATGAATTGGTGGAGAAAAAACTGAACGCCTAGCAGGGGAGCAGGGGGCAGGGAGCAGGGGAAGCAAGAAAAAATAACTAATCCCCAATCCCCAATCCCCAAGTACGTATTTTCCCGGTTATTCTTCACTAAATCTTCATATAAAAACTGGTGACAGCCCCTATACCTAAAATGTTATGCTGTGGTAATTAGATGCACCCTGATGATCTGGAGAGCTACCTAAGTGGCTCTCTTTTTATTTGAGTTATGTGGTATTTACGTAAAAGCTTCATCAAATTTTTAGAAATAATCTTAATAAATATTTACTACACCTGCTCATCAAATCGGGTGCGAAAGCCTCCGTATTTTATCCAATATTGTTTCAAATTGTGGCAGGGTGTATGCAAACTGGCTCTTGCCTGATATAAAATCACTTGGCGATGAGCGCCCATCCAAATTTTGTCAATTGGCTCAACCGAAATAATAGTGCCTCCTAACGCTCCCACACATTGGGAAAAACGCTCGATAGCACTATAACGCTCTTTTATTACTCTCGTCATAATGAACTACCCCTGGCTCAAACGAAGTTAGCCAGGGGTAGTTCATTTAGAGAAACCCGACAACGGACATTGGGATTGACAAACCATATCTTTTCTTCGGCGGCGGCGCGATCGCGTAGCCCTTACTCGGTATTGATTTTCTCTCTTTCGTCCAGGTGAAAAACCTGATTTTGATGGATTTCCAGCCTTTATTTCAAGATGAAGTTTACTTGAGGAAGTACATACATCCATTGCAGACATTGCATGATTTATATCCAGACTTGGCACAAGGCTTGAAAATGAAATTTTACGATGCTAGTCAATACTTCTCAAAATATCTCTTATTTGCCAAAACCGATGCAGAAACAGTTAAAACCAGAGTCTTTGAGGCATTCAAAGACTATCTGAATTTGTACTGGCAGATGCTAGCCCAATCTGAACCTCTAATCGACGAGTCAGACATTCAACGGATTGTCTATTTAATAAGGGTTATGCAAATTAGATGTTTTTTAGCTTATCTATGGGTTGTGTAAATTTTGTGCTAAGTAGAAAAAGCTGCCGCAACTTGGTATGATTTTGGTTTGCATGGCTTTTAATTCAGTACATATCCAGCGATAATTTAACTCAAATCATCACCGAGTTATTTCATGCTACCAATTATTGAAACTATTGTATTACGTCAGATGGCTTCGGGCGATCGCTTGTCTCTACAAGTTTACAAATTCATCGGCGCTCAACCTGGTAAAAAAGTTTACATTCAATCTAATCTGCACGGTGCAGAAATTTCTGGGAATGCTGTTATTCACCAGCTAATGGAGTCTTTATTAACAATAGATGATACAAATTTAACTGGACAAATCTGGCTAGTTCCCGTTTGTAATCCAATGGGGACGAATCAGCGATCGCACCATTTTTCCCCCGGACGATATTGCATTTACGAAGCTAAAGACTGGAATCGCATATTTTGGGACTACGAGAAAGAAGCTGATGATTTAGTAGCTTTTACTAAATCTCAACTTCATATTGATCCAAAGGTGATTCGACAAAATTATCTAACTATAATTAAGCAACAATTTGCAAAAATTTTAGAAAAAATTAATTCTCCTAGTGCAGTGCCATACACTGAACTTTTTAGCTATAAACTGCAAAATCTAAGTTTAGATGCAGACTACTTAATTGATTTACATAGTTCAACAAATCACGCTTTAGACTACGTTTATTACTTCCGAAATCGAGAAGACAGTGCAAAATACTTTTTACTCGATTTCGGAATCTTGCTTGATAAATATGATGGTGATGCTTTTGATGAAGCATTTATTAAACCTTGGTTAGCACTGGAAGCTTGTTTTAAAGAGTCTGGTAGAGAAATTAAGTTTGATGTGGAAGCATGGACACTGGAATTAGGCTCAGGAATGCAAATGAACCCTGATTCAGTCGCTAAAGGTGTAAAGGGTGTGAAAAACTATTTAGCGCAAAAAGGTGTATTACAAATTCCTGAATCTGATGAGACAAAAACCCCTAAGATGGCTTTTGCATCTAGCAGCAACCGGAAAAAATATTATGCGATCGCGGGTGGTATGATTCAATCCAGAATCGAATTAGGTAGTACAGTCAAAGCTGGACAAAAGCTGTACCAAATTCTCAGTTTTAATAAAGAAGGTAAGTTACCTAATGTAATTGATGTCTACGCTCAACAAGATGGATTAGTTTATGATGTCGCAACCAATCAAGCTGTGAATGAAGGTGAATTTGTTTTGGGAGTTATTAGTTAGAAGTTTTTTTGTAAGCGTCTCTTCCCCTTCTCCCAAAAGGAGAAGCAACTGCCGTGTAAATTTGATGATACTAATAGGGCTAAAATTAAGTTGTATCGAAAGTTACCAATGTTTGATTCAGGGAGTTATCAAGAGCGATCGCAAATGATAGCCGAACAATCTATAAACCCCCGATCGTCAGGGGTGTAAAATTTTCTAATAGTTTAGAGTGAAGAATAATGGCAGATTGGCAAAAAATCACAGGTGGGATCACAGCACCAAGGGGGTATCAAGCGGCGGGAATTACCGCAGGGTTGAAACCTTCAGGGTTGCCAGATTTAGCTTTGATATTCTCAGAGGTGGAAGCGATCGCAGCTGGTGTATTCACCACTAGCCAAGTTAAAGCTGCTTGCGTAGAATATTGTCGCCAACGCTTGCAAGCTAAACAGAGCGCTCGTGCCATCCTCTGCAACGCCGGACAAGCAAATGCTGCTACAGGGACTCAAGGCTACCTTGATACTTTAGAATCTGCTATGGCACTAGGCCAAGCACTAAATATCCCATCTGAATCTGTGTTAGTGGCTTCCACTGGCGTGATTGGTCAAAGAATTAAGATGGATGCTTTACGAAGTGGGATTCCCAAGGTAGTAGCAGCACTATCAGAAACAGGCTCAGATGCCGCCGCCGGGGCAATTATTACTACAGACTTGGTAACGAAATCTATTGCCCTAGAGACAACTATAACAGATCGCCCGGTACGAATTGGTGGCATTGCCAAGGGTTCCGGCATGATTCACCCGAACATGGCAACCATGCTGTCATTTGTTACTTGTGATGCTGTGGTTTCGCCTCACCTTTGGCAACAGATGTTAGCAAGGGCAGCTGATAGAAGTTTCAATTCCATTACCGTAGATGGTGATACCAGCACCAACGATAGCTTAATCGCCTTGGCAAATGGTCAATCTCGCACCCCAGCAATTACAGAATGGGGCGCAGAAGCAGAGAAATTAGAGGCGATGTTAACAGCAGTTTGTCAGCATTTAGCCAAAGCGATCGCTCGTGATGGTGAAGGCGCAACCTGTCTAATTGAAGTGGAAGTAACAGGGGCCAATGATGAAATTTCAGCCCGACAAATAGCCAAAACTATCGCTGGTTCATCCTTAGTTAAATCTGCAATCTTTGGACGTGACCCAAATTGGGGACGCATCGCCGCCGCCGCCGGACGTGCAGGTGTGCCTTTTGAGCAAGAAAACCTGCAAATTAAGCTAGGGGATTTCTTAATGTTAGAAAATGGGCAACCTCTGCAATTTGACCGTGCAGCAGCGAGTGCTTATTTGAAAAAAGTAGTTGTTGATTCTTCCCTACCCAAAGACTTTATTGCCACCAATAATAGTAATGATTTATCTTTTGATAGAAGCACTATCAAGGCTCAACGAGTTGATAATCCGGTGATCATTGCAGTTAATGTTGGCAATGGTCATGGTTCAGGTAAAGCTTGGGGTTGCGATTTGAGTTATGACTACGTGAAAATTAACGCCGAATACACTACGTAAGCTACTCACAACTGTTTGCTAGTTAGAGAGACGCGATAAATCGCCATCTCTAATCTTAATTTATTGACTTAAGACATTAAAATCTCGTTTACAGGTGTAATGCCGTTTCTACTTTAAGGTTGATACAAATAGGTTGCTAGGGGCGCACAGCTAACTGTGCGCCCCTCATGGTAAACGCATCTAATTTTATCAATCAGTTAAAATACTCAGAATAGTCTTACGGTTTCTTATGCTGTGGCTGGACGGAGAAAATGGCTAAAAAGCATATAGAAATTAGAAGAAAGAGGTACTTCAAGCTCAGTTCACAAATTGCTCAGTTGGATAATACACAATTGCGTTCTCTGTTTGAGAATAGTGAGCCAGAATTTCAAACTCCCTCTCCCAAATCTGGGAGAGGGATTTAGGGAGAGGGTGAAAACTACGGTTCTCAACTAAGATTTGGTTTAGATAGACCAAAAGCTAACTATGAGTTGGTTCTGTTTCTAGAGTACATACCGCATGTTCTGGAAACATGGCTGCTCTTAAACCCCAACAAACTTCAAAAACCCCTGGATGACTTACGCACGACGATTACTTTTTTGAGGGCGAAGGGAATCATCCACTTTGATAGGTTTCCAAAGCTTCCCCAGCTTTACCATCTGACTCTGATTGCGTTGCTTTCCTAAATCATAATGTCACTATAATAGTTATTATCAATAGAAACTTATATATCACAAATGCCTACTAAAAATAAGTAAAACCAGAAAATCATAAAGTAAATATAATAGTTTTCATAAATAAGAGTTTATACATTAAAAACTTTTCCGATATCTGAGGTAAATGGATAAGTTTTTCCTTATACATGCAATTTAATATTTGTTTAATAAATCCATATTTCAAGTTAACAATTTTGGCTTCAAAGGCTGTAAACTGATTTGAACAAGGTGAATGATACCTCTGCATCACACTAGAAAAGCAGAGCAAATAAATTAGCCTAGTTTTTATACAGGTAGCTATTTCAGTAATGATATAGCTGCGATCGCTTTGCAAAATCTAGCTTGATTAATAATTAATAGCGCAATAAACATAACGTTTGTTTTGCCTAAATTGTCATAGCTATAAAAAATAAAAATTGCGTTTTAAGGAGATATTCTGACAGAATTTTTTAATCAAATTTCGCGTCGTAAATTCATCGTCACAGCCGGAGTATCGGCGAGCGCTATATTTCTCAAAGGCTGTTTGGGCAATCCTCCTGAAAATCTGACTGGTGGAAACACTAAAGCACAACCAACTGCTCAATCTGTTGCTAATATTAGCCCTGAACAAACACCAGAAACTACTACAGTCAAACTGGGGTATATTCCCATTGTAGAAGCTGCTCCTTTAATTATTGCTAAAGAAAAAGGCTTTTTTGCAAAGTATGGCATGACTAATGTTGACCTTTCTAAACAAGCTTCTTGGGGTGCAGCCAGAGATAACGTAGAAATTAGTTCTGCTGGTGGTGGTATAGATGGCGGTCAATGGCAGATGCCAATGCCACATTTAATCACAGAAGGTTTGATAACCAAGGGCAATCAAAAAATTCCCATGTATGTATTATGTCAATTGATTACACATGGAAATGGAATTGCGATCGCAAACAAACACCAAGGTAAAGGTATTAGCTTACAACTCGGCGGCGCTAAGTCTTTGCTTAAGGAATTAAAATCCTCAACACCCTTCACAGCTGCATTTACCTTTCCCCACGTCAACCAAGATTTGTGGATTCGCTACTGGTTAGCAGCAGGCGGCTTAGATCCAGATGCAGATGTCAAATTGCTTACAGTACCTGCGGCGCAAACTGTAGCCAACATGAAAACCGGAACAATGGATGCCTTTAGTACAGGCGACCCCTGGCCTTATCGCCTTGTTCAAGAAAAAATTGGCTACATAGCAGCATTAACCGCAGAAATTTGGAAAAATCATCCTGAAGAATACGTTGCCATCAGAGGCGATTGGGTTGATAAAAATCCCAAGGCTACTAAAGCAATTTTAAAAGGAATTATGGAAGCCCAACAGTGGCTAGATAATTTTGACAACCGCAAAGAAGCGGCTCAAATTCTGGCTGGACGAAATTATTTCAACCTTTCTTCACCAGAAATATTGGCAGATCCATACCAAGGCAAATATGACATGGGTGATGGTCGCAAAATTGATGATAAATCAATGGCTGCTTACTACTGGAAAGATGAAAAAGGTAATGTTTCTTATCCATACAAGAGTCACGACTTATGGTTCATAGTTGAAAACGTTCGTTGGGGATTCTTGCCAAAAGATTACGTAGAGAATAATGCTGCCAAGGCTAGGGAACTTGTCAACAAAGTTAACCGCGAAGATATTTGGAAAGAAGCTGCCAAAGAAGCAGGAATTGCTGTTGCTGATATTCCTACAAATACATCCCGTGGTATAGAAGAGTTTTTTGATGGCATGAAATTTGACCCCGAAAAGCCAGAAGAATATCTCAAGAATCTCAAAATCAAAAAGGTCAATATTTAGTTATTAGTCATTGGTCATTAGTTATTGGTCGTTAGTTATTTGCGAAGGAGAAATGACTAATGACAACGAAAAAATAACAAATGACTAATAAAAAATAAAATTTCAGGAGAAATCAGCATCATGACAATAGCCCAAAAACGCCCTGCAAATCCTAGATTTAATAATAGCTTTATATCTAGTCTGCAAAAGCAATTTCCTGACCTGATACCACCAACGATCGCCATCACAATCTTCCTGATTCTCTGGCAACTTTTCGCTTGGATTCCCGGCGCAACATTACCAGGGCCAATACAAGTTATTCAAGATACTTGGGTTCTGATTTTCTGGCCATTTTATGACCGAGGTGGCATTGATAAAGGTCTGTTTTGGCAGATTCTTGCTAGTCTGCAACGGGTTGCTATTAGTTATACCCTAGCTGCGATCGTAGGTATTGCCTTGGGCGTTTTGATTGGGGTTAATAAAACCATGTCCAAAGCATTAGACCCCATCTTTCAATTACTGCGGACTGTACCCCCTCTAGCTTGGGTACCAATTTCTTTAGCAGCTTTACGACAAAACGAACCCGCAGCCTTATTCGTAATTTTCATTACCGCCATTTGGCCAATCTTAATTAACACTGCTGTCGGCGTTACCCAAATTCCCCAAGATTACAACAACGTCGCCAAAGTTCTGCAACTTAGCCGCAAAGAATATTTCACTAATATTTTGATACCTGCGGCATTACCCTACATTTTTACCGGTTTGAGAATTGCGATCGGTTTAGCATGGTTAGCGATTATCGCCGCCGAAATCGTCATGTCCGGTATTGTCGGCATCGGCTTTTTTATCTGGGATGCCTATCAAAATAACAACGTCAGCGAAGTTATTTTAGCTCTAATTTATATCGGCATTGTCGGCTTAGTGCTAGATAAAATGATGGGTTGGCTTCAAAACAAGATTTTACCAACAGAGCAAAAATAGTTAGGAGTTAGGAGTTAGGAGTTAGGAGTTAGGAATTATATAATCCTCAACTCCCACTTCCAAGCCCCAACTTTCAACTACTCACTGCTCATTCTTAGCTTTCAACTCTTCACTCCTCACTCTTAACTTTCAACTCTTATAGCGTTTTCCAGTCTGGTGAGGTACAAGAACCCCACCCCCAACCCCCTAAGAGCAAGCGATGAGCTTGCTCTGATGTACCTCATCTGGTTAGGAAACGCTATACCCGGATTTCTCACAAAGCTTGAAGAAATAGGGGTCAAAAACTGCCAAAATGTATATTGCAAAAGAATTCCAGCAGTTTGAAGTATGACCCCA
>NZ_JBALCW010000002.1:0-27564 GCF_036917635.1 Nostoc sp.
AAGACTAAAATTTGACATTTTGAATGCACCAGTAAAAACGAATCAATCTTATACTCGTTATTTCAGTTTGTCACCCTCTGGGGATTCAGGCTAGAAGTAAGGTTTCACTCTTAAGTGGTAGCATTAGCGGTTTATTACTAGTACTTGCGGCTTTCTTTCAACTCCAAGGGCAAAGCTGGGGGTCGATTTTGGCGGTGGTAGTTACTGCTGTTTTGGTAGTCGTTTTTGCAGTTAGGCTGGCTAAAACACGCAAATTTATGCCGGCGGGATTAATGACGATTTTGGGTATGTTGGCTTTGGGGGTGATGGTGAGTCAAATGGTGGGGAATTGAGGGGTGAAATTTAAACGCAGAGGAGCGCGGAGGGAAGCGCAAAGGTACGCAAAGTTGTAGTTAGCGCAAAATTTGGTCAATCATTCGGTTCGCCTGGGAAGCATAACCGCCGCCAAATAAATTGAAGTGATTCAAAATGTGATATAGGTTATAGAGTGTTTTTCTTTGCTCATAGCCTGGATCTAAGAGAAAGGCTTTGTTATAACCTTGGTAAAATGCTGCGGGGAATCCACCAAATAATTCTGTCATGGCTATATCAACTTCGCGATCGCCAAAATAAGTTGCTGGATCAAATATTACTGGTTCTCCTGAGTTAGTACATCCGGCATTTCCGCCCCATAAATCGCCATGCACTAAAGATGGTTGCACCTGATGCGCTAATAGTTCAGGGATAGCTGCTAGTAATTTTTCTTCCTGGGGGAAATTTCCTCCGCGTCGCCTTGCCAGCTGAAATTGATAACCCAGGCGATGTTTAATATAAAATTCTGTCCAGTCTGCTGTCCAAGTATTGATTTGGGGCGTTGAACCAATGGTATTGTTAATTTTCCAACCAAAACCTTGACTACTGCTAGCTTTATGCATTGCCGCCAACTTGCGCCCCATATCTTCCCACGAATTGCTGTTACCGCTACCAAGTTCTAACCATTCCAGCACGATGTAGCTAAAATTCTCAGCGACACCCCAGCAAATGGGATTTGGGACGCGAATAGTACCTGTTGCTAGCATTTCTTTTAAACCCATTGCCTCAGCCTCAAACATCGCAACTTGGGATGCTTGGTTCATCTTGACGAAGTAGGTTATCTCACCGTTAGAGATAGCATAACCTTGGTTGATGCATCCGCCACCAACCGATCGCTGTTGCTGACTCTGAAATTTTTCACCAGTCACCTGGCTAATATGAGCATCGATTTGAGTCCACATGATTAAATAAAAGTTAGGAGTGAGGAGTTAAATCAAAATTAGGAGTGAAAAGTTGAGTTCAATCAAAGTTAGGAGTAAGGAGACACAATCATGGCCTTTTACTCCTAACTCCTAACTCCTAACTCCTAACTTTATAATCCCCCATTTTATAATTTACGGCTTGACGACAACTACACCATAAGCATCTGGGGAAAGATACTCTTTGGCTGCTTGCATCAAGTCGGTTGCATTTTGGCTCTGAATATGATTTGGGTAGTTAAAGGCGGGTTCTAAATCTCCCACCAAAGACTGATAATAACCATACAACCCAGTGCGATCGCTTGGTGTTTCATTGGCAAAAATAAATTTGTTCGCTACTCGCCGCCGCACACGGGTAATTTCTGATTCTGTGACTAATTCGGTTTGGACTGTGCGAATATGTTGAGCGATCGCATCTTCTACTTCTGCTAAATTTTCCACTGCACATTTAGCTGAAATATAAAATGTCCCTTGCAGATGATTGCTCATGTTACTCACAGAAATTGAAGAAACTAATCCCCGTTCTTCTCGTAAATCCCTTACCAGTCTTGATGTCCGTCCATGTCCCAAAATTCCGGCTAAAACATCTAGTCCATAGGTGCAATCTAACTGAACCATTCCTGGAACCCGCCAAAGCATCACTAGTCTTGCTTGCTGGAGACTTTCATCTACAAATTCTCGACGGACAATTTCTGTAAATGGTGGCTCAGTGGGGAGTGGGGAGTGGGGAATGGGGAGTGGGGAGTGGGAAGTACTGAGTTTTGTAAATCCTTCAGCAATGGTTGCAATTAATTCTTCTACGGGCAAATTGCCCACAGCTACAGCAGTAATTGACTGGGGTTGATACCAACTAGTATGAAAATCTCGCATTTGTTGGGGTTTCAGTTCGGCAATCACCGATTCTGGCCCCAACACCGCACGGCGATAAGGTAGTTCATCAAAAGCTGTCTCCATCGCCCGCCGAAATGTCCGCCGTTGGGGATTATCTTCTGAACGCCTAATTTCTTCTAAAACTACTAATCGCTCCCGTTCAAAAGCATCATCAGGAATACTCGCATTTGATACTACATCTATTTGTAGTGGAGCAAGCTCGGCAAAATCTTTCGGGGCTGTAGTTATATAGTAATGAGTATAATCTTGGCTAGTAGCGGCATTGGTAACAGCACCCCGTTCTTCAATTCGACGTTCAAACTCGCCGCTAGCCAGTCGTTCTGTTCCTTTAAAAATCATGTGCTCTAAAAAGTGAGCCATGCCGTTAATGCTATCAGATTCTACGGCTGAACCAACTTTAATCCATAAGTTGAGGTTTACAGCTTCAACTGGCATCTGCTCCGCTATGATTGTCAAACCATTGGGCAACTGATGCACGGTTGGGGTATTAAGACGAGGAAGTTTCCGCAGGGTTGAAGTCATTGCTACTTGTGTGAGGAGCTACGTTACTTCTTTATCTTATCCGTCACGGAAAATCATATAAAAAGACCTCTATTATTAAACCAGGAGTTCCCCAAAGAGCCAAAGCTACGCTTTGTCTCCCCTCCCCGATGCTTTGGGGAGGGGATTAAGTGGAGCATCTGGCGCCTGGGGTGTAATGACTGTGGGAATCACAACTAATTATGCGGACATGATATTACACCTTAAACTTCTCTGTAATCCGCTTCATCGCCTCTTCGACATTCTCGCGGCTGTTAAACGCCGAAATGCGGAAGTAACCTTCACCCGCAGCACCAAAGCCAGAACCAGGTGTCCCCACAACGTTGACAGTTTCCAGCAACTTATCAAAAAACTCCCAACTGGATAAACCATTAGGAGTTTTCACCCAAACATAAGGTGCATTCACGCCTCCATAAACTGATAATCCGGCGGCTGTGAGTTTCTCGCGGATAATTTTGGCGTTTTCTAGATAGAAATTCACCAATTCCTTAATTTGTGCTTGTCCTTCTTCAGAGTAAACCGCTTCGGCTCCCCGTTGGACGATGTAAGAAACACCATTAAACTTAGTAGACTGGCGGCGATTCCAAAGTTTCCATAGTTCCACATCGGAACCATCGCCGGCAATTCCATTGAGTGTCTTCGGTACCACGGTTAACGCACAACGAGTTCCTGTAAAACCTGCATTCTTAGAAAAAGACCGAAATTCGATCGCAACTTCTCTTGCACCTTCAATTTCATAAATTGAGTGAGGAATCGATGGATCGGTAATATAAGCTTCGTAGGCTGCATCAAAGAAAATAATCGAGTTATTAGCTTTGGCATAGTCTACCCATGCTTTGAGATATTCTTTAGTAGCAGTTGCGCCAGTGGGGTTATTGGGAAAGCAGAGATAAATTAAATCGACTTTCTTTGAGGGAATCTGGGCGGTGAAGTTGTTATCAGCCGTAATTGGTAGATAAACTAAGCCTTCAAACTCGCCTTTGTCATTGGCATCTCCCGTATTTCCCACCATAACGTTAGTGTCTACATATACGGGATAAACGGGGTCAGTAACGGCAATTATGTTATCATGACCAAAGATTTCTAGAATATTGCCAGTGTCGCATTTGGAACCATCGGAGATAAAGATTTCGGAAGCATCTATATCGGCTCCCCGTGCTTGGAAATCGTGAGTAGCAATTTTTTCTCGTAACCAAGCGTAGCCTTGCTCTGGGCCGTAACCTTTGAAGGTGGTGCGATCGCTCATTTCTTCCACAGCTTTAATCATAGCTGTGCGGCAAGCCTCCGGCAGAGGTTCGGTAACATCACCAATGCCCAGCCGAATTATTTTAGCATTACTGTTCGCTTCTGCAAAGGCATTCACCCGCCGAGCAATTTCTGGAAACAGATAACCCGCTTTCAGTTTCAGGTAGTTGTCGTTAATAGTTGCCATTATGTAGATTATGAAAAAACGCCCTCAAACAGCTTACTGCTAATTTATGAGGGCGATAACTTTGTTATGGGGAGTGGGGAGTGGGAGGAAAATAACTATTGACAAATGACAAATGACAACTAGACATTTACTGGTTGTTTATTTTCGGCTGAGGTGTAACCGTTGCGATCGCTAATTCCGAACTCCGTAAGGGATTCTTGACCTGTAATTAATCTTGCTCCGCGATTACGGGTAAAATAGTTCCATGCCCACTGAATCATTACTACTAATTTGTTGTTAAATTCAATTAAGAAGTAGATGTGAATCAAGAGCCAAAATAGCCATGCAAAGAAACCTTTCAGCTTGATAAAGCCCAAATCTACCACAGCAGAATTGTGTCCAATCATTGCTAAACTACCATAATCCGTATAAGCAAAGGGTGGTAAACTCTTACCTGCAAGTCGTTTTTGGACTAGTTCTGCGACATATTCACCTTGTTGCTTCGCTACAGGTGCAACACCAGGTAGCGGTTTACCATTTTGATGAGAAAAATTTGCTAAGTCGCCAATTACAAAAATATTCGGATGTCCCTTAATACTCAAGTCAGGTTCGACGATGATCCGTCCAGCGCGATCGCATTCGGCACTTGTGCGTTCTGCTAGCACTTTTCCCATTGCTGAAGCTTTTACACCTGCTGCCCATAATACCGTTTTTGAGGCAATTTCTTTAACTTCTTCGCCTTGTTTGAGGGTAACAATATGATTTTCAATATTCGTTACCAGTGTTTTTGTCTGCACAACCACCCCCAAGCGCGTCAAGGATGCTTCCGCTTCTTGTGATAACTCTGGTGCAAAGGGTGGCAAAATCCGATCCAGCCCTTCTAATAGCAAAATCTGAGCTTCTGATGTGTCGATGTTGCGGAAATCTTCTTTGAGAGTTTGATTTGCCAATTCTGCGATCGCACCAGCTAATTCTACACCAGTTGGGCCACCACCAACAATTACAAAAGTTAACCAAGCACGGCGTTTTTCTGGATCGGTTTCTTTTTCTGCGGCTTCAAACGCCGTAAAAATCCGGCTACGCATTTCTATGGCATCTTCTACAGTTTTCAAGCCGGGGGCGAATTCTTCCCAGTTGTCTTTGCCAAAGTAGGAATGCTTGGCTCCTGTGGCGACAATTAATGTATCGTAAGCTATTGCTTCGTCACCCACAGTTACTTGTTTTGCTTCTGGATCGATATTATTCACCTCTCCCAGCAGCACTTTTGTATTTTTGCTCTTACTAAGCACAGAACGCAAGGGTGAGGAAATATCAGCAGGAGATAGCGCCCCTGTGGCGACTTGGTATAGGAGGGGTTGAAAGAGATGAAAGTTACGTTTATCAATCAGAGTAACGTTTACGGCCGCTTTGGCGAGTGTTTTTGCTGCATAAAGTCCACCAAAGCCACCGCCAACGATCACTACTTGATGGGGTGGATTATTGTCAAGTGAATTTACCATAAGAAATATTATCGTGTATGCCCACTATTTTAACTATTCTTAACAAATTTGTATCAAAATTGTCATCATATATTTTGTATTGCTCTTTACATTTGAAAAAGTTTTAAAGTAATTAAAACTACAGGATAAACAGAACTTTTTAAGATGGAGGCTCAGACAATAAGATTTGGCAATATTTGAATTACTCTTTTTATGTAGATTTATCAAAGGTAGATGTATGATTTATGCAAGCTCACTCAGAACTAGTTGATTCTGGTGTTTGTGTTAAACGTGGTGAATGAGTTCGCCGCCAACGGTTAAAGCTATAGACAAGGGCAGCAAAAATTAACAAATAGGGACTGTAAACAATTAGCCAAATACCCAGCTTGAGTAAACCAACGGAAAATACACTAAGGGAGTGAGTAGATTTATTCCAAGTCTCCTGAACTTGCAAACCAAAGGCAGGTTGTGAACTGGTGCTAGAAACTGCTGCTTCTAGGTTCAGCGTAATAGTGGAATAAGCAACTTGATTTTGTAGGCTTTTGAGTTGGGCATTAATTTGTTCTATGGTTTCTCGTACATTACTTAGTTCTTGGGCAACACTAAGCACATCTCTAATGGAACCTGCCCGATCCATAATTTTTTGCAAATTGGCTTCAGTTTTTTGCAAATTGGTTAATCTAGCTTGAAAATCCACCAGGCGATCGCCTACATCTTCTGCCGTGATATTACGACTTTCAACAGTGCCTAATTTAGCTAGTTCTTCCAGGGTAGATTCCAGTCGGTTCTCTGGTATCCGCAATTGGATTGTTGCTGTGTAACGCCGGCTGTCGTTTTTGGGTTGTTGTTGTTTCAACCCGATCAAATCCCCTTGCTGTTTATTGATAATTTGCGAAACTGCATCAATAGTCTGATCTACAGAGTTGACAGTCAAAGATATTGCTGCCTTTTTTATGAGTTGGGGACGAGAACGATTTATTGGTGCAGCTTCCGTCTTTTGGGAACTGCTTTCACTAGCAGGTGCTATTACTTTATTTGCCGTAGCATCGGCTGCAATTTGAGGTAAAGCCTTATTTGCTAAGTCATGGGAAGAGGCGCAACTGGTTAAAATTACTCCTCCTAATAATGCACTCACAAATAAAACAGACGGGCGCGGTAATTTCGTCAAAGCGGACATAATCTATCCTCAGATGGATGAACTTAACCCCAGTATTGCTGATGAAAAATTTAAAACCTGTATTGTTGCAATTTATGTAACAGGGTTAAGCTGAAAAACATCTAACTTGCATAATTGAATTAAATCAAACTCTTGTGGGGTGGGCATCTTGCCCGCCCGGTATATGCAATTTAAATGTTGAGCATCTCCCTCATCCCCCTCATCCCCCTCATCCCCCTCATCCCCACCTACTTAAGGATTCTTATAGTTCATCTGTAGTTACTCAATTTGGGGTACAATTTTAAACCTGCCAATAAATGACGATGCTTGCTGACAGGAGATGCTTCTATGGCCCGGATGTATTATGACGAAGATGCTAATTTAGACCTTTTGGCTGGAAAAACTATTGCTATCATCGGCTATGGTTCTCAAGGTCATGCTCACGCTCTCAATCTCAAAGATAGTGGTTTGAATGTGATTGTGGGGCTATATCCGGGTAGTAAGTCAGTAGCAAAAGCCGAAGCTGCTGGGTTAACTGTAAAAAATGTTGCAGATGCTGCTAATGCTGCTGATTTCATCATGATTTTGTTACCTGATGAAGTCCAAAAAACGATTTACAAAAACGAGATTGAACCAAATCTCGAAGAAGGAAATGTGTTAGCCTTTGCCCACGGCTTTAATATTCACTTTGGGCAAGTTGTACCACCGGCTAATGTAGATGTGGTAATGGTAGCACCCAAGGGACCAGGGCATTTGGTACGACGGACTTATGAACAGGGGGAAGGGGTACCCGCGCTGTTTGCAGTTTATCAAGATGCTAGTGGTCAGGCGCGCGATCGCGCCATGTCTTATGCTAAAGGTATCGGTGGGACTCGCGCTGGTGTTCTGGAAACGACTTTCCGCGAAGAAACTGAAACCGATTTATTTGGCGAACAAGCGGTATTGTGCGGTGGTTTGAGTGCTTTAATTAAAGCCGGATTTGAAACTTTGGTAGAAGCTGGTTATCAACCAGAATTGGCTTATTTTGAATGTCTGCATGAAGTCAAGCTAATTGTTGACTTGGTTGTAGAAGGTGGTTTAGCCAAAATGCGCGACAGTATTTCTAATACGGCTGAATATGGCGATTATACCCGTGGGCCGCGGATTGTAACCGAACAAACCAAAGCTGAAATGCAGAAGATTCTCAGCGAAATTCAATCTGGGCAATTTGCACGAGAATTTGTTCTAGAAAACCAAGCTGGTAAACCAGGATTTACCGCCATGCGTCGTAAAGAAGCTGAACACAAAATTGAAGAAGTTGGCAAAGATTTACGCGCTATGTTTAGCTGGTTGAAAAAAGCTTAAGGGACTTCCAAATAAATAAATATCCAACTATTTATTGTGGGGCGGGCGAGACGCCCACCCCACAAGATTGGATAATTTCTTTCTTGGTAATCCCTAAGCAAAAGAAAAACAATTATCTTTACAGCTATTTATCTGAAAATAGCTGTAACACCATTTCTTTGTGAGGCTGCGCTAAATTTTCTTGACTTCTTATTTGTTTCTTTCTTTCTGTCCTTTGCGGCCTTTGCGGTTCGTTCCTCATATATGGCGCATGTTCATAGAGAATTGGTATAACTTATACTAATTAGCTTTCTTCTTGTTAATGGGATTGAGCGATCGCTCAAATCGACTCAACGCTTGAGAAGAAAGCAAAGTTAGGAATAAATAAACCAAGGCGACAGTTGCGTAAATCTCAAATGAACGATAGTTCTCAGCTACAATCAGCTGTCCTTTGCGGAACAACTCTTCAAAACCGATGATCGCAACTAAGCTGGTGTCTTTGAGCAAGCTAATGAACTGATTGCCCAGAGGTGGCAGCATCCGCCGCAGGGCTTGAGGAAAGATTACATAGCGCATCGTTTGCACTGAGCTTAAACCCAGTGATTGAGAGGCTTCTGTTTGTCCAGGCTCAATTGATTGAATGCCTGCGCGGACAATTTCAGCAATGTAAGCAGCGCAATTAAGACTCAATGCAATCACTGCTGCTACTAAACGATTTAAAGTGAAGGTAAAACCAAAATTTTGGGCTAAAGCAGGTAACCCAAAGTAAATCATAAAAATCTGCACCAGCAACGGCGTTCCCCGGAAAAAGTCTACATACGCCCTAGCAATCCAGGGCAAAGGCGGAGTGGGGAAAAGGCGAACAATTCCAATCAGTGTACCCCCGATCATCCCCAGCAAGACTGAGATTGCTGTGAGTTCAAGTGTTACTAAAGCCCCATTTAGCAAGGTGGGTAGCGACTTAAAGATAATGCTTAATGAGGTAAATAGTTGAGATACGCCTTTTTTGGGAGCCTGGTTTTCGATGGGTGATTTTTCTGGTAGTTGTGGCGGTTGGATACCAAACCACTTTTCGTAGATTTTGGCGTAAGTACCATTTTTCAGCACCGTTTCTATACCTTGGTTAATCGCTTGCAAGTTGGGCGATCCTTTAGGTGTAGGAATGCCATAAAATTCTTCTGTTAGCAGACTGCTGACAACTTTGAGTTTTTCAAGGTTGCCGGTCTTTATACCATATAAGAGAACGACCTGATCATTCAGAACGGCATCGACATTACCATTGATTAATGCTTGAAGGGTTAAGGGTGAGTCATCAAAAGTGCGAATTTCAGATCCGGGAATACTTTTAGCCTTCTGTGCGCCAGTTGTCCCGATTTGCACACCAATGGTCTTGTTTTTAAGACTATCGAAATTGATAATGTTTTGATTGTCTGCGCGGGTGGCGATCGCTACGCCCGATTTGAAGTAAGGGCGCGAGAAGGAAATTGTCTTCACCCGTTCAGCAGTAATTGCCATTGCCGCAACTGCGGCATCTACAGTTTGTGTTTGCAACGCTGGAATCATCCCAGCGAAGGGCATATTTTGGTACTTAACTCGAAAGCCAGAGGATGAAGCGATCGCATTCATTAAGTCAATGTCAAAGCCCTGTAACTCACCAGTGACAGATTGAAACTCGAAAGGCGGAAATGTAGGTTCTGTGGCAACCGTTAGCGTTTTGCCAGCTGCTATGGAATCAGTAGCGATCCAAATTGAAAGCAGAAGCAGACAGCTTAAACCAAGAACTAGCTGAGGTAGCCAACGGATTATACTCAATCTAGCCATATTTTTTAGACATCTCTCATCTCTGTACCTTATTCAAAGGATAATAAAGTCATGGACATGTTGTTGCGGCAAAAACCCTCCTCACAGATGTTCTCCGATATACATTCAAAATTCACTCAATAAATCAGATTTCAAATGATTGCAAATTTTACATTCAACGATCAGAGCGTATTCGAGGATGATTATCTTTACTTTTATGACACGCTGTTGACACCAGAGCGCAGCCAACACCAAGTTGACTTGATTTGCCGACTGCTAGATATACAAGCAGGAATGACTATTTTAGACTTAGCTTGTGGGCATGGACGGATTGCTAATCGGCTAGCGGCTCGCGGTTATAATGTGACTGGACTTGATATTACAGCTTTCTTCTTAGAAAAAGCCCGTCAAGATGCGGCTAGCAACGGTGTTAAGGTAGAGTACCTTCAAGGCGATATGCGTTCCCTACCCTTTAGCGATCGCTTCAACTATATCATTAACTGTTTTACAGCCTTCGGTTACTTCGATGACAATGAAAATAGATCGGTCTTAACCGAAGCGTATCGCGCTCTAAAAGTAGGTGGCAAATTTTTAATTGATATTCAAAATTTTAGCCGCGTCTTGCAAGAGTTTACGCCTGAGTTAATTACTGAGCGTGAGGGTAATTATATGCTCGCACGCAGCCGCTACGATGCGCTTACCAATCGTACCCATACCGAGCGGATTATCATTCGTGATGGAGAAGTGCGGCGCGGTCAATACTATGTTCGCAATTTTACCTTTCCCGAAATCCGCGATTGGCTCTTGCAAACAGGCTTCAGCGAAGTAGAGGGCTATGGTTACGATGGTGAACCGTTCGCCCTTGATAGCCGCCGAATGATTCTGGTAGCAAGCAAATGAAGAGTCCTGACGCCTTTATTCTTAGGACTTACGCAAAAACCCTCTCAAACTCTCATTCCTCCGTGACCTCTGCGCCTAATAAGGTTCGTTTTCCTTTACCCGTGCGTAAGTCCTAATTCTGTTTTAGGACTTAGGCAAAATATCTCTCAAACTCTTATTTCTCCGTGTCGCGCCAGTTGCTTCTCCCAAGGGGAGACGCGCAAGGGACAAGTCTCTTAACCGCAAGGGTACACTGGCTTCTTTGCGCCTAATAAGGTTCGTTATTCCGTAACTTTTGCGGAAGTTCTATGTTTGAAAAATCACCATAATTTTCAGTAATCTCATTTGAAATCTTGAGCAATTCTAAAACCAGCGTGTTGATAAAAGTAGGGACGAAACCAGTTGCGATAAGTTGGTAATGCCATTGCACCATTAGTAGCCCAAGAACCGCCAAGCATCATCTGATGTTTATCATCAAAAAATGGTGCTGCTTGATCTTCGTAAAGTGGATGAGGTTGAAATCCTGGTAAAGCGTTGAATGTGTCCCCCAACCATTCCCAAACGTTTCCTCTAAGATCGTAAAGGAAAGAAGCACTATTAGCTGGTTTGAACATTCCCACTGGGGTGGGGGAAATGAATTGTAAGTTGAGATTATAGTTATTTGATAAGTGCTGATCCTCAGAGGTAAGTAAGGCTTGATTCCATTCGGCTTCAGTCATCAAGCGAATTTCTGAGCCTTGAAAACGACAAAATGCGATCGCTTCGTAGTAATTGACTTCTACAGGCCAGTCTAGGGGTAAGTCTATTTCGTCGAATGTGGCTCGATAGCGATAACCATCCTGCAAGGGTATCCAGAATTTAGGATGTTGGACGTTGTATTGCTTCCAATCCCAAGATTCAGCATTCCAGTAATCTGGATTATTATAACCACCAGCTTGAACAAATTTCAAATATTCGCCGTTAGTGATAAGATATTGACTAGCTAAAAACGGTTTCACTTCAACAGTGCGATCGCCATATTCACTATCCCAACCATAGGTAAGATCATCTTTGGGTTTTCCTAGTTTCACCACACCACCTGGAACCCGCCGCATTTCATTGTTGGCAATTTTACCGTTACTAGGTGCATAATTCCAGCCTTGGGGACGTTTTAGGCGATCGGTAGGCAATTGACGCACTAGCATCGAAGAGGTTTCAAAGTGAATCCGACTATGTTCTATTGCCATCAGCAAAGCCCAGAAGGGGTGCTGTTGATGAATCGGCAGATCCAAGGAAGTATTTTGAATAACCTTTGTAATTGTCTCTCGCGCCTTGTCTCGATATTGCCAAACTTTTTCTACATCAGGCCAGCTAACCCCTTGCATCGCAGCGTCGAGTTCTGTCGGTGTTTGTGGATCAACTCCGATCTCAAATAGGCTTTCGTATTCTGAATTAATTCCAGCTTTGATTAAACCAACGCCAATTAACTTATTAATGAAAAAAACAGCAGAGTGACCAAGATAAAAAATTATCCGGTTTCTTAAAGGATCGGGGTTAAGATAAAAAGTTTCTTCCCCGACCAAAGTTTTCATGAGTGTTTCTTCAAGTTCCCAAGAATTCTCAAAGTATTTTAGCAGGTTTTGTGAACTGCAATCATTGAGTCTGGGGACTTGAGTTGATGTCAGTTTATTTATGGTTAGAACTAAAGCCATGATATTTTTGACAGAACATTCACAGACAAATTACATAAACTACGACTGATTATAAAAAAAGTGTTGTTCATCACATTTTGTCTTGTGTCGTTATGATCAGACAATTTACTAAATTTGTAAATAGATAAAAGGTGTAGTTAAAATTACTCTAATTACGGCTTGTCAAAATAATAGAAATAATGTACTAATGTCGTTGAACAAGTATAGGGGAGTTTAAAACATTTATTAACTGTCTTATTGCTATAGGATTCATATTTGATACGACTTAAGCACAGGTAACGGAAAATCGAACCACTCCAGACACAGAGAAGCCAGTACGCCCTTGCGGGTTAAGAGACTTGAAGCAACTGGCGCGACACTCAGAAATAAGAGTTTGAGAGGTATTTTGCGTAAGTCCTGTTTGATTTTTGAAAAAAATCAGTACACTCTGAAAAAGCTTTTTTGCCACTCCCTACTCCCTACTGCCTGTATACGCAAATAATTTCACAAATCAAAGCGGACTGCTATATCAGGTTAAAATTGCAACTAATTAGAGAAGCATACGGCGATGCCTTCACAGTAGGCATCGCGGATTTTAGATTTAATCTAATCTAAAATCCCAAATCGGGTTACCGATTCACCGCCGCAGCTTCCCGGGCTGCTGCTGCTTGATCTGGGTGGATACCCAAGCGAGTGAGATTAATCCGACCTTTGTTATCAATTTCGCGCACTTTGATAATCACTTCATCGCCCACCGCTACTTCATCTTCAACTTTGCCAACGCGGTAGTCAGCTAGTTGTGAGATGTGAATCATCCCTTCTTTTCCAGGCAGAAATTCCACAAATGCACCTATCGGTATAATCCGCGTAATACGTCCTGCGTAGACATCCCCTTCGTGCAGCTTGCGGGTCATCCCTTGGATGATGTTTCTGGCTTTTTTAGCCCTGTTCTCATCCACAGCCGAAATTGTCACGGTGCCATCATCTTCGATGTCAATTTTCGCACCAGTTTCTTCTGTAATCCCCTTAATCGTCTTGCCTCCAGGCCCAATTACCAGACCAATCATGTCTGAATCAATCTTGATTGTTAACAGACGTGGGGCATAAGGTGAGGTTTCAATCCGTGGCGTGTCAATGCAAGCAAGCATTTTCTCCAGAATGTGCAACCGGGCTGCTTTGGCTTGGTGAACGGCTTGGGAAATAACCTCCAACGACAGACCAGATATTTTCATATCCATTTGCAAGGCGGTAATCCCAGTATCTGTACCAGCAACTTTGAAGTCCATGTCGCCCAAAAAGTCTTCAATGCCCTGAATATCGGTGAGGATTCGCACTTCGTCCCCATCCTTAATCAGACCCATTGCTGCGCCACTAACGGGTTTGAGAATTGGTACACCAGCATCCATTAGGGCTAGAGTGGAACCGCAGACTGAACCCATTGAAGTGGAACCGTTGGAGGAAAGTACTTCCGATACGATGCGAATCACGTAGGGAAATTCTTCCTTTGAGGGTAGCACAGGTAATAGCGCTCGCTCTGCCAATGCCCCGTGACCAATTTCGCGTCTTCCTGGGGAGCGCATTGGCTTGGTTTCCCCGACTGAGAAAGGCGGGAAGTTGTAATGATGCAGGTAACGCTTGTGTTGATCTAGCTGCATGTCATCGTTGAGGTTTTGGGCATCCCCCGGTGTACCCAGAGTACAAGCGGATAATACCTGAGTTAGTTCCCGGTTAAATAAACCGCTACCGTGAACTCGCTTTGGTAAAACACCAACTGAACAAGAAACACGACGCACTTCATCGAGTTTACGACCATCAACGCGAACGTTATCTTCGATGATTTGCCGCCGCATGAAGTACTTAGTAATATCTTTAAAAGTGTTACCAAGTGCCTTGCTATTTGCAGTTGCAGCAACTCGAATTGGATCTTCTTCTGGAAGTTCCTTAATCGTCGTGGCAATTTCATCCTTGACGACATCTAAAGCGGCATCGCGTTCGGGTTTGGTGAAGGTAAATTGAGAGAGGATTTTCTTAATCTGGCTGTTAGCGCGATCGCGGATATAATTTTCTAGCGTTTGGTCTACGTTTGGTGGTGCTTCTTGCACTATTACTAGACCCAGTTCTGCTACTAAATCTTGCTGTGCTTTGATTAAGTCCCGTACTGCTTCATAACCAAAGTCAATCGCCTCGATAATATCTCGCTCTGGCAATTGATTGGCTCCCGCCTCCACCATGATTACGCCATCTGGTGAACCTGCTACTACTAGATCCAAGTCTCCAGCTTCGATTTCTGCATAGGTGGGGTTAATAATGAAATCATCTCCCACTAAACCAACCCGCACTGCTGCCATTGGCCCATTAAAAGGAATCTGGGCAATCAGGGTAGCAATAGAAGCGCCTGTAACTGCTAACACATCGGGTGGAACTAACTCATCCATCGACAACGTTAAGGCAATAATTTGCAGGTCATCCCGTAGCCATGAGGGGAACAGGGGACGCATGGGACGGTCTATTAGACGGCTGGTGAGAATTGTTTTTTCTGGTGGACGACCTTCTCGCCGCATGATCCCGCCGGGAATCCTACCAGCTGCGTACAGCCTTTCTTCATAATCTACTGTGAGGGGAAGAAAATCAATGCCTTCTCTGGCTTGCGATCGCGTAGCTGTCACTAAAACTGATGTATCCCCTGATTCTATCAAAACCGACCCACCAGCCTGGGGAGCTAGTAAGCCTACTTTCAGTCGAATATCCCTTCCATCGAAGGATATTGACTTATCAACTTCTGCCATTCAGTTCTTTTTCCTTCTCTTTCGCTATTCTCTTTCTGTGGCAATCCTAACATTTATGCACTATGACTGGCTTCTGGTACATACAAAGATAGATAAGTCGTTCAACCCAAAGCACGATACATCATCAGCGCGTCTACCACTTGTTCATCTTTTAGCTTCGCCGCACGCCCAATTTGCCCAATTATCTCAAATCCTAACGACTGCCAAAGGGTAATTGAAGGTATATTAGTTTCAAAGACCAAATTGAACATTACTGCTTCATAGCCCAGGTTTGCTGCTATTAAGAGCATCGCCTCCCCCATCCACCAGGGCGAATGCATCTTAATTCCCTAACAAAAACTAAAGAAAATTCCAAAATGATATATGGGAATCCGGTTTGATTTCTGAAAATATACCTAGGATGTGTTAGCACGGAGAGTACGGCATCAAACCCCTGACAATAGTGCGTTACGAACTCCGTTCTAACACACCCTACAATACCTAATTTCGTTCAAAAATCAAATAGTAATCCTATAGATAATTGTAAAAATTGAGGAAGTGATAAACCAAATATATCACCAAATATTTATAAATCTGAATTAGCTTATCTCCATCTAAATTATTGTCTATTAGTACTAAAAACACTCATTATTTAGGGAGTCAAAAATATATTTAACTGGATAAAAACAAACTTTTTACGTAAAATTTTAAATGAAATCTTCGATAGCTTAGTTTTAGCATTAGCTAAAACTATTGCTAAATAGTTGTCATCTATCGCGCGCGGCAAGAAACTGTTTTTTTATCTATGCTCATCAATATTTAGATGCGTTTACCCTGACGCAATAACCATTATGTCTATCTCTTATTATAACTTTAATCTGCAAATTAAATATGTTCTAGCTTATTTACCAATTTCTCTACCTTCAAAAAAATCTGCCAACCCCAAGTTATGATATCTAGTTATGAAAAAGCTAACAAAAATCGCTTTCATCAGTGCTGTTTTAGCGATCGCACTCGGTATAAACATTCCGACTCAAGCTCAAGAAAAACGTCTGCTGACGCTTGAGGATAAGTTTGCCTTTCGCCAAATTAGCGATCCCCAACTTTCTCCCACTGGAGACTGGATTGCTTACACAGTAACTAATACGGATTTGAAAAATGATACACAAGATAAACATATTTACATGACTTCTTGGGATGGTTCCCGAACGTTACATTTAACTAACGGTAAAGATAGTGAAGATAACCCTCGGTTCAGCCCAGATGGGAAGTATCTAGCTTTCATCTCCAGCCGTGAATCTGGAAAACAGCAAATTTGGTTGCTCAACCTAGCAGGTGGTGAAGCCGAAAAAATATCCGACTTTGCTGGTGATGTTAGCGATTTTGTCTGGTCTGGTGACAGTAAACGACTAGCTGTAATTGCCTCTGAACCAGCCCCAGAAACTCCCTTTAATGGCAAAACCCCAGCACCGATTGTCATCGATCTGTTCCACTTTCTTGAAGATGGTGTCGGTTTTATCGACAAAAGTCACGAACATCTTTATGTATTGGACTTAGCAACTCGCAAAACAGAGATTCTCACCCCAGGTTCATTTAATGAGTCTTTACCTGCTTGGTCAAGTGATAGTAAAAATATTGCTTTTGTGAGCAAACGCGGTGAAAATAGCGATCGCAACAATAATTGGGATCTTTATGTCATCGCTGCCCAACCTGGAGCAAAAATCCGCCAGCTAACCACTTTTCCTGGTCCTGACAGCGATCCTGATTGGGGTAGCCGTCCAGCTTGGAGTCCAGATGGGAAGTCAATTGCCTATCTTCAAGGAGGTTCACCCAAACTCATTGAATACGCAGTTTACCATCTAGCGGTGATTCCTGCCCTTGGCGGCACTCCGCGTCTACTGACTAAAAGCCTTGATCGCAATGTCGTCAAACCGCGTTTTACAAAAGATGGGAAATCAATACTGTTTTTAATCGAAGACGATGGCAACGTTCACCTTGCAAAGATACCCGTAGCCGGGGGCAAAATTCAGCGATTGCTAGCAGGAAGGCGAAATATTAGTAACTTTGATTTAGGAGGCGATGACAAAATCGCTTTACTTTCTTCAACGCCACAAGAACCAAGTGAAGTCTTCGCCTTCAACGGTAAAGATTTGCGTCCATTGTCGCACCAAAATGATCAGTTGCTAGTTCAATTAAATTTAGCAACTACAAATGAAATCACCTTTAATAGTAAGGATGGAACAGAAATTCACGGTTTTCTTGTCAAGCCACCTAACTTTCAGTCAGGGAAGAGATACCCGACACTGCTGATGCTGCACGGCGGACCTGTGGGGCAGTTCACAAATCAGTTTATGTTTAATTGGCAACTGTTTGCTGCTCATGGTTATGTCGTCGTTGGTGTGAACCCACGTGGGAGTTCAGGAAGAGGTGAAGCTTTTTCCAAAGCGATTTATGCAGATTGGGGAAACAAAGACGCTCAAGATATTATTGCCGGTGCTGATTATGCCATCGCTAGCAAAATTGCTTCGCCATCGCGTTTAGGAATTGGTGGGTGGAGTTATGGGGGGATGTTAACCAATTATACTATTGCTCAAGATACTCGCTTTAAAGCCGCAGTTAGTGGGGCTAGTGAATCAAATATTCTGGCGACCTATGGTACAGATGAGTATATTTATGACTACGAACAGGAGTTAGGCGTACCGTGGAAGAACCTGGATACATGGCTGCGAATTTCTTTCCCATTTCTTCACGCTGACCGAATTGTGACACCGACAATATTTCTGGGAGGTGACAAGGATAGTTCTGTACCACTGCTAAACTCTGAACAGATGTATCAAGCCCTGAAAAGTCTCGGAATTGATACTCAGTTAGTAGTTTATCCCGGACAGTCCCACGGAATCAGCAAACCGAGTTATCAACGTGATGTCCTAGAGCGTTATTTAGCTTGGTATGATAAATACTTGATCCCCTCAACCGCAACTACTGGAAAATAGTCTTGAAGAAGAATTCAGTGTTCTTCTGGAAAAGAAAAAGCAAAGGTAAGCTAAAATTTTTTTAATTTGCATCCTCCAAAAAATAAATCTCTTGTGGGGTGGGCATCTTGCCCGCTCTAATTGTGCAAATTAAATGACGCAATTCTTGTTCGGATGGTAAGTCAGGGCGGCCACCTCATATCAATAAGACTGGTCTATTATATTACAAATGTTATTCAGAAGATGTAATAAATAGAGTTTTTGCAAGTTAAATTATTTAATTTTACGGAAATCTGAGTAATTAGCAAATGGCGATTTTACACTGTAATTGGTTACTAAAAAATCAAAAGGGTTGTTTATTTATTTGGGGGGAAACTTGGCGATCGCCACGAGTGAATATCGAGCCTAATGGATCTGGAGATATACTACTACATCCATTAGCAATGACAGTAGTTGAGTTGAGTGAGTGGTTGCGATCGCAAAGCGTCGCCTTTGGCGATTCGCAGAACATGGCAATTACCAACTTTATCCAGCAGCCCCAAATTGCGATGCCTGCGGCGGGCAAAGCCATCGCTACTACTGGGCGAACGCGCAAAGCCGCCAGTACCACTGAGATCATACCAACGCATTCGCAAATCATTGCCCTACCAACTTATATCCCAGAAGGCAGTAGCGAAGGAACAGCAGCGATTTTCCCTGTGCATTCTGCCAGCTTAGGGCTAGATACAGACTCCCCGCAATATTTGCAACCGTGGCGAGTTGAAGGTTTTTGTCTTAACCCCAGCGAAGCAGTAAAATTTCTCGCTGCTATTCCCCTAAATGCTACTAACGGAGAAGATGCATTTTTAGGAGGAGATTTACGTTTTTGGTCGCAGGTTGCCCGATGGAGTTTAGATTTAATCTCACGGTGTAAGTTTTTACCAACAATTGGCCGACAATCAGATGGTGCATTTGCTGCTAAATGGCAAGTACTTCTAGACAGTGCAGTAGATGGAACCCGTCTAGAAAGATTTTCTGCGAATATGCCGTTGGTTTGTCGTATTTATCAGGAGGGAGCAGGGGGGGCAGGGGAGGCAGGGGGGGCAGGGGAGGCAGGGGAGGCACGGGGGGCAGAGGGAGTAAGATCCTCCTCATCCCCTCACCTAGCGGTAAACTTCCCTACCGAACCTCAAGAATTACTTTTGGGATTTCTTAACAGTACGATAGATGCCCAAGTGCGAGGGATGGTAGGTTCTCAACCTCCGATGGAAGCTAAGACGATTGCATCTTTACCATCTGGGGTGCGACAGTGGTTGCAAGCTTTAACCAGTGCATCTGGTACAGTCAATGCAGATGCAATTGAAGTGGAACGACTGGAAGCGGCACTAAAGGCTTGGACTATGCCGCTACAATATCAATTAACTCTTAAAACTCTATTTCGTGCCTGTTTTCAACTGCATTCCCCAGAGTCTGGCGAAACAGATTGGACATTAGCGTATTTTTTGCAAGCGGCTGATGATCCTGAGTTTGTGGTGGATGCAGCAACTATTTGGAATAATCCAGTTGAACGATTGGTTTATGAAAATCGGACAATTGAGCAACCACAGGAAACATTTTTGCGAGGTTTGGGGGTAGCTTCTAGATTATATCCGGCGATCGCACCCAGCTTTGAAACCGAATATCCCCAATCTTCTCGTATCACCCCCATGCAAGCTTATGAGTTTATCAAAGCTGTAGCTTGGAGGTTAGAAGACAGTGGTTTGGGAGTAATTTTACCTCCCAGTTTAGCGAACCGTGAAGGATGGGCGAACCGTTTGGGTTTGAAAATTACTGCCGAAACCCCAAAGAAAAAGCAGGGACGTTTAGGGTTGCAAAGTCTGCTGAATTTCCAATGGCAATTGGCAATTGGTGGACAAACTATTTCTAAAGCTGAGTTTGATAAACTTGTGGCTTTAAATAGTCCGCTAGTGGAAATTAACGGCGAGTGGGTGGAATTGCGCCCCCAAGACATCAAAACAGCCCAAACTTTTTTTACGACTCGCAAAGACCAAATGGCCCTTTCTCTGGAAGATGCCTTGCGTTTCAGTACAGGGGATACCCAGGTAATTGAAAAATTACCAGTGGTCAGCTTTGAGGCATCTGGGGCATTGCAAGAGTTGATTGGGGCGTTAAGTAATAATCAAGCGCTTGAACCTTTACCCACACCAACAGGCTTTAAAGGACAGTTGCGACCTTATCAAGAACGTGGCGCTGCTTGGTTGTCATTCTTGGAACGTTGGGGCTTAGGCGCGTGTCTCGCCGACGATATGGGATTGGGAAAATGCGTAGCAAATGATACTTTAGTAAATGTCAATGGACTGTTACGCACAGCCGAGACAATCTGGACAACTCACGCTGGAGAAACAGAATTTGACGGCGAAGGATTTTGGGCTAACCCCACTGAGCAATTACTAGTTAATTCCATAGATGAAAAAACTGGCAAAATCCTCCAGGCTAATGTTAAAAGGTTATATCGACAACAAGTCTGTGAGAAATTACGAAAAATCACCCTAGAAGACGGTAATACTATCACTATCACTCATCGTCACAAGCTGCTGACAAATAAAGGTTGGACAAATAACTTACAGGTGGATGATTACGTTTGTGTACCAAGTAAAACGCTTTGGAATGGAAAACCACAAGACCCAGATTTAGTCAAATTTATCGCTTGGCAGATTGCCGAAGGGCATGAACTACCCGATGTAGCAAGAGTCACAATATCCCAAAAAGATACCAGAGTCCTAGAGGATCTACTCCAGATTTGCCAACGCATTCAAAACCGTTATAACCTCAAAATTAATAGCCCTAATATCTCTACCTTCCCTAACAGAGTTTCTAATCTTCAAGTTAATAGCCTTGGCTATCGGCAATTCTTAGAAGCTAAAGGTTATATTTGGGGCAAACTATCAGCAGAAAAATCTATTCCGCCCTTCATTATGCAGGCAGACTTAGATAGTGTGCGGATATTTTTACAAAACTATTTTGATGCTGAATCTGCTGTTGTTTTGAGCATGGGAAGTATTGAGATTGCTACAGCTTCAGTTTTACTGATTCAGCAACTTTCTGCATTGTTGCGTCGTTTCGGTATTTGGTTGCGAATATCGCCTAAACTGAAGTGTGCCACTAATGAAACTCGTACTTTACGCACCTGCTATATTGGTGTCATTGGTGGAAATTCTGCCCGCAGATTTCTCCAAGAAATTGGTTTTAATAACTCAGAAAAACAGAGCAAATTAGAACAAATTTGTCAACTGGTAAGTAACACAAATATTGAAGGAATTCCCGCTTCTGATATGGTTGCCCAAACAGTCATAGCAACGGGACTGCCGTTACGGCATTTTGGGATGCACAACACTGTTTACATTAATGGTTCACAGCAATTTTCTAGAGATAGTTTACAGCAAGTAATAGCTGGGATGAGCCGCATTATTAGTGGAGAAGCCCAAGAACAGTATCAGCTACTAAAACCTTCCAAGTGGACAACTCAAACCCTCACAGCATATAGCAACCTAGATGTAGAACAGTTGAGCTTAACAAGACAGTCTTTACAATGTCTTCTCGATCAAGAGGTATTTTATTGCCGGATAGAATCAATAGAGGAGATAGATTATGATGGATGGGTTTATGACTTTGAAGTTAGGGAACATCATAATTTTGTCGCTAACAATATTATTTGCCATAACACTGTCCAATTCATTGCTTTTCTACTGCACTTGAAAGAACAGGATACGCTAGAAAATCCAACTCTATTGGTTTGTCCAACTTCTGTTTTAGGCAACTGGGAAAGGGAAGTCAATAAATTTGCACCAAGCCTGAAAATTTTGCAATATCACGGTGACAAACGCCCAAAAGGAAAAGCGTTTTTAGAAGCCGTGAAAAAACATGATTTAATCGTTACTAGCTATTCACTGCTTCATCGAGATATCAAGTCATTGCAAAGTATCTCTTGGCAGATAATTGTTTTAGATGAAGCCCAGAATGTGAAAAATCCAGAGGCGAAGCAGTCAAAAGCAGTGCGGCAATTAGAAGCTACATTTCGGATTGCGTTGACGGGGACACCTGTAGAAAATAGACTACAAGAACTCTGGTCTATTTTGGATTTTCTCAATCCAGGGTATTTAGGCAATAAGCAATTTTTCCAGAGGCGCTTTGCCATGCCAATTGAAAAGTATGGTGATACGGCTTCTTTGGCTCAGTTACGTGCATTAGTGCAACCATTTATACTCAGGCGATTGAAAAGCGATCGCGACATCATTCAAGACTTGCCAGATAAGCAAGAAATGACCGTATTTTGTGGTCTAACTGGTGAACAAGCCGCACTTTATCAACAAGTTGTAGAACAATCTTTAGTAGAAATAGAATCTGCTGAAGGATTGCAACGTCGGGGGATGATTTTAGCTTTGCTAATCAAACTCAAACAAATCTGCAATCACCCAGCCCAATATTTGAAACAAGCGACATTAGAGCAACATAATTCAGCCAAACTTCTTCGCCTAGAAGAAATGTTAGAAGAAGTTTTAGCAGAAAGCGATAGAGCTTTAATCTTTACACAATTTGCTGAGTGGGGTAAATTACTTAAACCCTATTTAGAAAAACAGCTAAAGCGAGAAATATTCTTTTTATATGGTAGCACCAGCAAAAAACAACGTGAGGAAATGATCGACCGTTTCCAACACGATCCTCAAGGTCCACCGATTATGATTCTTTCTCTGAAAGCGGGTGGTGTAGGACTTAATTTAACCCGAGCAAATCATGTATTCCACTTTGATAGATGGTGGAACCCAGCCGTAGAAAATCAAGCCACAGATAGAGTATTTCGGATTGGTCAAACTCGGAATGTGCAAGTACATAAATTTGTTTGCACAGGCACTTTAGAAGAAAAAATTCATGACATGATTGAAAGCAAGAAACAACTAGCTGAACAAGTTGTAGGTGCTGGTGAAGAATGGTTAACTGAACTAAATACAGACCAACTTCGCAACTTACTAATACTCGATCGCAGTGCAGTAATTGACGATGATGCAGAATAAGTTGGTAGTGAGCGCACTACAAACCCGCAAAAATTGGGTAGCAGACTACTAAGTTTTGAAATGAATTATGACTAATTATACATTACAAGCAAGTCGAGAATGGTGGTCACAACAATGGCTAGATTTACTAGATTCTTATCGTTTTAAAAAGCGTTTAGAACGTGCTAGAAATTATGCTCGTCAAGGAAATGTTCTGAGCATTGAATTTAAAGGAGCAAAAGTATTAGCTAAGGTGCAAGGTAGTGAAGTAGAACCTTATAAAGTTTCCCTTTCCCTTGAACCTTTTAGCGATGAACAATGGGGTTATGTTATTGAAAGCATGTCCCAAAGGGCAATTTTTGCTGCCAAATTACTAGCAGGAGAAATGCCACAAAATATAGAAGAAGTATTTACGGCTAATGGACTTTCGATATTTCCTTTTACCCTTGGTGATGTCCAGAGTAAATGCTCTTGTCCAGATAAAGCAAATCCCTGTAAACATATTGGTGCATTGTACTATCAGTTAGGCGATCGCTTCAGTGAAGACCCTTTTGTACTATTTCAATTGCGCGGACGCACCAAAGAGCAAATTATTAGCGATTTACGTCAATTGCGTAGCGCCAAGATTCAACATAATACCACAGAAACGCCCGATATTCAACAGTCAATTCCTAATAACAAATACTCAGTAAAAATTGACTCTTTCTGGCAATATAATGAGCCACTAGAGTCATCATTAGTAGTGATTGCGCCGTCCACTAATGAGATGGTCTTAGATGTATTAGGAGCAATCCCTCTAGCAAAGGAAGAGGAAAATACAGTAAATTCAACTTCCAGTGATCTAGTAATGAAGTATTTGAATACAGTTTACAGAGATGTGAGCCAGAAGGCTTTTTTAGCAGCAATGAATGTGGGAGGAAGCTAATTCGTAATTCGTAATGACGCTCTCTACGAGACGCTAAAAGCGAACGAAGACTCGCTAACGCTACGCTAAAGTAATTCGTAGTTATGATTGACTAGATAGTTCACCTTTTCCGCCTTTTCTTACCCATTCGCGCAACGCTTGAAGAATTGCGCGTCTGCCATCTGCCCGATTTTGCTCAATGAGTTTTGGCAGATATCGAATTTCTAAAGTAGGAAACACTAAACTCTTTTCTGACTCGACATATTCGCCATTTTGCAGGTGGTAAATCTTGAGTTCGCCAGAGTCATAACACTAGAGTTCTGGTACTCCCAATCGGGCATAAATGGGAAAACGATTTAGAGATTTATTGGTAACATCAATTTCCAGTGCCAAATCAGGCGGTGGGTCTTGTTTCAAGTCCAAATCCAATCTACCCCGAACCGTAGCTTCATTCTGGAAATAGAAGCAGTTATCAGACTCCACCCCTGCCATTCGGCTTTCTCGTTTCCAGGTAGTCGAACCATAACTTTCATAGTCCAAATCCAGCACATCAGCCATTTCTTTGACCAAATCGCTAATTACCTCTTTGTAATGTTCGTGTTCAGGTAAAGGTGTCATAATTTCCAAAGTAGTGCGATCGTAAGCTAACCGTGCTGCCCGATGCTCTCCCAAGTCTTTGAGAAGATTTTCAAACTGTTGCCAGCTGATGTCATAAAGCATTACTCGGTCTGCTCGATTCTTGGCGACTGTCATTGTTACGACCTCCAGAATGTTTTATAAAGAAGAATTCAGAACTCATGAGTCAGAATTCATGTTCCTTAAAAGAGCGTGCAGTGCTAATAAATTTGTGGTCTGGGCTACTTCCTTTGGCGGCGCAGTAGAGGTATCAACCGTTGGCATTGGTGGCGAACCACCGAACACACGACGCATTAGCATAACTCATGTCTTTTTTGGTGTCATGGAAACAACATTGCCAACCAAGGTAACCGTTTCACCAGTGACTACAATCCCATCCCCATCATGACAGCCGTATAGCACTCGTTGCTGGTGGTTGGCATATGCCTGCATACGAGCAGATTCCTCTGGTGTGTCCTGTATATGCGGCACAAACGCAAAGTCTACTAGACCTAATCCTTGGCTGTTGGTAAGCGGTGTATACGGCACATCACCACAAAGGTGTGCCGAGGCTACCTCCGGTGTCATCATAATTGCCCCTGCCGAAATGCCAATTAACACGCCTTGATTATGAGCATAGTGCTGGAGGCGCTCCATCAAACCGCGTTGCTGGAGCCAGTACAAAAAGTAATAAGTATTACCGCCAGATAAATGAATCGCATCACAAGCAAACAAAGAATCGAGAAGGTCTGGTTTGTATGCCACATCAAGTTCAATGTAGAGCGTGAGTTCAAGACCATACTGCTGATAGTACTCTTGTTTTGCTGTAAAGTACTGACGTTTTGGATCGCTTGACGAGGAAATATAGCCAATGCGTGTGGCAGTGATGCCTAATAGTTGGAGCAGATACCCATCCATTTGCTGATTTGCTGCTCCTAATTGATCGCTGTAGAACACCAATCGTTGCATTTTTTCGCTTCACCTCCTATACATGCAGATAAAGTACCTAAACCAATCTCACCGAACGGGAACTAATCGTCAAATGTAGAGCGACATATTATTTGACCGCAGTGACAAATTATAAGCCAAATTGTTCATGTTTGTAAGCATAGCTCACGAGCTAGCTGTTCAATTCTGGTTTTAGCTTGAGAACGGACAAAAAAGGGAATATTTTGCAATTTTTCTTTAGTTTCAGATGTCCATCGCAAAGCATCAATAAAATTGGAATCGCTCATACTATTAATTATCTTGGTAAGTCACTCAGTTAATCAATAGATTATTAATTTTCTTATAAAAAAAGCCCTTGCTTTTACGCAAGAGCCTCTAAATTATTTAATTGTCAGTGATGAAATAAACTTTACAACCTAATCTAGGTCATCCATAAACATCACTGGCTCAGTATCACGGTTAATTCCTTTCTCAAAACCACCAGCCGCAGCCCGTGCGCGACCAGCGTGCCACAAGTGACCAACTAAGAAGAAGAATCCTAGTACGAAGTGAGAAGTCGCCAACCAAGCACGAGGAGATACGTAGTTGAAGGAGTTAATTTCGGTAGCCACACCACCCACGGAGTTCAAAGAACCCAGAGGAGCGTGGGTCATGTATTCAGCAGCGCGACGAGCTTGCCAAGGCTGAATATCGTTCTTGATTTTTTCCAGGTCAAGACCATTGGGGCCACGTAGAGGCTCCAGCCAAGGGCCGCGGAAATCCCAGAAGCGCATGGTTTCACCACCGAAGATGATTTCACCAGTTGGAGAGCGCATCAGGTATTTACCCAATCCTGTGGGGCCTTGGGCAGAACCGACGTTAGCACCCAAGCGTTGGTCACGAATCAAGAAGGTCAAAGCTTGAGCTTGAGAAGCTTCAGGACCGGTAGGACCGTAGAATTCGCTGGGGTAAACGGTGTTGTTAAACCAAACATAGAGTGAGGCAATGAAGCCCATCAACGACAGAGCGCCCAAGCTGTAGGAGAGGTAAGCCTCACCAGACCAGATGGATGCACGACGTGACCAAGCAAAAGGCTTGGTAAGAATGTGGAAAATACCGCCAGCAATACAGATAAAGGCAATCCAGATGTGACCACCGACCACATCTTCTAAGTTATCGACGCTGACAATCCAGCCTTCGCCACCGAAGGGAGATTTGAGTACATAACCGAAGATGACTGCTGGGTTCAGTGTCGGATTGGTAATAATCCGAACGTCACCACCGCCTGGTGCCCAGGTGTCATACAAACCACCAAAGAACATTGCCTTTAGCACCAACAGCAGCGCACCGCATCCCAAAATAATCAGGTGGAATCCGATGATGTTGGTCATCTTGTTCTTGTCTTTCCAGTCGTAACCGAAGAAAGAAGAGTATTCTTCTAAGGTTTCTGGACCACGGACGGCGTGATAGATACCGCCAAAGCCAAGGACGGCTGAGGAAATTAGGTGGAGTACACCAACAACAAAGTAGGGGAAGGTGTCGATTACTTCACCACCAGCGCCAACGCCCCAACCCTGAGTAGCAAGGTGAGGTAACAGAATCAAGCCCTGTTCGTACATGGGCTTTTCAGGAACGAAGTGAGCGACTTCAAACAAAGTCATCGCTCCTGCCCAGAATACAATCAAGCCAGCGTGGGCAACGTGAGCGCCCAGGAGTTTGCCAGATAGATTGATTAAACGCGCGTTACCAGACCACCAGGCAAAGCCTGTGGATTCTTGGTCGCGTCCAGTACCGCCTAATATATTTGGTCTATTAGAGAGCGTTACCACGTGGCAATACCTCCTCAGGGAATACAAATTGTTCGTGGGGTTGATCTTGAGGAGCCATCCAAGCGCGGATACCCTCATTCAGCAAAATGTTTTTGGTATAGAAGGT
>NZ_JBALCW010000003.1:0-26715 GCF_036917635.1 Nostoc sp.
GTTCTGGCATTAAAAAGTTATTGGTTGGGGGCGGCATCGTCGCTTCTATACGGCTTTCTCTTCTTATTATGCAACTTATGTGCCGATTAGCTTATTGCTCTTTGATGAGCCAACTTCACCCCAACCCAGCCGTGTAATTCAGCTAAACAAAAAGTATAATAAAACCTTCTACTATTGGCATATCTTAGTATCAAATATTGGTGCTGGGCAAGTTTACGCTTATCGGGCGTATGGACTTTATGCGCCAGATCAAGGACTAAGGTTTGATAGTAGTAAGGTACTACTTGACCCCTATGCACGAGCGGTAGTAGGTTGGGATAATTATAGTCGTGAAGCTGCTAGCTGTTTTGGCAAGGATAATTGCGCCCAAGCGCTACGGGCGTTGGTAGCACCTGATCCCAAAACCTACGACTGGGAGGGGGATCTTCCCCTACGGATTCCTTATGCAACAACAGTCATTTATGAACTGCACGTAGATGGTTTTACTCGTCATCCATCTTCTGGTGTGTCTCCCGAAAAACGCGGTAAGTTTGCAGGACTGATTGAGAAAATTCCTTATTTGCAGGAATTAGGAATAACCGCAGTTGAATTGCTACCAATTCATCAGTTTGATCCTAATGATGCACGTCCTAGTCACAAAAACTACTGGGGTTACAGTACGATCAGCTTCTTTGCACCCCACAGCCATTACAGTTCCCGTAGCGATCGCCTAGACCCCATAAATGAATTTCGCTATCTGGTCAAAGCCCTTCACCGCGCCGGGATTGAGGTGATTCTAGATGTTGTCTTTAACCACACGGCAGAAGGTAGTGAGGATGGACCAACATTGTCATTTAAGGGATTAGACAACCAAGCTTACTACCTTCTGGAACCAAACCAAGCTGAATATAGTAATTATAGTGGTTGCGGTAATACTTTGAAAGCGAATCATCCGATGGTTACGCGGATGATTTTAGATAGTTTATGCTACTGGGTGGCAGAAATGCACGTAGACGGTTTCCGTTTTGATTTAGCATCTGTCTTATCTCGCAGCAAATTAGGTCAACCCTTTGCCGATTCACCTGTTCTCTGGGGGATAGAAACAGACCCAGTTTTGGCGGGAACAAAGGTGATTGCTGAAGCCTGGGATGCGTCTGGACTATATCAGGTAGGAAAGTTTGTCGAAGAGAGCGATCGCTTTGCAGAATGGAATGGCCCCTACCGCGATGATGTGCGCCGTTTTGTGAAAAGCGATCGCGGTATAGTAAGTCGATTAGCGGCTTGTGTTATGGGTAGCCCAGACATCTACTCACGACCAAACTACGAACCGAATTATAGTATTAACTTTATTACCTGTCACGATGGTTTCACCTTAAATGATTTAGTTTCTTACAACTACAAGTACAACGAAGCCAATGGGGAAAATAACAGTGACGGAACAAACGACAACAATAGTTGGAATTGTGGCGTAGAGGGGGTTACGGACGATGCAGAAATCGAAGTACTGCGCTTGCGACAAATCAAAAACTTCTTCACCATCCTTTTATGTTCCCAAGGAACGCCGATGTTGCTCATGGGAGATGAAATTAGGCGATCGCAAAAGGGAAATAACAATGGTTACTGCCAAGACAATGAACTGAGTTGGTTTGACTGGAGCAGTATCGAAAAACACAAGGATTTATTGCGATTTGTCCGAGGACTGATTCTGTTTATCCAATCCTTAAGAATCTTTCGGCAAAAAAAACTTCTCAGTCTTACCGATGGCTCTCATCGGCCAAACATCGTCTGGCATGGCACGGAACTAGAGCAGCCTGATTGGGGGAATGATTCTCGTAGTCTGGCATTCACGCTGCGTCACCCAAAATTTAATGAGCATTTATATATTATCCTCAATGCTTATTGGCAGCCGTTGACATTTGAACTACCACTTTTGAGTAGTGGAGAGGGCTGGCACCGAATTGTAGATACTGCTTTGCCATCTCCTCAAGATTTCTCCGATTTAAAAACTGCACCTTTAATTACATCTCAAGAATATCTTGCTGGGGGGCGGTCAGTGGTCGTGTTAATGGCACGTTAGCGTACCACCCCCGTTTAGAAAACGGGCATTTCCTGATAGCAGTAACTACAGCGCCAGTATAGTTCTCTCAAACGCACATGACGGAGTAAAATGTCTGAACAGTTAGGGCAAAAATGCTTACTCATCATCGATTGACTGATTGTTGTAGATATACTCAATTTGCGAAGACTCGTTAATAAAGCTTTATTAAGCATATATTTCACTAAACTTTGTCAATTTGTTGATAAAGGTTAGTATGACACTCTAAGATTAGAAATCGTGTTTAACCAAGCGTTTGATTGGTGTATAAGTTGTACAAGTTTTACTAAGATATTTTATTTTTAACCTTTATTTAATAACTTTTGAGACTTTATCTCTCGTATGGTGTAATCCCATTTAAAAAAATATTTACAACATATAAATTGGCTGTAGTATCGAGTTTAAGAAGTTACATTCGATTCATTGGGGGATCGAATGAAAACAAACGAGCCATCAAACAAGTGTATGGAATTGAGCTATTCATGGTGAGCCAGTGCGCCCTTGCGGTTCCCTGACTTGTTCGCGCAGCGTCTCCCCTTGCGAGAAGCAACTGGCGAACCCGTAAGGGTGAGGACATCTGAGGCAATTAAAACTCACTTTTTTAGTGCTATCCGCGCTTTCACACAACTAGAATTAATGCGAACTCAAGAGTTAATTTAAAACTGGTAAGTAAGTGGGTGCAAATAATCATCACTGGCTCGTAGTTGCGCTTTAGCGCAAGAGGGCGCAACTACGAGCCAAATACAGAGATTTTACTTTTCGTTACATAGTTTGGTTTTATCTTGCCTACCTACTTACTAAAATCCAAAATTCAAAATTCAAAATATGTATCTCCTCTAACTCAGGAGTTCTCCTGTTTCTTGCAAGGAGTGCAAGCGGCGGTAAATACCTTCGTGACGCAAAAGTTCATCGTGGCTACCCTCTTCTACAATCTTTCCTTGCTCTAGAACTACAATTTTATCGGCTTCCCGTACTGTACTTAAACGGTGGGCAATAACAATGGTGGTGCAAGTACCCTGAATCGATCGCATCGCTAGCTGAATCGAACGCTCAGACTCATAATCTAAACTAGAGGTGGCTTCGTCAAAAATCAGTACGTCTGGTTCCACTAACAACGCCCTAGCAATTCCTAAACGTTGTCTTTGCCCTCCAGATAACCTGACACCTCGTTCCCCCACGACGGTATAATAACCTTTGGGTAAGTGCTGCACTACTTCATCAACTCTGGCAATTCTACAGGCTTTTTGAACCTCCTCCAAACTAGCATTTGGTCTGCCGTAGGTGAGGTTATCCAATATAGTACCGTTGAAAATGTCCACTTCTTGGTGAACGATCGCTAATCTTCGTCTGTACTTACCCACATCCAAAGTGCGAATATCTTGACCATCAATCAGAATTTGACCTGATTGAGGTTCAAAATACCGCAACAGCAATTTAACTAAAGTAGACTTACCAGAACCGGAACGCCCTACTAATGCCACTGTTTGGTATGGTTCAATCAACAAGTTAATATCTTGCAAAACTTGACGGTTGGCATCATATCCAAAACTGACGTGCGACAACTCAACTTTTCCAGTAAATTTATAAGGTGATTCTGTCTGGTTGCTCTCTTCTAAAAGGCTAGCTGAATCAGATGCAATTGGCTGTTGCAAAAATTCATGAAACCGCAGCATAGGAGAATAACGACGCGCAAAAACTTCTGCCAAATTGCTAATAGGTTCTAATTCGGCATAAGCCATGCTAGAAAGAGTTAAGGTCATGACAAAGTGACCCAGAGAAATTCTCCCATCTACTGTTGCTGCTAAAGTCAAACCCAGGATAGCAAACACGCAGAATTGAATTATAGTCCTTTGCCAAGTAGCCAGTTTTACATAACCTTTGTGGATGCGATACTCAACCAGCGTTAGTTCACGATCTAAACGTTGATTTTGCCGTTTCAGTTCTTTAGCTTCTGTAGCAAATGCTTTTACAGTTTTGATGTTGGTGATTAGTTCAGAATTGCGACTTTCCGTATCTTCTCCATATTTATCCAGAATAGTTTCGTGCCAAATCAGTCGCCTTAAATATTTTAAAGTAAAGCTAAGAATAAACACAAAGGAAATCAGATATAAAATCGCAATTCGCCACTCAATCATTAAGATAAACACAAAAATTCCCAACACACGAATTAGTTTAGGAATCAACTGTCCGGCAATTTCGGGGTAAGTAAAAGTGTGGTTAGAAATACCTCTAGCTATTCTTCCAGCAATGCGTCCAGGATTATTTTCATCATAAAATTCTAGTGGAAGAGTAAGAATTTTTTCTATAGCCATTTGGGCTTTTTGGCGACGCAACCTTAAGGTTATACCCCAATGAAACCAATGGGTTAACCAAGGTTGTGTTGGCGCTCTCACTACGGTGACAACGAAAATTAAACCCACTAATACACCCAAAGTTAGAGTTTTATTAACTGGGTAATTCGTAATCTTTGAAAAAGTTGCGATCGCACTTTGAAGTGGTTTATCCAATGGTTGAGCAGACAAAACGTTTAAAATCTGCCCAATCGCATAAGGGACAACCAAATCAATAATTTCGTAAATGCCGGATGCTGCAATACTAAAAACACTTAGCTTCCAGTCAGAGCGAAAGTAATTGACAATATCTTGAAATTTGGCCATGATGCACACCGTCCAAGAGCGCGATCGTAAACTTGGAATTTTTATACTACAAATATACTACAAGATAGTCAAGGGCTATAGATTTAAATCACTCCTTTAGAGTAGTAGGCATTTGTGCGCGGATAAATTTTAGGCGATAGCGATAGAGAGCAACTGGTCGAGAACCAGCTTTAAAGTAATCTGGATCTTGGGGTGAAAGATAGACAGCAGTAACTTGATCTGCTTCAATTGCCGGATTAGCTGTTGTCAGTTTATGATAAGCGGTGGTAGATTCTACAGAGTTTAAATAGGGGCGTGAACCGCCTTTGAATAGTTGTTGAAACACTTCTGTGGTGATAAACTTGCCCTGACGGGTAGTTTCTGTACCCCGTGCAGTCACAATAGAAACTAGTTGACGACTGCTACGCAAGAACGTAATTTGGCGATTAGGTGAATCTGGATCTACTTTGACTAATAACACTGCTTCATCCCCTAAATAAGCTCTTGCCAAATTCAAGCTATTAAACGCTCTATCTGCTACTAAATGTGGGGATTTTTTATCTATCTGAGGTAATATTTTTAACCTCTTAATAAATGGTTGCTCTTTGACAAATCTTACTACAAAACTCACAGGCTGATTTAATTGCCGGCGATTACCTTCAAACCCTGGCGTTACGATTTCTGGTGCTAAAGGTGCGGCTAAATCTACCAAAGTACTTGTAACTTGCCAAGTACCAGCCATCCATTCAGGGTAAACCAAATCACCCGAAGCCGGTTGTACTGAAGTTAATTTTTCCCACTGGGGGAAGTTGGTTAACCGTTCATATAACTCTCCGGCTTCAGCTTCTCCACTCCAGAGCAGGAAAAAAGCAATTAAGCAAAAACTCCAAATCGCTTTTATAAAAAACATTAGCAATTTTATATTTAACGTTTATTATTTATTGATTAAAAATTAATCTATAGTATCAACTCTTATTGATTTTAGTGAGAGCGCCTCAAGGCTGTCTTATAATGTCAATAAGACTATTCTATTGTCACAATTGTTATAGCTGAAATGGATTCAATGTATATATATCACAACCCTCAAAATCCTTAATATTTCTAGTAACAAGAGTCATGGAATGTATTTTGGCTGTTGCTGCAATAAGTATATCAGCTTGCGAACGGGGTTTACCTTGAGTCCTCAAAAAGCCTCTCAATTCACCCGAACACTTGGCAATTTCTGAGGTGATGGGGAAAATTTGACAGTGAGTTGTAAGAAAGTTTTCAAACCAGTTTTGGATTTTATAATTAGGCTTCGCTGTTAAACCATAATAAATTTCCTCAATTGTAATAAGAGACTACCAAATAAAAAAATGTTCCAAAACTGACGCAAAAACTCTCTCTATTTCTTCTCTCTGCGTTCTCTGTGTCTAATAAGGTTCGTTTATTGGAATAATTTATTTCTTGGAAGTCCCTAACACTTAAGTTAATAGATGTCACAGTGTCGCTCCATCTTATCACCCCTAGATATTTATTCAAATAGTGATTGTCTCATTAATACATCTAGCTTAACCTGACAGAAACTTTGTCGGGATTGAACCTTAACCACAGACATAATAACAATGTTAAACCAAACATTACACCAGCTAAAAGTTAATGGAAAAAATATTTATTTGGAGCCAATTGATGGTATTGCTTTAGGGGATCAGAAATACACAAAAATTTCCGAAATATCCGCAGTTTTCAACATACCAATGATCGACATTAAATTTCTGCTGGTAAAGGTTCCCAAACTTCACCATACTTATCTTTTAGAGTCTGCCAAGCTTCCACCTGTCCGGGTTCATATTCGCCAGGTTTACCCCATTGCAAAAATAGGCTTAAAGCATGTTCCTGTTTATCATCTAAAAATCGAATAGCAAAGGTTGTAAAATTACCCCTCTTCGCTTCACCTGTTTCAAATTTCACTTGAGTGATTTTGTCCATATTCAAGTGAAATTCAAAGCCTTCGGTGTGCATATTAGCATATTTACCTTTAGGTAATTCTGCATAAAATAACTTTTCTATCTTACCCCTTGCTTCTAATACAGCAGCGCTGCTAGTAACAATTAAACGCAAAGTTCCTAAAGTCTCACAAGCTGCTAAAAATTCTTTCAAAGTAGTACTCATAAATTGTTATCCTTTGTTATTTTTTGATACCCAATCCCCAATCCCCAATCCTTATTTCTCGTATTGTTCATAAGCAGCGACAATACGCTGAACTAGAGGATTACGCACAACATCTTTTTGGGAAAATTCGCAAAAAGCAATGCCTTCAACGTGTTTTAAAATTTGTAAAGCCACTCCTAAACCGGATTGTTGGTGAAGTGGCAAATCAGTTTGTGTCATGTCGCCTGTAATCACCATCCGAGAACGGAAACCCAAACGAGTCAAAACCATTTTCATCTGAGCAGGTGTAGTATTTTGCGCTTCATCGACAATTACAAAGGCGTTATTGAGGGTACGTCCCCGCATATAGGCGAGTGGTGCGACTTCAATCACACCGCGTTCCATTAAACTGGGTACTTTTTCGGGATCGATGAAATCATAAATAGCATCGTAAAGTGGGCGAAGATAGGGATTAACTTTCTGCTGTAAGTCTCCAGGTAAAAAACCAAGTTTTTCACCGGCTTCGACGGCAGGGCGAGTTAAAATTAGCTTTTCCACCTGGTTGGCAAGGAGTGCTTGCACGGCGACAACAACAGCGAGATAAGTCTTGCCAGTACCAGCAGGGCCAATCCCAAAGGTAAGGTCACGTCTACGGAGTGCGTCGATATATTGACGCTGGCGGAAGGTTTTGGCACGGATTTCTTCACCCCGGCGACTTTTGGCAAGGACATCTCGCTGTAAATCTTGTAGTTCCCCTTGCCGATCGCTATCTATGGCTTGACGGGCTGTTAAAATATCGGCACTGGAAATAGGATTGCCTTTAATCCAGAGGTCTTCAAGCGATCGCACTAATCGAGAAGCCAGATCAATTTCCCCTTCGCTACCAGAAATGAGTAATTCCTGTCCGCGTAGCACTAAAGTGGCTCCTGTTTGCCGAGATAGCATTTTGAGATTTTCTTCTCCATCTCCTGCAAGAGCGATCGCACTGGGAATATTCGGCAGCTGAATTGTTAAGGCACCTGCCATAGGATTTCTTAATTGGTGAGGATCTGTGTTTGACAAAGCTTAATATTTTCTCGCCTTTAGCGAAATTATGTTTTTATTAATTACATTTTGGAAAAATCTTTGCAATAAATTAATCGGTTCTAGGGTTGCCCTCATCCCCTAACCCCTTCTCCCATATTGGGAGAAGGGGAACTGGAGAATTTGCTCCCCTCTCCCATATTGGGAGAGGGGCTGGGGGTGAGGGCAAAACTCATACACTCAGAAGATTCCATCTGAAGTTGACACCAATTATAGCTGTATGCCCCTACTGGTCAAGAGTTCAAAAAAAGATCCAAAAATCTTTTTGCTACTTTCCATCTTTACAAAAATTCTGAGCGGAGGTAACCCCAACCGCTCAGACTTGCTCTCTAGTTTTAAACTAGCGGAGGCGGGGTTTAACAATGGGTTTAGGCCCATCATTTCCACGCGGTTCTCTCCTAGTCGGCGGTGGCGATCGTTCTTCTGTCTCTTCATCAAAAGACATACCTTCGCGGTCTGGCGTAGTGCTGCCGTAGATATCCAGGTATACTGATTGCCCAGATGCGGCTGCGGCTGCGGCAATTACTGTACGAATCGCCTGAATATTGCGTCCCCCTCGACCAAACACTTTCCCTTTATCCGTGCTTTCAAAGGCGATGCGAATCCAAGCCCGGTTGAGGGCTTGAGAAATTTCACAATCGACGCTTAAAGTCTCTGGAGATTCCAAAAACGGCTGCACTAAAAACCGAACCAGCCCAACATAGTTGGGACTAGCTGTTGGGGATATTGTTCCCGAATTATGATGCGGCTGTAGGTGTGGCACTGACCTGTTCAAAAACATTGGCTTTTACTAAAATGCGACGGACGGTGTCACTGGGTTGAGCGCCTTGTTGTAGTCGCTTGACGATGCCGGGAACGTCTAGTCGCACTTCATCGGTTCTGGGGTTGTAGAATCCCAACTCTTCTAGGGGACGACCATCGCGGCGAGCGAGGTTGTTAATGGCGACAATGCGGTAACTTGCTTCCCGCTTTTTACCGAATCGCTTCAAGCGCAGTTTGATCATGGTTGAAGAATCATTCTCCTAATTGGTAAGTATGCCGAAATGCTAATTTTAGCACTGGTCTAGCATTTGGTGCTATTAGTCATTAGTCATTAGTCATTAGTCATTTCTGATTTGTCATGCTCAATACTTCTCTTTTTAGGCTACGCCAACGACTTCGCTCAGTACAAGTGCTTAATGTTCAATAACTAAAGATTACCGAAGCCTTTTTTCTTTTTATCTTTGGGTTTTTTCTTTTTCGTGCCTGTGGCGTCACCACCATAACCTCGCCATCCGGGGGCTGCGGGACGATTGCCCGCACCTGCGAAGGCGTTGCCCATGCCGCCACCGCCGAACATTCCCGGCATTCCAGGGAAGCCACCTTGACTCATTTGCTGCATGAGCGATCGCATTTTTTGGAAATCACCTACCAGTTTAGTCACATCTGACTCTCTATAACCTGAGCCAGAAGCAATCCGCCGTCGCCGACTGGGAGAACTGGCTAATAAATCGGGGTCGTGGCGTTCTTGGCGAGTCATGGAGTTAATCATCGCCTCACAACGCTTTAGCTGGGTTTCTCCCTGCTTTAGCTGATCGTCTGAGAGCTTGTTCATCCCTGGAATCATCTTGATGAAGCCTCCCAGAGATCCCATATTCTTCAGCATTCGCAACTGCTTAAGAAAGTCAGTAAAGTCAAACTTCGCTGACAGGATTTTCTCCTGCATTTTCTCAGCATCTTCTAAATCAAACTCTTCCTGGGCTTTTTCTACCAGGGTTAGCACATCGCCCATTCCCAAAATCCGGGATGCCATGCGATCGGGATAAAACGGTTGCAGTGCCTCGACTTTCTCACCTACGCCCACAAATTTAATCGGCGCTCCCGAAATCTTTCGCACCGAAAGCGCTGCACCGCCACGGCTATCACCATCCATCTTGGTGAGAATTGCCCCAGTAATGCCGATCTGCTCATGGAAGGTGCGGGTAAGATTAGCTGCCTCTTGACCAGTCATCGCATCCACCACCAACAGAGTTTCATGGGGTTGCACAGTTGCTTTGATCCGGGCTAATTCCGCCATCATGTCTTCGTCAATTTGCAGGCGACCAGCAGTATCAATAATTACTGTGTTTACACCTTCTGCCCTAGCGCGTTCTACACCTTGCCTTGCAATTTCTACGGGATCTGCGTCGCTTCCTAGTTCAAATACTGGTACGTCAATTTGCTTACCCAACGTCACCAATTGGTCGATCGCGGCTGGGCGATATACGTCTGTCGCCACCAACAAACAGCTACGATCTAATTTTCTCAGATGTAAGGCTAACTTAGCGGTAGCTGTGGTTTTACCAGTACCTTGCAACCCAGCCATCAAGATAATAGTCGGCTTTTCCTGGGCTTCTGCGATCGGGACATTTTCTTCTCCCATCACCTCCACCAGTTCATCGTGAACAATTTTGATGAACTGTTGGTCAGGTCGCACCCCGGTAACTACCTCGGCTCCCTGGGCTTTGGCTTCGACTTCGCTAATAAAATCTTTGACTACCTGGAGGTTAACATCTGCTTCCAACAAGGCGCGGCGTACTTCGCGCAATGCGTCTTGAATGTTGGATTGAGAAATTTTGTCCTGTCCCCGCAGTTTTTTCCAGGCGGATTCTAAACGGTCAGATAGAGCATCAAACATAATGTAATTACAGGTAGTTCGCCAATGGGGAATCTTAAATCGCCGATGAATGCGATTCGGAATTTCCGCTAAATTTTAAACGTGCTATTTACCAGCTTAGTAGTTTTCACGGCGACTGTAGCAACCAGATACCTACCTTTATTAGAAGATTGAGTTTAAAGTACAATGAGGGAAAGAACGGCTAAGCTGAAAATCATCTAAATTGAATAATCAAATAAAATAAAACTCTTGTGGGGTGGGCATCTTGCCCGCCCTAATTATACAAATTAAATGCAGAACAGCTTATTGTACAGCGAGAACCTACATGACATATCGCTATGACTAGCAACACACTGCTTCAACCCACAGAAATCATCCACTTATCGGGTATCAGTTGGCAAACTTATGAAAACTTGCTAACTGAACTTAGTGCTAGTCGCCGCCTCCGGCTTACTTACAATCGAGGTACTTTAGAAATCATGGTTCCTTCACCTGAACATGAGAGTTATAAAAAAGTCTTAGGTCGATTTGTTGAAACTCTAGCGGAAGAATTAGAAGTCAATATTCAACCCCTTGGTTCTACTACTTTCAAACGTCCAGAATTAAGTGGTGCAGAACCAGATGAATGCTTTTACATTAGAAATATCCAGTTAATCAAGGGCAAAAAAAGAATTAATTTGCAACAAGACCCGCCACCAGATTTGGTAGTGGAAGTTGATATTACTAGCAGCTCTAAAAATCGCTTTGAAGTCTATGCTGATATGGGTGTGCCTGAAATCTGGCGATATGATGGTAATGATTTTACTATTAACGTTTTACAAAATCAGAAATATATATCTGTTGAACGGAGTTTAGCATTTCCTAATCTGCCATTAATAGAGATTTCTAATTTTTTACAGCAGGTGGGAGAAAAAGATTATTTGGAATTAGTTAAAGAATTTCGCCTATGGGTTAAAAGCCAAGTTTAATATCAATCAAAATAGCCAGTTATTTTGGCGATCGCATTCTTGAGTTAATCCACAAGGAAGCAGCAAAACTTGCAGCAGTGGCAGATACAAGCAGAATATGAGCAATTTGGCTGTCCCGGAGTCCTAACTTGGGTAGTCGAAGGCGAGAGGTTTTGGGGAAGAGATCGCGTTGATTGGGTTGTCGAAAAGGTAAAGCAATTATCTTAACTCTTGAGAAAGAGCTGCCCTTTTATGATTAGACCTCTTGCACGAATGCAAAACTACCCTCAACCCCCAACCCCTTCTCCCAAAATTGGGAGAAGGGGGGTAATTTCAAAGTCCCTCTCCCAATTTTGGGAGAGGGATTTAGGGTGAGGGCTTTTGATTCATGCAAGAGGTCTATTTAGTTGCTACCGGTTTTGAACGCTGTTGTTGATAAAAGCGGACAACTTTTTGCACATACTCAGCAGTAAAACCTTTGTCACAACCTGTATAGCTACCAGTCATCCACCAACAAGCTGCGCCACGCACAGATGCAATTTCATTATTGTTGGTGGCGCGAAACTGATTGGTTAACTCACGGCGCGTGATACATGATACAACTTGGCGAGCGATCGCAGGGCTGTTTTGAAACTGCGTCGGTGTCAGTTCTCGTTTGAGACAAGTTTTTGTCCAGCCTTTGAGGGTTTCTGGTTTAACTTGCCATTCGCTGTAATATCCATCGTTGGGGTTTTTTGTCTGCGGTGCAGCCTGTCGCAACGCTTCTACCATCGCCGCAACTTGGCTATCAGAAACCGGCTGCTGTGCTTGAGCTAATAATGGTAATAGTCCGAAGCTGACAATAACTCCGCCCAGTAGTAATCCTATGGTTTTTTTTCTCATAAGGTAAGCTGTTGCACAGATTAATTACGAATTACGAATTATTTAACAACCTACTAAATTTTCGACCGCATCGGCATCATTGGGTAATGCGGCTGTTAAAACTTCGCTACCTTCTGCGGTAACTAAAACATCATCTTCAATGCGGATTCCACGCACATCAGCAAATTCAGATAAACGCTGCCAATTCACTATATTCTGATATTTTGAGCGGACATTGGCATCATTTAAAATTGCTGGTACTTGATAAAAACCAGGTTCAATTGTGACTAACATTCCTGGACGCAAAGGACGATTTAAACGCAGGTAGCCTAAGCCAAAGCGATCGCTCCTAGAACGTCCCTCTTCATACCCAGCTAAATCACCCAAATCTTCCATATCATGAACATCTAAACCCAGTAGATGACCAATACCATGAGGGAAAAACAGCGCGTGGGCATCCATTTCTACTAAATCTTCAGGGTTTCCTTGTAAAATTTCTAACTCTACTAAACCTTCAGCTATAACCGTAGCAGCTAGCAAATGGATATCCCCATACTCTGCACCAGGGTGTATTTTGGCAATGCAAGCATCATGGGCTGCCAGCACAACATTATAAATATCTCTTTGGGTAGATGAAAATTTTCCCGAAACTGGCCACGTTCGAGTAACATCACCAGCCCAACCCATCTCAGTTTCAGCGCCAACATCAGCAAGTAATAAATCACCTGGTTGTAGAGGATGGTGATACTGTTCGTTATGCAAAACTTCACCGTGAACGGTGACAATACTGTTATAGGAGGTAGTCATATTGTGGGCAATAATTACCCCTTCCATCGCTGCCCGAACTTCTGCTTCTAGTTTGGCTTTTGGTGTTGTTGCCATCCCAGCTTTGTGCGCCTCAACAGTGACAGCAGCAGCTTTTCGCAACTCGGTTAATGCAGCTTCATCGTGGGTGAGGCGGAGAGAAGCGATCGCTTTAGCTAACTCCAAGTCAATTCCTTCGGGAGGACTTTGTGGTAAAATCCATCTATTTAATAGCTGCGATTGTTGCGTCCAAGTAGCTGCATTTTGTACAGCAAGTGTGGCAGCATCTTCTACCCAAGACTCTAATTCTGCCATTGGCCTTGCCACATCCGCCCCAATCTTCTCGGCTATTTCCTCGCGCGTTGGCATTTCTCCATGCCAAAGGGCGCTGCTGGGTGATGGATCGTCGATAAATAGTTCTAGCTTACCCGCTTCTAAACGAATTGCTGCATTTGATAATGGCAGTCCGGCAAAATAGAGGAAATGACTGCTAGCGCGAAACGGAAAGGGATTTGCAGCAAAGTTGCGCGGACTGTTGCTACCTGACCACAGAATTACGGGAAAATCAATCAGCTTGGCTAGTTGTTGCCGACGGTGGCGTAAAGTATCAATTAGGGAAGTAGAAGTTTGTTGGATCAGCATAAATAGAAACTCAAAAAGAAGGGTAAAGATTATAGCTTTGCCTTTATTTAGTCGTTATCGTCATCGTGTTTATTATCCTTGCGATCGCTATCTTTGTCGTTCTGCTTTACCTGCTTAGGCTGTTGCTTAGGCTGTACGACTGGTTTTTGTTGCTCATTTGGAGCAGATGGCTGCGGTACTTTAACACCACAACTAATTAATCCTCCAGAAATTAGCGCCAAGTTGACAGTAGCAAAGATGCTTCTGAAAATTTTTCTGGTCATGTTTCCGTTTTGCTTTGACATTGACCCCAGTTTTGGAGGTTGTATTCCTAATTTATCAGGTACAGGACTTACGTAAACAATAGCTGAAACCCTTATTTTATTTTTAGGGCAATTCATGAATGTGATACCCTACAAATGATCTGCCGCCTGATCATAATGGTAACTAGTAGTCTGTCCCATTAATTTTGCGGGGCTGCGAGATCCCCGACTTCTTCAAGAAGTCGAGGATCTGAACAGGCATAAATATCTAATGCACTCCTGAGAAATATAATCCTGTCTAATTTTCAAGGTGACTTTAATGGGACAAACCATTACTCAAGTTGATGCTTTTACCAATACAGCTTTTGCAGGTAATCCTGCTGCTGTCTGTGTTTTGCCTACTCCCCAAGGTGAACGCTGGATGCAAAACGTAGCCCAGGAGATGAATTTATCTGAGACGGCTTTTTTAGTTAGACAGGATGATGGCTTCAATTTGCGTTGGTTTACGCCCACGGTAGAAGTACCGCTTTGTGGTCATGCAACTTTAGCTAGCGCCCATGTACTTTGGTCAGAGGGACATTTATCACCTGATGAAGTTGCGCGTTTTTATACCAAAAGTGGAGTGCTAATTGCTAAGTTGCAAGGTGAGTGGATTGAGTTAGATTTTCCTGTGAATCACTCACGAGTAATCGTCAAGTTTCCAGAACTCAAGACTGCTTTGGGTGTACCATACAGATTTGTCTTGCAGAATTCACTAGGTTATTTAGTGGAATTAGAATCGGAAGATTTAGTGCGGCAAATGCAGCCTAATTTTCAACTACTAAAAACCTTACCAATTGGTAAAGTTATAGTTACTAGCTTGACTAATCCTGATTCAGATTATGATTTTGTCTCTCGCTTCTTTGCACCAGAGGTAGGTATTAATGAAGATCCGGTGACTGGTTCAGCCCATTGTTGCCTTGCTGCGTTCTGGCGCGATCGCTTGCACAAAGATGAGTTATTGGCTTATCAGGCATCCAGTCGCGGTGGGGTGGTGAAGGTCTATTATGACGGAGGCGATCGCGTCTTTCTCGGCGGACAAGCGGTAACTGTTATGCGAGGTGAGTTAATTACCGAATAAACCTATATTACAAATCAATCGCATTGTCAGGCGACGCAATCGCATTGTTAGGCGAAACAATCGCATTTTCAGGCGAAACAATCGCATTGTCAAGGCAAACAATCGCATTGTCAGGCGAAGCTCAGATCCCCGACTTCTTAGCGAAGTCGGGGATATTGTTGTTCACGAATGATTTAGGATTGCTGTATATGTGAGTGAACAAACCTATATTTAGTTTTATGTCTGCTAAAAATACAAATAGCCGAAATCTGATGGCATCTAGTGACTGGCCAATCGAGCAATTACCTGGACTAAGCCACGAGGAACAATCCCAACTGCACAATTGTGGAATTCCTAGCACAGTAGTGCTAGTCAAACAAGGGAAGACTCTAGAGAAAAGACTCGCGTTAGCAAATAAACTACAGATTCATCTTCAGTATGTAAATAAATGGATGGCTTTAGCTGATTTGGCGCGTATTCCTAGTGTAGGTATACAATATTGTGGTTTATTGCTCCACGCAGGTATTGCTTCTGTAGCACAGTTAGCTCAGACTCCCACTCACAGATTGCACCAACAAATCATGCGCTTGCAGGTAGCAACAATGCAGCGACGAGATTTATGTCCACCGATTGAGTTAGTACAACAGTGGAGCCAGCAAGCGAAAATAGTGGGGAGTGGGGAGTGAGGAGTTAGGAGTTAAAAGTTAGGAGTTAAAACTCATAATTGATAATTCATAACTCACAACTCCTCACTCTTTAGCTAAAACACCATTAAGGAAGATATCAGCGAGTCCTTCTGCCATTTCTTGCATTTGTTGGGGGGAAGCGTCAGGTTCCATGATGGTGTTGTTAGAAAAACCTGCGATCGCAAACATTCCTAAAAAAACTTTGGCTACCAGTTTAGCGTCCATTTTGCGATAAATGCCTTTATCCATCGCTGTTTGAAAGAATGCTTCGCCCACATCTGACATTTTGCTAATGACTTCTAATTGAATGCGATCGCGCAAATCGGGGTGAAACTGCACTTCCATAAAACAAACGCGCATTAAATCGGCATTTTTTTGGAAGTTCCACATCCGGCGACGCATCACCTGAGCTACGGCTTTATAACTGCCCATTTCACTTAATTCTGTCAGCAAATCTGTGAGAATCTCCACCCATCCACTCGTCGCTACTTCCACCAAAATTGCCTTTTTATTGGGAAAATGACGAAATAGAGTCCCTTCCGCTACACTTGCCGCCTGTGCTAAATCGCGGGTGGTTGTGCCGTCAAATCCCTGAGCAGCGAACAACCGTTGTGCTGCCTGTAAAATCCGGGTGCGCGTCTGAGCCTCTGAGGGTGGGGAAGAATTAAAAACTCTCATAACAGTTATGGTGAGATTTGCGGAACAGTATTTGTAGCATTATTGTCTAACGTCAAGTAAAAAAGCCTAATAAGCTTAATACAAGATTAACGTCTTTTTGCTAAGTACCTAGTTTTTTAGGTAGTGTAACTTTATCTTAATTTGTGCTTATGAACCAGATCATTTGGTCAATTTTAGATTTTAGATTGGGGATTTTGGATTGGTCAGATAAAGTATCTGTCATATTGCGGCGGTTGTTTGTCGCTTTGTTGGCTTTGATCGTTTTCTGGTGGGGATTGCTACCAGAAATTGCTTTGGCTCAAACTCAGACAGCACCCCCTCCCGAAAGAGTCCTGCAACCGACAAAAACTCAAACTCCATCAGTTGAAAGTTCGATCCAACCTTATCTCAATCGAGTTATCAAGCAGTTAACGGAGTTTCGTCTCGACAATGGTCTAAAATTCATTGTCTTGGAACGACATCAAGCGCCTGTAGTTTCTTTTATTACCTACGCAAATGTCGGTGGTGTAGATGAGGTAGATGGCAAAACTGGTGTAGCTCACTTTCTGGAACATTTGGCATTTAAAGGGACAACGCGCATTGGTACAGAAGACTACAAGGCAGAAAAACCTCTATTAGAAACCTTAGAACGATTGGATGCTCAAATTAAAACAGCGAAAACCGATGGCAAAAAAGATGAGGTTACGCGGTTACAAGCTGAGTTTAAGCAAGTGGAAGCGCAAGCAGGCAAGCTTGTCAAGCAAAACGAATTGGGGCAAATTGTCGAACAAGCGGGAGGTGTGGGTTTAAATGCCAATACTTCAAATGAAGCTACCCGTTATTTGTATAGCTTTCCTGCAAATAAGTTAGAACTTTGGATGTCGCTAGAGTCGGAACGATTTCTCGATCCTGTAATTAGTCGTGAGTTTTATAAAGAGAAAGATGTAATTTTAGAGGAGCGACGAATGCGGGTGGAAAATTCACCCATTGGACTGATGTTGGAGAAATTTCTTGATACTGCTTACAAAGTTCATCCCTACAGACGTCCGGTGATTGGTTATGACGAAGATATCCGCAATCTGACACCAGAAGATGTCCAAAAGTTTTTTGATACTCACTATGTACCAAGTAATTTAACCATTGCCATTGTCGGAGATGTTAACCCAGCTGAGGTAAAAAAACTGGCACAAACTTATTTTGGCCGCTATCTGACAAAAACCAAAGCTGTTGAACAAATCCCGGTGGAACCGTCACAACAACAAACACGAGAAGTTACTTTACAGCTAACTTCTCAACCCTGGTATTTAGAAGGTTATCATCGTCCGGCAATTACCCATCCAGATAATGCAGTCTATGAAATGATTGGCAGTTTATTAAGTAATGGGCGCACGTCGCGGTTGTATAAGTCTTTGGTAGAAAAGCAACGTTTGGCGCTCAATGCCGAAGGTTTTAGCGGTTTTCCTGGACAGAAGTACCCAAACCTGATGTTATTTTATGCTCTCACGGCTCCTGGTCATACGGTTGATGAGTTGGCGGTGGCTTTGCGCCAAGAAATTGACAAATTAAAAACCGAGCCTGTAGCAATGGTTGATTTGGAACGGGTGAAAACCCAAGCACGGGCGGGTTTGTTACGCACTCTAGATTCAAATATGGGGATGGCTGAACAATTATTGGAATATGAGGTAAAAACTGGCTCTTGGCGGAATTTGTTTAAGCAGTTGGATGATATTTCGGCGGTGACAACGGCTGATATTGTGCGGGTGGCAAAGGAGACGTTTACGCCGGAAAATCGCACGATTGGGAAGTTGTTGTCGAAAGAAGCTTAAGAGAAACGAACCGCAGAGGCGCAGAGGGCGCAAAGGAAGAGAGATATGCAGAGGTATAAGGTGAAGGGTAAAAAGCAGATAGCGTTCAAAATCAAAAATGGGAAGGGGCTTATTTATGCTTTGGTTGGTGTATTTGCGTGTTTACTTTTAACTTGTAATTTTTCTCTGGCGGCGACGACTGAGGCAAAGTATTATACTGAATTGCAGTTGCCAGCGCTACCTGAGATTAAGTTACCCAAGTATGAGCGGTTTGTTCTCCAAAACGGCTTGGTTGTCTATTTAATGGAGAATCACGAGTTACCGTTGGTGAATGGGACGGCGTTTGTACGGACAGGAAATCGCTTGGAACCACAACAGAAAGTTGGTTTAGCTGGTTTTACAGGCGCGGTTATGCGAACTGGAGGAACTAAGAAGCATTCGGCTGATGAACTCAACGAGATATTAGAACAACGCGCGGCATCTGTGGAAACCAGTATTGGTGAAGCTTCTGGTGGTGCTAGCTTTGATGCACTCACTGAAAATTTAGAAACGGTGTTTGGGCTGTTTGCCGAGGTGCTGCGATCGCCAGTATTTGCTCAAGAAAAGCTAGACTTGGCGAAAACTCAAGCTAAGGGTGGCATTGCGCGTCGCAATGACAATCCAGAGAGTATTGCTAGTCGAGAATTTCAGAAATTGATCTATGGGAAAGATAGCCCATACTCTCGCACCATAGAGTATGCAACGGTGGATCGGATTGAGCGTGAGGATTTGCTCAACTTTTATCAGCAATATTTCCATCCCAATAATATGATTTTAGGGATTGTGGGGGATTTTGATACCAAAAAAATGCGATCGCTCATTCAAGCTAACTTTGGCGACTGGAACCGCAACCCAGGCATTGCTAAACCCAAATTACCAAATGTTTCGCCAGCCAATACAGGTGGAGTCTTTTTTGTCAATCAGCCACAACTAACGCAAAGTAGTGTGCTTCTCGGACATTTAGGCGGACGGTTTGACAGTCCTGATTATCCGGCGCTACATGTATTGAATGGAGTGTTAAATGGATTTGGTGGACGCTTATTTAATGAAGTGCGATCGCGTCAAGGTTTAGCTTACTCTGTTTATGGCCAGTGGAGTCCTCGCTACGACTATCCTGGCATGTTTATTGCTGGTGGACAAACGCGATCGGATGCTACCGTGCAGTTTGTTAAAGCCTTACAAGAGCAAATCAAACGCATCCAAACTCAAAGAGTTACAGCAAAAGAACTCGCTTTTGCCAAAGAGTCTACACTAAACTCCTTTGTCTTTAACTTTCAAGACCCTGGCCAAACCTTATCACGATTGATGCGATACGAATATTACGGCTATCCTGCTGATTTTGTCTTTCGCTATCAAAAAGCCGTCGCCGCCACTACAGCTGCTGATGTGCAACGAGTCGCACGAGAATACCTCAAGCCAGAAAAGATCGTGACTCTAGTGGTGGGTAATCAAACCGCTATTCAACCGCCACTGACGCAGTTAGCAGCCAAGGTAACACCAATAGATGTAACGATTCCTGGTTCGCCACCACAGGCGAAGAATTAATCCTAATCCACGTTCACAAGCAATTGACTAACTACTGAAATCAAATAATTTCCTTCTTTATCGGGAAATAACTGGGGACAAATTGTAGTAAACAGTAGAAACTAAATCAGGAACTAAAACCTCTGGAGTTTTCAGAGGTTTTTTTTAACTGTGCTTTTTTAGGAGCGATCGCCCCATACACTTCAATAAAGGGGTTTATTAAGTATGCGAGATCCGATGACAAACTACTGCGTGTCCAAGTTTCTGACAATTTAGTGATGAAGTAGCAAACAATTGTCGCATTAACTGGAGTAAGCTAAATTTAGGTTTGAGCTACTGGGAGTGAAGATGATGTTGTTGGAATTAAAGCGCATCCATGTTCCACCAGGACAAAGGGTATTACTGCGAGATGTAACCTGGCAGGAATTGGAAACAATTCTAGAGGATTTAGGGGAGCATCGTGCTGCACGAATTGCTTATGACAGGGGAATACTGGAGATTATGGCACCACTGCCAGAACATGAATATGACAAAGAAATTATTAGTGATTTAGTCAAAGCGCTTCTGGAAGAGCTAAATACTGAGTTTATCAGCCTTGGTTCTACCACTTTCAAAAACCAAGCAATGGCTCAAGGTATAGAACCTGATCAGTGTTTCTATATAAAAAATGAAGCCAAGATTCGCGGTAAGAAGCGGCTAGATTTAACAGTAGACCCCCCTCCAGATTTAGCTCTAGAAATTGATATTACTTCTCGCACTCATCCTAATATCTATGAAGCTTTAAAAGTACCTGAGCTTTGGCGTTTTGATAAAGGAAAGCTCCAAATTAATGTTTTCCAAGACGGGCATTATGTAGAGTCTCAGCAAAGCCTAAATTTTCCTGTATTCCCATTAATTGAAACAATTCCCAAATATCTTGAGCAAAGTACAACAGCAGGCAGAAATGCAACGCTCAAAGCTTTTCGCATTTGGGTACAAAAGCAGATACAACAGTAATGACTGAATAATTCGTGAACCAAGAATCCCACGGCTCGAAGCCGTGGGAATGTCAATTAGTAATGATTTAGGTTAATACCAGCTTCTTTTGCCATTGCTTCTAACCCATTAATTTGTAGGGTTTTGATTGCTTTAGTAGACAGCTTTAACTTCACCCAGCGATTTCCGCCTTCCCACCAAACACGCTTGCTTTGCAGATTAACGTGCTGAAGGCGTTTAGTACGGCGGTGGGAGTGGGAAACAGCAAAAGCGTTATTTGCCTTCTTACCAGTTAGTTCACAGCGACGGGACATAGCAAGTATCTCCAGATTCTTATTTTAATACAGCCTTTCCATTTTAGGTCTTAGGGAACAGAAGTGGGGAGTGGGGAGCAGGGGGAGCAGGGGGAGCAGGGGGAGCAGGGGGAAGAGTAAAAACTCCTAACTCTAGCCCTTTCAAGGTAACTCGTAAAATAAGATTGTTTTTTCTCAGCGCTCTCTGTGCCTCTGCGGTTCAAAAGTAATTTATTTCACCTTATTATGTGCATAAAACACAGAGATAAGAGGTTAGAGAGGTATTTATTTTCGAGAATTTTTACCCACCTTGAAAGGGCTACTCCAAACTCCTAACTTTTAACTCCTAACTCCTAACTCCTAACTCCTAACTCCTAACTCCTAACTCCTAACTATTCTTACTTACTAGCTTGTTCCGTTAGCTTGGTGAGTACCTCATTCGATCGCTCGACGAAGGATTTCATTCCCTCAGCGTCAAATCCTTTTTGAGACATCAGCGCTAAATCGTAGACGTGTTGACAAATCAAGTTGACTAACTGATCGGTAGGCGATTGACCGTCACCTTGAATAATACTACCTTGGTTAATATTTGCCAGATTTTGAATCAACGGGTGAGCAGTATTCACTAGCAAAACGTGATCTTCGGGAAACTCTGCTGACTGCTGCTGCATCATAGCGTTCATTTCTCGCATCCGCCGGAGAATCTCTGGTAAAAGCACGATCGCAGGTGGTGTACCATGAGGATCGTCTGATTTCAACGCTTCGGTGCGGATGTTGAGTTTGGGTTTGTTGAGAGATTTCTCAAATAACTCTTTGATCGTCTCACTGCGAGTTTTATTCGTCTTAGGATCAACAATTTCCGTAGCTTTGTCTTGTTCTAGCAGGGTATTATCTAAGTCGGAGTCCACCCGTGTAAACTTGACATCCTGATATTCCCGCTCTAGGAAGTTGATAAAGTGGGTGTCGATGAAGGAGTCCATAAATAGGACTTCCAAACCTTGATTTTTGTGCAGTTCTATGTATGTAGCTTGGGTTGCTTCATCAGTGCTGTAGAAAACCCGGTTTTCGTTACGTTCTTTGTTACGTTCTAGATACTCTTTCAGCGTTGTGTAAGGAGCGCTGGGTGTTGAGTCAGAACTGGGTGAAGGAGTCACATCTTGCCAAGCATCCCCGTCTGAAGATTGTACTTCAACGACTGGAGTTTGGGCAGCAACATTTTCTGTCAGCTTGGCGGTAGTGCGGAAGACGATGATATCTTCGATTTGTTTTTTGAATTTCTCGTCATTGAGAACACCGAATTTTACAAAAGTACCAAGATCCTTCCAGGCGCTAATGTATTGTTCGCGGTTGTCGCGGAAAAGTTCTTTGAGGCGATCGCCTACTTTTTTGGCAATGTAATCACCAATTCTCCGCACGGTGCGATCGCCTTGCAATGCACTACGCGATACGTTCAGGGGAATATCGCTGCTATCAAGCACACCCCGCATTGGAGTCAGAAATTGCGGGATAATTTCTTCGCAGTTGTCGCTAACAAAAACTTGATTGCAAAATAGCTTGATCTGCCCTTTCGTAACATCTACATCCGGCCTCATTTTGGGGAAATACAAAATCCCGTTGATGATAAAGGGATAGTCTGTATTTAAATGTACCCACAACAAAGGTTCTTCCTGAAAAGGATACAAGTAGCGGTAAAACTCTAAATAATCTTCTTGACTCAGGTTACTCGGAGACTCTCGCCACGGTGCTTTTTGCTTATTTACTACCTCACCGTCGAGTTTAATTGGTACTGGCAAGAAGTCGCAGTAGGTCTTGACAAGATTCTTAATTCGTGCTGGCTCTAGGAATTCCTCCTCTTCTCCTTGCAAGCTGAGAGTAATAGTAGTGCCGCGAGTTGTCCGGGGCGATTCTTCTAAAGTGAAAGCTGGCGAACCATCGCAAGTCCAGTGAACCGCCTGCGCCCCTTCTTGATATGACAGTGTATCAATCTCTACCTTTTGCGCCACCATGAACGAAGAGTAAAAACCAAGTCCGAAGTGGCCAATTATCGGTTGATCTGATTTGCCTTCATACTTATGAATAAATTCTTCAGCACTAGAGAAGGCAACTTGATTGATATATTTCTTAACTTCATCTGCGGTCATCCCGATACCATTATCGGAGATGGAGAGAGTCTTCTGATCTTTGTCAATGGCAATTTCAATTTCTGGTTCGTCGATATCTCCAGCGTAGTCTCCGGCGCGGGATACCATTTTCAACTTTTGGATAGCGTCTACAGCGTTGGATACCAGTTCCCGCAAGAAGATTTGGTGATCTGAGTAAAGCGATTTCTTAATGATCGGGAAAATATTCTCAGTATGAATACTGATAGTGCCTTGTTCTAGCATAATTGGTAGTTTTCGATCTTAGTATCTGAAATTATGATAGTGGCTAATACAGCCTAGCTTTCTGTTTTCCAGGATAAACCCAAAGAGAAGGGCATGATACCAATTAGGATTTTAAAAGCATAGCTTAGGCGAGCGCACCTTTTTTTAGCATTGTTTGCCCCCATTTTCTGATTCGGATTTCCCTACTCCCCAATACTGTACCTGTAAGAGATTCCCCAACCTTTTTAAGGCTACGGTGTACATACAAGTCTGAAATAATCCAAGTAGTTAGACAAAAATATTTACAGTAGGATTTACGCACTGTACAAATTAATCATGGTATGCATTTACCAAAATAGGTCTTTTCAGACTTTGATTAATCATTCTTTGATACCCGCACTGTAGGGGTAAAGCGCATTGCTTATAAGTGTCAACTTAACGTAGAAGCTAGGATTGCTTGCCAATCCCTGTTTTGCCCTCACCCCCAACCCCTCTCCCAAAAATTGGGAGAGGGGAGCAAATTCTCCAGTTCCCCTTCTCCCAAATTGGGAGAAGGGGTTAGGGGATGAGGGCAAAACTTCTTTTCAAAGCAGATTTTCCCTGATTGTTGACACCAATGAGCAATGCGCTTTACCCCTACGACAAATCTGGTTTTTCTGTCACACATATTTGGCATTTCCTGTGAATGCGTAAGTCCTGTAATTTCTTCTTTTGCCAAGCACCTCAATTGTTTATAATCTCCATTATTATGAGCAACATTGCTATATTTTTTACCTATGGTTAATAGTACTGACTTACTCGCAAACCTCTACAATGCCTTTAATCCCTTTGAACCCTTACCCGCAGGTGATCCAAAATATGTAGATTGTCAGGATGTACGCGGTGATGCGGATATTGAGCAAGAATTGGGAAATCGAATGCGACTAGCAGATACAAATACTTGTCAATTGTATTCTGGTCATCGGGGTGCGGGGAAGTCTACAGAATTACTCAGGTTAAAGAAATATTTAGAAAATCGGGAATTTTATGTTGTGTATTTTGCGGCTGATGAAGAGGATATCGATTCTGAAGATGCCCAATATACAGATATTCTCCTCGCCTGTACCCGCCGTTTGCTCAAAGATTTAAAAGGAATTGCCAGTCCTGACCCTATACTCAACTGGTTGAAAAGCCGTTGGGAAGATTTAAAAGATTTAGCGCTGACTCCCATAGAGTTTGAGAAGATGGCTGTAGAAGTGCAGCTTGCTCAATTCGCCAAGTTGACCGCAAATTTAAGAGCTGTTCCTGAATTACGCCAGAAGATTCGCCAAAAAATCAATCCCCACACCGTCACTTTAATTCAGGTGTTAAATGAGTTTCTAGCGGATGCAAAACAGCACTTACCTACGGGTAAAACTCAACTGGCGGTAATTGTCGATAATTTAGACCGGATGGTGTTAGTTAAAGACGGCGACGGCCGCACCAACTATGAAGAAGTCTTTTTAGACCGCAGCGAACAACTCCAAGCTTTAGATTGCCATTTAATTTACACTGTCCCCATTTCAATGGTCTATTCTACCAGAGCAACAGACCTCAGAGATATCTACGGCGACCCCCAAATTTTGCCGATGATTATGGTAAACACTCTCAAGGGAGACGTTTACCAGCCAGGACTCAAGAAAGTTAAAGAAGTAATTAACAAGCGAGTCCGGCAAATTGCACCCGAACTATCACTGGAGAAAGAAATTTTTGATAGTCCCCAAACCTTAGACAGACTTTGTTTAATCAGTGGAGGTCATGTGAGGAATTTGCTATTGTTAACTCAAGATGCCATTGGACGCACTGAAGAATTACCTGTTTCAGAAAAGGCGGTGCGACGAGCAATTACTCAAGCTAGAGATACTTATCGCCGCGCGGTGGAAAATCATCAATGGCATCTGTTAGCGGAAGTGTCTTGTTCTAAGCGCATTATTAATGATGATTTGTATCGGAGTTTAATGTATAATCGCTGTCTTTTAGAATACCGCTATTTGGATGATGATGGAGAAATGCAGCGTTGGTATGATATTCATCCATTGATTCAAGGAATTCCAGAATTTAAAGAAGCCGTAGCGAAACTTTCATGAACCCAAATTTAAGTGATTGGGATGATGATTTACAGCCTGAACCAGAGGAAGCTTATCAAGACTTGCTTCGCGCACTGAAGCGGAAATCAGGATTTGGTTTATTTTTTGTGCAATGTACACCTGCGGAAGCAGACAAGTTTATTGCCAAACTTCCCCAGGAGATTCAGCAGAAGAAGGTTGAAGTTTTACGCTTGGTTGAGGCGATTGATAATTTATATCAGCCAGTCGCAGAGTTTGTTAAAGACAAGCAAATTGAGATTTTATTAATTAAAGGTCTTGAATATTCTTTATATAAATATGAAAAAAGAAGTTTTGGGGAAATTACCGAAGGACAATTTAGCAATTTAACCAGTGTTCCGCATATTTTAAATCACTTAAACCAACAGCGAGAACGCTTTAGAGATGATTTCCCTATTACCTTTGTTTTTCTTTTGCGTTCATTTTCGATCAACTATTTTATTCATCGCGCCCCAGATTTTTTTGATTGGCGTTCTGGAGTATTTGAATTACCTACAACGCCAGATGTGGTAGAGCAAGAATCATCTCGTCTGCTGTTGGAAGGAGACTATGAAGAATATTTGAAACTCACTCCTGAACAAAAAATTGAAAAAGTTATAGAATTTCAAGACTTACTGACGGAAAAACATCAGCCAGAGAATCAGAAGCCACGTTTACTATTTGAACTAGGAAATTTATTACTTACTGCTAATGAATACGAAGCAGCGATCGCATCCTACGACCAAGCACTGAAATTTCAACCAGATGACCACCAAGCTTGGAACAATCGCGGCTATGCGCTAGGCAATTTAGGACGAAATGAAGAAGCGATCGCATCCTTCGACCAAATACTGAAATTTAAACCAGATGACCACCAAGCTTGGAACAATCGGGGCAATGCGCTATTTAATTTAGTCCGCTATGAAGAAGCGATCGCATCCTACGACCAAGCACTGAAATTTAAACCAGATGATCACCAAGCTTGGTACGGTCGCGGCTATGCGCTATTTAATTTAGTCCGCTATGAAGAAGCGATCGCATCCTACGACCAAGCACTCAAATTTAAACCAGATTATCACGAAGCTTGGAACAATCGCGGCTATGCGCTATTTTATTTA
>NZ_JBALCW010000004.1:0-6736 GCF_036917635.1 Nostoc sp.
AATGCTATGTACGGCGGGGAACTGGTCAAAATCGTTGGCCGATGGCAAGGGAAATGGCAGGTTGAAGGATCTCCTGGGCGCTTCCAGTACGTCCAAGCAAACCAGCTAAGTCAGCCGAAAACTCCCTGAATGAAACGCGATCGCCTTCTAAGCACGTAGGCGATCGCGCAAAAGAAAACTTTTGAAGGAAACCCCAGGATATTCGCTTTCTTGGGGATAGGCAATTGCGATCCATCGGCGATGGTATCAGTAATATTGCTGTAGCCATTTTTTCGCAAAGTCAGAAGTATAGTGAAATCCCCCCCAACTTTCAGAAATTATGTTTGTTTCAACCGTGGACTTGCCTGACTATATCTATCTGGATGATGTCAGAGTTAATCACCCTGAACCAAAGCTATTAATTGATTTCCAAACAGCAGATAAGTCAGATCGAGAAGTCCAACGACTCCTAGATGACCTAACTAGCGCATTTTCAATAGGTATCGGCTTACTCAATAGGCACTGATAACTCTTAAAAAGGTCATTGCTTGTGGTGCGATCGCCTTTTTTGCTCGTAGAATCTTCTGATTTATAAATCTTGATAAAAATTAACAACTGAATAATTAAGTATATATGCGGTTTCTCTGTGAAGAGTTTTATGGGTTAAGTTCTTGTTGTTCCACAGCAACGGCAATACAGGGACATCTCTTCGTGATTACAACAGCATTATCTCTGTATCTCCGGCAATAAGGCTTTGCGGCAGTGAAATTACTTCCGCATTTACATAAAAGTGGCATATTTACATAAACTTATAAACGGAATACAACGGATTTATTCACTTCAGTAATCCGTTTTTTGATGGCAAAACCAACACTCGCTCAAATTTTTGGAGCAAACGCTACACAGGACGCAGCAACCCTAACGATCCATAAAGCAGACTTACCTCGTTTGACAGCTTCAGCAAGTAATACGGCTGAAAGTTTGTTGACCGGTATTCTGTTGCTAGTCCAACTTCAACTACTTAAATCCAACTTCGACACAAATCTAGAGCAAAGTATTTATATTGAATCTGGATTCCCTGCATTCACTTTTAGGGGAAACAATAACGCTTCGTATCGAGTGGATTCCCTGACAATAAGCTTGGCTAAACCAGATACATCAGCAATCATAGATCCTGATGACTACTAATTTATCCTCTCTTTCTCTGACTCAATTATTTGGGGAGGGAGCCTATCAAGATGCAAATATTCTAATAATCAAAAAATCTTCATTATTAAGATTAACAGCATCCCCGGACAATACCGCAGAAAGTTTATTAGTAGCAATGCTTATTACTGCGCTAACCAACTTTAGCGGAATCGTTACAAATGAAACTTTTCAGATGATTATTGACGAAAATAATCAGCCTATCCTCTTTGATAACTCTGAGGCTTTTGAATTAATAGAAATTATTAGCTGGCAACCTTTTCAGTTCACGAGAAATAATCAATTTTTTATCAAGCATCAAATCATTATTAAAATGTATGCCTCAGATTAAAGATATTGCGATTACAAAAAGTATCGCTAGAGATGATGATTTTTTGATAATGCAAAACCCTGAAACAGGAGAAACTTACAAAATTACCAAAGGTAATTTATTTGCAGGTTTTTCTGGTAGTGGTGATGGTAGTAGTAATAACCGCCACTCTCTCAATTTTGTAAGTAATGGTGATGCTAGTGGATTATTTTATTATTTAGGTACAAACAAGGGTACATCTAATTGGATAAACCCCGCAGGAACTAGCGTAAATGTGACAGCTAGCTCTACTGAAGCAGGCAATCCGACTTCTTTAATTGATAGACAAGGTAGTGAATGGTTTAGCCATCCCATCGCAAACAGCTGGGTTAGTTTTGCGATTACATCTGGAAAGCTACTTTGTAATTACTATTCAATCCGCTCTAGAGCTACGAATACAGATTATTATCCAAGGAATTGGAAGTTACAAGGTAGCAATGATGGAGCTACATGGATTGATTTAGATATTCAAGTCAATAATGAAACATTAAACGCCGTTTCGCAGTGGCTATCGTTACCTGTTAGCTCAAATACATCATATTCTAATTTTCGGATTATCCAGAATGGTCTAGATTCATCAAATGCTGATTATTTTTGTTTGGGCGAATTTGAATTATATGGTTCTTATTCCTCCTAGTACTGTGTAGAAATAAAATTTAATGGCTTACTGCAAAATTGGTGATCCTAATGCTACGGTTACATGGCAATATCAAAATGATGACCCGAAAAGGTTTATATCGAATATCGTCCCTATTGATGTAACTATCGGCTTTGATGATGAAGTGGGAGTTTGGCGCGTAGATACTTATGATGATATGACTATTTCTTATATCGCTTCATATAGTGGTACACAAGCTGAAAGCCCTGTCGGGATAGCAAGAGAACTAAGGACTGCTAGCACGAATAGATTAATCTCCTCCGATGGAAATATTGCGGCTGGCAATGTTCGCGTAAGAAGCGCAGTTTTTACGCCAAATAGCCAGCGCATCTACAGAATCAAAGTCCTTGATACTACTGGCAAGGTAATTTTTGAAAATTTTAAAGAAACAAATACACCACCAAAATATCAGGTGGCTTGTGGTGTTGCTTGTCCTGAAGGCTTTTGTAAATGTGAAATACCTGAATATCCGGGATATTGCTGTTTGGATTGTGCATTTACAGCCGCAAGCATTCATGCTATTACCAATGAATTGAAATATAAAAACTTGGGTGGGCTACCACCATTAACATTAACTTGAGGTCAGCTTATGACGGATAGCTGTAATCAGATAACAGCAGAAATCGCCGCACTGCGTGCTCAGATCGCACGACTAATTATATTAACTGAAGCGCAAGTAAAGCAGATTGTCGATTCAAGTATCAATCCAAAAATTACAGAAGTAACTTACAAACTTGACGCGGTAAATACTACTGCTAATAAGGCCGAACAGGGTGTGATTTCCTTCCAGGCTACATTAGCTCAGATGAAAGCGGCTATTGCTAGCGCCGAAGGAACTGCTAATGGAGCCGCATCTACAGCAAAAAAAGCTGCTTCTACAGCCGATGAATCACTAGCAAAGGTGAGTACTTTTGAAGGTACTCTTAAACAAGTCAAAGATAGTGTTGCAGAGGCTCGGTCTGTAGCAAATACAGCCAAAACAACTGCTAACGGAGCAGCAAAAACTGCTGACGAATCCCTGAGAGAGGCGATTGCAGCAGCCAAGGAGGCGGAATTATCAAAAGGGCTTTCAGTTCAGGCAAAAAATGAGTCGTCCTCAGCCAAGACAGTCGCAACAACGGCTGCTACGGAAGCTTCTACAGCCACAAAAGAAGCCAAGGAAGCCAAAGGGCTTTTTGAAGGGGTAAAAAATACACTTACTAACCTGAGTAGCAAGGTAACAGCAGTTGAAGCATCCATAGGGAAACTTGCCAACCAAGTAGGTGAGGCAGTCAGTAAAGCTGGTGAGGCTATAGGAATTAGCCGAGAAGCCCAAGGCGTAGCTGGGAGAGCGCTCGGTAAAGCCGCAGAAGTTCTTGGACTTGCCCTCAATATTGCCTCAACAGTGGCGGGACTGGTTGATACGATTGCGACTCTTGAGACACTTGGAGGTCGAATCGATGCTATTGAAGATGAATTTATTGCTCTTGGCAATAGCGTTTCCGGAATTCTCGGCAAACTACTTGGATTACAAAATCGCATTGGCCGCAACGAAGCATCAATATCAGAAGTAAGAATAATTGCAATAGATGCCAGGGGCATAGGCGAGGCGGCGAATTTAAAAGCCGGAGCCGCCCAAATAACAGCATCTCGCGCTGAAGGTTATGCAACTACAGCACAAGCTACCGCTAAACAAGCTCAAACCACTGCTGATGGTGCTGCTCGTAATGCCAAACAAGCAAACGAAAACGCCATAACGGCATTCAAAAAAGCCGAAGAGGCAGAAAGTATTGGCGAAAAAGCCAAGCGTCTTGCTGGAGAGGCTTTTGGGAAGGCAGGGGAAGCACTGAATACAGCACTGATCGCAATCGCACTTTATCAAAGCGTAAAAGCAATTAGGGGTTTAAGAGGCTTGCAAGGCATTCCGGGTACTCCCGGTATTCCCGGTACTCCCGGTACTCCCGGTACTCCCGGCAGGCAAGGTGAAAGAGGCTTGCAAGGTGTAGGTATACCGGGTATGCCTGGAAGAGACGGCGTTACAACAGTAATACAGATACCAGGAATTCCAGGCACGCAGGGGGATAGAGGATTCCCTGGGATTAGTGGACTACCTGGTAGAAATGGAATTAATGGCAAAGACGGCAAGGATGGCAGAGACGTGAACCCAGGCGATTTAGCAGGATTAAAAGCTTTAATAATTTCCCAGCATACGCAAACTAGAGCAAACAGCACAACACAACATACATCTACAAGAGCAAACATATTGGCTGCTATCGGTGCGGCTCTTGCGCCAGTAATAGCAATATGCAAACAGATTTATGATATTGTCTCAACATTTAGTAATGCAGCACAATTAGTGCTTTTGAATATTATTAATAACAAACTAGGTAATCAAGTAACTGGGGGATTGAGCCAGTTTATCGAAACAATTGCCAAAAATACTTACATAGAAAAAGCATTAACACTTTTAACATTCGCCGCAACAATTCACAATACTTTTATGCTGTCCAACAACGTTGCTCAAACATTAGGGACAATTATTGACCAACTTTTAGGATTTATACTTCCAAAAGGAATTGATGGCACTCCTATCACTATTGAGAACGTATTAGGAAAAGCTGCACACGAAGTAATCGCTAGTACTATTGGCGAAAAAAATTATAAAGAGATATCAGAAGATTGGGCTAAAGCAAATAGAATTTATCAAGCTGGGGTTAACGTATTCAATCAAATTAGTAATGTAGTTGGGTTAGTTACTGCTGGTATGGAAGTAATTGGCGGCAATGTTGCTAAAATTGGAAATTCTTTAAAAATCTGGGGCGTCATCGGCGAAACCGCTTACTCATGGATGAATCCACAGCCAAACTTAAAAGGCAAATTTTTTAATTTTATTAATACTGCAAGCGAGAAAGCTAATACGATTGCAATGATGATAGCAATTCCGATTGGAATGACCGAAGCAGCAATAGGAGTAAATAATGCAATTGGGAGCTTAAATAAAGAACTCGATCAAGAAGATCCAAAAGATAAATATGGGAATCCTGTGACTGATAAATTAGGTAATCCATTAAAATGGGAGCCTGGTATTACTGTTCCTGATCCCATAAAAACAGTATTAGCACAAGAACAAGCTAAGGCAGACAGCAAAAATATTATCGAAGCGACTCTAGAAGATATTTTCGATGGGAGTGATTAATAGTGTCAAGCGAAGATAAAGTTTTAATTCCACCAAGAGACGCTCAAGGAAGACAACTTCCACCAACAGCCGATGTAACAATAGGCAAAACGCTTACACCATTTACGCCCGCTATTGTAGCAGGAGCGCCACCAGACGATAGATTGCCCGACAAGTTTCAACCATTCGAGCATTTGCAAGAAGTATACCTTCCTCAACATAATGCAATTGTAAGGCGATACTTTTCAGATCACCCTGACGACTGGAAACCAAATATAGCAACAGCTCGTAGTAGTTTGCGAGTTGCCTGCACCATGCTTGATTCTGATAATCAATTAATAATGAATCTACGGCATCATTTATTATTTGATTTGCTAGGATATGGCAAAAGTAATCTTATTGTTTACAATGGGTCATTCAATGATATTGCCCCGCCTGTCGCTGGGCATCCAAGAGTTTATTTTTACTTTTCGCAGGATATCGAAAGTGTTCCGCACGGAATACCAAGAGTCGATGCAGAATATAGTTTCCGACTTATAAAAGAAACTGCGGCTACCTACACTAAGGCAAAAGCAACCGCATTAGCAACGTTGATAAAAGAATTTTTTATTGTTAATGGACAAGGTATACATTTTACTAAAGGAAAAAATATTTATAGCTATAATGACCCAACAAACGGCTATAGATTGATGATTTATGCACACCAGCAAACTGATGCAATACCGATAATTGAGAAAATGCTTCAATGTACTGAGATAGTTTATGACCAACATAAACTTACTCTCCACGAACCACTAAAAGACAATACTATTACGCCACCTGAACAATTGGTGTATGAGAAAGAGATAATTCCGCCAAAGTTCCGCCCAACTGCTAACGTGCGTTTTCGATACGCGTATGTTCAAATACCTCTCGTAAAAAAGGCTGTTTATTTAGTAGATACAACACATCGACATACACCTTTAGTCCATTAACTGAGTTGTAATTTACAAGACATTGAGTTGTGATTTACAAGACGTTGAGTTGCAATTTACAAGACGTTGAGTTGCAATTTACAAGACGTTGAGTTGCAATTTACAAGACGTTGAGTTGTAATTTACCTAACGGTCTGTCAAAAATTTCACAAGTGATAATTAGTTGCTTAAAGTTTTATTTGGGTTCTGTCATTTTCTTTGTTTTTTAATGCAACTATTTTATAAGTAATACGTACATGAATTTGCCCGTATTGATTCTTGCGCCAAACGTGCCAAGGAAGCCTTTAGGGTTCCTAGTTGTTCGTGCAATATTCGTAGAAGCTATAGAACCCATTTGACATCTTTTACTGTGTTGAAGTAAAGTGAGCGCAAAAGTTGTATAAAGTAGTAATGCCATACTCTAGCAGCCTCACAGA
>NZ_JBALCW010000005.1:0-7632 GCF_036917635.1 Nostoc sp.
TGAAAATGCCTGAATTCCTTTATGAACTGGAACTTAGGCTCTGTAAGACATAATTCCTCCTCGCAAGGTCAAAATCAGCGAACGTACAGTAATTAGCGGGGCTGGGGGGAACGTTTCGGAGATGGACAACGCTAAGGTCGGAAATGTCGATGCCTAATTCCATTGTCGGAGAACAGAACAATGCAGCTAATTGTCCTTGACGAAATTTTTCTTCCCGTTCTTGACGGTCTTTGTTGCTTACCTGTCCTGTATGTTCTCGCCCTTCCATTGTTTGGATTTGCAAGGCATTGGTTTGGTAAAAACCTTGGAAAAATTGATTAACTGATATATTGGGTTTATCGTTACCTTGCAAGCGACGGGATGTTAAGGGATCGGTAGGGATTTCCTTGAGGTTGGTTGCTTTCCATAGTAGTGAGTCTATGCGTAGCTGTACCTCAGATTTTTCTTGCACTAGGTAGCCAGCATCACACAAAGCATCAATTAGAGTAGTGATTAAGCTGTTGAACTCTACATCTGTTAAAAGTTGGCTACGGAGCGACCATGTATTCGGCGATCGCAAAAATCGTCCAATTTTACTTCTAGTAGTAAGTTTGACTTTCGCTTTTTCATTACCACCAGTGCTAATAGTTGCCCAAGTTGCTAAGTATAAATATTCGTTCTCATCAAATACCCAAGGTTCTTTAAGAGCTTGAATGACTTCGCTTTTGAGTGAATCTTTTTGGTCTGGTTGTAAAAGTTTGGCATCAATTGCCAATTCTCGCCGCAAATGGTTGAGGAATGCTTGGGTAATGATGAAACGTTGTTGCGGAGTTGTTTGTAGTAAAAGAGGATGGCGGTGTTTTTGCCATAGTTTATCGTCAGCACAGGCTTCTTGCAGTCCGTCATACTCAATTATCAACAGTCCGCACTGTTCGAGGTTGGGTTGAACAATACGCCACCCCCGACGCAAGTCTTCGTAAAGACGATATTCAATCAGTTTACGAAAGGCTTCTTCATTGCGTCGCTTCCCAACACCAAACTCTGCTGCTTGCTTGGCATAGTCGTTTTGAGTGATTCCCATGTACTGGACGACTACACTAGCTAATTCGCTATGGGTGAGTTGCCCTTTAGCTTGAATTGCCCCTAAAAGTGCAGCCCGTAAGAAACTGGTTTGGACAAAATCATTGAAATGCCCTGCTTGTAATGAAGCATCTTGACGATTATCAGTAAAACTGAGGATTTTGGCAGCTTTAGCTTCCTCGCCTGTGAAGACTTTCTTGAGGCGGCTGGTGGTAGAAAGACAAAGCAGAGTGGTGGCAGTACTGCGCCCTTCACTACTCAGACGTGAAAGTTTAGCAAATTCGTTGCGCTTTTTGTCATGGAGTACACCGCAGTTAAGACAGGTTAGAAATGGTTTAGGAATAAACCAACAAGTGGTTCCTTGCAACAGAGAGGATGTAACTTTACCATTGGGTAGAATTTGGAGTTTGCGAGGAATAAATCGTGCAAAGTCTTTTTTGGCAACCCGTCCTTTCTTTTTTGTTTCACTAAACCAAGAGTCAGGAAGTCTATCTTCATCGCTTGTATCCCAAAGTTCTGGTTCATCGAGGGTGAGATAACCTTCGGTAATATCTGCATCATCAGGACTAATATCTAATGCAGTGGGCAATTGGGGCAGGATAATATGTTTATCGGCATCGTAGCGCACGACGTAGTAATCTTGTCCGCATTCCCGACAAAAAACAAGGGGATAAAGTAGGCGGTTGTCGGTGGTTGTATATTGACCTTCAAGGGTTAAATGGCGTTTGTCTCGATTTTCAATAGTGGCGTAAACGCTTCCCCCTTGGGAAATGAACTGATGTAGGCGAAAAGCAAGTCCATTAATCTTGCTTCCCCAAAGGAACATCTGTTTGAGGACTGTTAAACAAGTTTCCTCTAGAAGCTGGGTTTGTTCGGCAAGTTTGGTTGCACCTGTTTCTAAACTAATGGGTTGACGGCGGACGAGATACCCTTCTCTTTCTTCTAAACCGAAGTTCATCTCGATCCAGTAGCTCAGGGAATGGTTTCGGAATTCTGTTGGTGTTTGTTCTAACTCGGTTGGTAAACCTGCCAAGATTCCTTGGCACAGTTGTTCAATAGTAGGTTCAACACGTTGGATAGAACGTTCTAGGGTTTCATCAATGACATTGCTGGGTTTAATCTCCACTCCAAATAACTTACTAGCGACATCTGCCACAACCTGACGGCGTTGTTCGCGGGAACCGACTGTTGACATGGTGGCACTTGTACCAATGCAGAGTAATTCGTCATTACTTTTGCTACGCTGACGGAGTTTGCGGATCAGTATGGCAACGTCTGCACCTTGTCGTCCGCGATAGGTGTGTAATTCATCCAGTATCAGGAATTTTAAATTGGGAGACTCTACCAGTTTATTTTCGTGAGTGCGTGAGAGCATTAACTCTAGCATCACGTAGTTGGTGAGTAAAATATGGGGTGGATTGTTTTGAATTTCGGTTTTCTTGGTTAAACTTTCTTGCCCGGTGTATTTTTCAACACGAATATGAGTATTCGGAACTTGGCGTAAAAATTTGTCGAGTTCTTCTTTTTGGGAGTTAATTAAGGCATTCATCGGATAAACCAATATTGCCCTGACTCCTGAAATTTCAGGATGACGCAGTAAATCATTGAAGATCGGCACAACGTAAGTCATGCTTTTACCGGAACCTGTGCCTGTGGTAACAACGTAAGGTTCTTGGCGTTGTGCGGTTTCAAATGCTTGCTTTTGGTGGTAGTGGAAAGTAAAGGGTGTGCCGTCTTTTTTGTAGAAGTATTTTTCGCAGTCTGGATGAAGGGTTCGCTGTTGTACTAATTCTTTGACTGTCGCACCTTTTTTGTAACTGGGATTGAGTTGTACTAGGGGATCAGTCCAGAGTTGTCCTTTGTCTAATTCTGTGTCTACAAATTCTTTGACTTTGCGATCGCGGATTTTGAGGAAGCTTTCTATATAGCGGCGGTAGTCGCCTATTACCTCGTTGCGGAAGTTAAAAATATCCAGGTCATTTGTAGTTGATAATTCATAGTTAGTAATGGAAGGTTGTGACTGGGTGCGTCCTAGACGTTGGTTAATCCATTCTTGAAGCTGGTGATTGAATGTTAGGGTAATTGTAGAAAAATCGAAAATTTCTTTAATTTCTCTGAAATCCCAAGCTTCAGGAATAGCTGTAAATAAAAGGGTTAATTGTTGTGGAGTAACAGCTACTACGCCCGAACAATCTAGCAATGCTAAGTTCTGACCTAAGAGAGTGCTGATAGATAAAATAGCATTCTCTGGTTGCTGTATTAATTCATTTAACTTGACAGTAATAGGCATAAATTTTAAAAATTTCCCCTGAATAAATTATGTAATTTAAACTACTCCTCTAAAGCTTTTCTAATGGTTTCATCATCCAATTCTAATAACTCTGCTATCTCCTGAACACTAAGTCCTCGTTGCACCAGCTTGGGCAAAATTTTTAACTTAGTTTCTAGTTCGCCTTCTTCTTTTGCTTCCTGATAAACTTTGGTTTGTTTCAGTAAGTCTAGGTTCAGCATGGTTTTTATTTCCTGTTATTAAAGGTTGTTACTGTGAAAATTTTTACATTTCATTTACAAATTTTCTTACTTTTTCCACTTCTAGTTCTAAACGGTCAGCGATTTGTTGAATAGTTAATCCTAGTTCTAGTAAAAGAGGTATCATTTTCAATTGGGTTTCTAGTTTTCCTTCTTCCTTACCTTCTTCTTTGGCTTCTTGATAAACTCTAGTTTCTTTCAGTAAGTCTAGGTTCAGCATGGTTTCTATTTCCTTATTGTTTATTTTTTTACATTTCTTGTACAACTTTCCTTACTTCCTCGACTTCTAGTTCTAAACGTTCAGCGATTTGTTGAATAGTTAATCCTAGTTCCATCAAAATCGGTATCATTTTCAATTTAGTTTCTAGTTCACCTTCTGCTTTGGCTTCTTGATAAACTCTAGTTTCTTTCAGCAAGTTTAAATTCAGCATGGTTTCTATTTCCTCGCGGCTTAAATTAGGAAACTTGTAGACTACGATTGTCTCTATAAATTCTAGAACTTTTCTTTGGCTGAGAGTGTCTGTTAATTCCTCCTTTGCTTGATTAATTAGGTTTTTGGCGAATTCTCCAGCTTTGTCCTCACTCTCTACAACTAAGCGGACAATTCCCATGCCCAGAGAATCATCTGGTATGTCTTCAAGTTCGTCTAGGTAAAAGCGACGTAAATGGGGTTCCAACAAGGAACGATAACGTTGGGGATAGGTACGTTCATTGCTACGCTTGTCATAGATAACTATGGCGAACCAGTCAGGGTTAGGTGGCTGATATTGGGTGAAGTAAAGGAATATACTTGTAAATAATCGATCATAAAATTCTTCATCTTTATAAAACTGAATCTCAACAAAGTACAGTGCTTCATTAGGGAATTCTTCAAGAGGAGAAAATACCCCATCTAATCGGAAGCTTTTTTGTTTAATTTCTGGTGCGATAAACTCATAGATATTGGTGTTAGTATCTGGTTTACCAATAATTTCAAAGAAGATGTTGGGAAATTCTTTAAATATCTCATAAAAAATTGCATCTGTTTTCATAAAGTCTTAATTACGAATCACGAATTATTTAAACATTCTATCCCAAGCTTCTAAAACTAATCTTTGGGTACGGTATTCGCCAAATTGCTTAATTTCGTTGTTCTTTAAAACGCGGAATGTTTCGCTGGGGAAGTCTGCACCGTAGACATCAGCAGGGTCTAGAATATATCGCAGTTCATCACGGGTGAGTCCGTAGAGTTTGGCGTAATATGCGTCTAATTCTGCTCTTAATAATGCGCGTCTGTTGGGGTTCCAAATAAAGGGTTCTCCGTCGTATCCCATATCTTTGGCGAAGGGTTGCATATCCCAGGCGGTGTAGACTAATTCGAGTACGCGGGTGCTGATAAATTCGATGTCTTCCGGGGTGTATGCTTCTGGGGAAATTACAGGGAGTTGTCGCATGGTAAAGAATTTAAGATGTGTTCCTGCTACTTTTTGCTTTGCTACAAAGTCAAAACTAAGACTGTTTATGTTAGCAAATAAGCATGATATTAATATTTTATTCTCTATCTGCGGAAGCATCAAAAGTACTGTATCACCATAAGCTGATTTAGGTAATATGGAAGAGATTGCAGTACGTTCATCAGTTGATCTGCAAATATCTCTCCAACCCAAAAGCCAATCTTTATTCCACTTATTAGCTAACTTATTTTCCACTTCAACCCGACTCACCCAATAACGCGGCTGAACAGAAAAAGACGCATCACCTTTTTCCTCATCAGTCAAATTACGAGTATCGCGATCATCAGTATAAGTTGCCCAACGGTGAGTGAACTGGTGAAACATCTTAGCCTCATAAAGTGGAGCTAAATCATTAGCCACCTCATTTTTAAACAATCCACTATCTGTATTCATCATAAACATCAGTAACAATGAAACAGCCCAAGGGTTGCTACCTGTTTTCTCATTTTCCAAAACAGGAACACGCTGATAAATTTTCTTAGTTAATTCAGCATCTGTACTAGTTCTAAAAATTGGACAAGTGAGCGTATTAGGATTAATTAAAGCAATATCTTGGGGTGAAAGCTGAAACAGACGCGCTTGATTATCTAACTGTTTGGGTTGAGTCAGGAAAAAAGCAAAATTACCACATTTGATTGGTTTACCACTTATAGTCAGTAGTGAAAATTTATAACTGCGATGTACAGCAGCAAATAAACCTTCTCGATTCTCAAAATCATACAAACTTGCTAAAGCTTGCTTTTGTGATAAGTCAGCAAAAAAATATTGATTAAAAGAATCTGTTGCAATACCAGTAGGAACAATAACTCCTGCTTGACCAGTAGGTGATATTAAATCTCTAGCCATTTCAGTAAATAAGGGAGCTAAATTAATTCTTCCAAAACTGGTTAAAGGAAATCTGTTGCTAGAGTGGATAAATTTCTGGTAAGCATCAACATGATGTTTTTCTCTTTCAAATTCAGCATATAATTCTGGATTTGAATTGCTAAGTTTTGTAATCATCCTATCTCGTGCTACCATATTTTGCGCTTCCGAAACCTCCGAATTACGAGAAGCAAAAAATTCTCTCGGATCAAGTTGCAGTTGTTCCCAAGGTGGATTACCTAACACACAATCAAATCCGCCTTGTTCAAACACTTCAGGAAATTCCAAAGGCCAGTGAAAAAAGTGCTTTTCTTCAGCCAACTTATTAGCCGCATCTTTAATCTCTTGCGTTGACAAATTACCCCGCAAAAGCTGAGTTAACGCCGCCGTCGTCGGTAACAATTGCAAATTCTGTTCAGTTAACGGCATAAAAAATGCCGCAGTCCACAAATTACAGGCTGAATAATCTCGCCACCATCCCGAATCTTTACGAGTTTGCTGATATCGCGCTTGCTTTTCTCTCACTTGTTGCGGTGTAGCTTCAGCAATATATCCCAACTCCCGCGCACTTTCTGCGTAGTGTGTACGTTCGGTTTCTAAGCCTCCAAATATTGATAATTGTCCTTGATTATCTATCTCCCGTTCTTTCTTATTGCGCTTCTTAAACTGAGTAGATAACTTTTTATCATCCCCAGTTACCGCCTTATAAGCTTCATCAGGAATTCCCTCTTGCAGACAATCTAAATCCAAGACTCCTACCAAAGAATTTCCACACTTAATTCTGTGATCTAAAAAGCTAAGTGGTAACTTACCTGGAAATCCTTCAATCCATAATGCTACCTTACATAAATCGACTGCTAACGGATTTAAATCTACTCCATAAATACAATTTTGAATAACATCTCGAATCGCTAATTTTAAAGGTTGACTTCCAGGTTCATCTTCCCCAGTTCTGATTTTGGCTAATTCTTTACCAATACGCCTTGCTGCTGCTAAAAGAAAATGTCCCGAACCACAAGCAGGATCACAGACTTTCAGACTAAGAAGTGCTTTTTCTAATTCGTGATTGTTGTCTAATTTGCAAAGTTTTTCTTCAATTACTGGTACAAGTGCAGTTTTGATAAGTTGTTGTACAAGCTGCGGTGGCGTATAATAAGAACCAGTGGTTTTCCTATCACTACCAAACACTAAGGCAAATTCATATATCCCTTGACGCTGAATTACTTGGGGATGAAAATCTAATAAACTTTCATAGACGCTTCCTAATTCTTCTACGTCTAGAAATTCGTAATTTACCCGCCGCATTTGTACTTTATCTTGGTACAGTGATAACTGACGAATAGCTACGAGTAAATCATAATTATCAATCGCACAATCATCTAAAGCTGATAGTGTTTCTGAACCGAATAAATCACCATTGAGGGGAGATAAACCCAACACTTCACCGCGCCAATTTTCATCAAATAGTAAAAAAGTTACCCGTAAACCTTGCCATAAATCTTGAAAACCTTCCCGCCGCCAATGGGGACGTTCGGCTAACTCTCTCAATCGCTCAATGCTGTAATATTCTCGGTAAATTCGCCCTTTGTCTAAATCACTGTACGTTCGCTGATTTTGACCTTGCGAGGAGGAATTATGTCTTACAGAGCCTAAGTTCCAGTTCATAAAGGAATTCAGGCATTTTCAT
>NZ_JBALCW010000006.1:0-113988 GCF_036917635.1 Nostoc sp.
TTTTTTCAGGGTTACTTAGGAGTCCAAATTATAATTTGGAATTTTATTTAAATGTAGTTTATTAATACTACTGATTGAAGTGCGGAATGTGGGATCTAGAATTATAAAGTGTGGTATATAGTATGATTTATAATTATGTTGCCAAAATAGACACTCCAAATAAGGCAAAGGTAATCCCATACTCCTGACTTTCCCGTTAAGTATCTCTAGCAAGCTGCCAACCCTCTCTACGAGACGCTACGCGAACACAAAGGTCGTGCCATTTTAACCAGCCACGCCATAGTACCTGGATACCAATAGGAGTATTACGTCGATGTTCTAAGTAACCGCCATATCGAGCGATGTCTAGCGACAAGCCGCTTTGCGTCTACGCTTCAACAGCCCAACCAACTGTTAATATTTTTGGTAGTTTGGGTGATTTAGCGCTCATTACCTGACGCTGAAGGGGATTGATTTCTTCTGAATCCTTTGTGAGCAACCTTTTCGAGACTTAACGGGAAAACTCAGCTAGGTGAATACCTCATAACTGCTGGGTTGCTCAAAATGGTAGCAAGTTTATCCAGGTCTTGAGGAGTATAGGGTCTTAGTAGTAGTCTTGCGGTTTCTATCTCAGGCATGGTATCAGAGTAAAAGGACAAACGCTACTTTAAACATGCGTATTTTTTTACAAACATTAATATAATGCTCTTACTATGAGCATCTATCAATCTCTCAAAAAATCTTATACGCAACATCGTCAAAGTGAAAATGACTGGCGGTTGTTTTTGCGTTTAGTGCCTTATGCCCGTCGTAGCGGACGGCTGTTGGCGCTATCAATGTGCCTACTCGTACCGATCGCCCTAGCGAATGCCGTACAACCACTGTTGATTGGCCAAGTTATCTCCCTGATTCGCAAGGAACCAAGCACTTACGAATTTCTTAGGAATCGCCCCTTGTCGGAAGGGCTAAATATCCTGGAGGGATTATTATTAGTGGCGATCGCCACCCGACTGATTTTGACAGGCTATCAGGGTTATTTAGTACAGAAGCTAGGGCAACAAATCACCGCAGCAATTCGCCAAGACTTATTCCAGCATGTAACATCATTAGCAGTACGCTTTTTTGACCGCACGCCCGTAGGTAAATTAATCACCAGAATCACCAGCGATGTGGAAGTCTTAGGCGATGTCTTTTCTACTGGAGCAATTGGCATTGTGTCCAATTTGTTTTCCATGCTGGTGATTTTGGGTTTAATGTTTTCCATCCAATGGCAACTCACTTGCTTGCTGCTATTGATGTTGTTACCAATTAGCTGGTTAATTGTTTACATTCAGCAACAGTACCGCAAAGCCAATTACAAAGGGCGAGAAGAACTTTCTATATTGAACTCGCACCTACAAGAAAATGTGGTTGGCATTAACGTAGTGCAGTTGTTCCGCAGGGAAAAATTTAATGCGGAATTATTTCGCACCACAAACAGCCGCTACACTCAGCAAATGGATAAAACCATCTTTTATGATTCATTTATTTCAGCCACCTTGGAATGGATTGGTCTGATTGCAGTCGCAGCTGTTTTGTGGATGGGTGGTTGGTTACTGTTAGGAAAAAGTTTAGCTTTTGGGACTTTATCTGCATTTATCTTGTATGCCCAGCAATTATTTGACCCTTTAAGGGATTTTGCGGAAAAATTTACGGTAATTCAAGCAGGTTTTACTGCCATAGAACGCGTAGGCGATATATTAGATGAACCGATAGAAATCCGCGATCGCGCCAATGTCCGCTTCTCAATATTTGATGCAAAATTTGGCTACATAGACGAGATTGTTGCCAATCTAGAAACCCCAGACCTCACTTCCTTGCCTGAACTGGGAGAAATCCGTTTTGATCACGTCTGGTTTGCTTACAAAAATGATGATTACGTAATTAAAGACTTAGATTTTACCATTCATCCAGGCGAAAAAATTGCATTAGTCGGCCCCACAGGTGCGGGTAAAACTTCGATCATCCGTCTTTTGTGCCGCCTTTACGAACCCAGCCAAGGACGCATTCTTATAGATGGTGTAGATATTCGGGAAGTACCACAGGCAGAACTGCGGCGCTACATGGCAGTAATTTTACAAGAAGGGTTTTTGTTTGCTGGTGATGTTAAAAGCAACATTTCTTTAGGAGATGGCTATACCGTTGAACAGATTCAACAAGCAGCAGAGCAAACCAACATTGCTCAGTTTATAGAAGAACTACCCCAAGGGTATGATACTCAACTGCGAGAACGGGGTACAAATATTTCTAGTGGTCAAAAGCAACTTTTAGCCTTTGCGCGGGCTGCTATTCGCAATCCCCAAATTTTGGTACTAGATGAAGCTACCGCTAGTTTAGATGTTGGCACAGAAGCTTTAGTTCAAGAGGCATTAAACCAGCTATTGCTCAGACGTACCGCCATTATTATCGCTCACCGCCTATCTACGATTCGCAATGTAGACCGAATCTTTGTTCTCAAACGCGGCGAATTAATCGAACAGGGAAGCCACGAGCAACTACTCCAAGAAGGAGGGCTTTATGCCACTTTGCATAACTTGCAGATGTTAGGAACTTAGCATATTTTCAGAATAATCCCAAGAGAGGAAACAGCGATCGCTATCACTTTTGAGGTGATGAGAAATGCCTACTTTACCGCCGTAGACATCGCACAAAATCATCGTGTGATGGAGTGAGCGATCGCTCTAACCACCAATTGAAGTCTCTCAGTAGACTGATAACCCCTGGAGGGGCATTGAGATTCTGAAAGTTCAAGAATTTTTAGCAAGCAAATAAGTACCAAGAGTTACCCTATACCTGACAAATACGATGGACTAGATACCCATCTGTCCAACGAGTTTTGGCGCATCAACCCGCAAACTCATCTGCTCACAACGCACAGTTAACCAAGGCTGACCTAAACCTATTCCAGAAAAAGGACTTTCGCCGGGGATTTCTAACTTAGAACTAATCAAACCCAATACAGACTCAAATTCAGCAGGGAATATCAGCAAATCACCACCCTTAGCGCTGAAAGCAGACGCAGTTAACCACTGTCTCCATGCCAAGCTTTGATGATTATAGTTAAGACTACACAGCTTTCGGTTTTCCTGATGCACAGTAACATGCTTTCCTTGTTCCCAGGTAAACTCAGCTAGTTCCTTTGGTAGTCCCCAAATTTCTCGACCACCAGCCACCGAATCAGCATTATCTACATAAATATGGGAAACCCAGCCACCGATTTTTCTTTGGTAATTAACCAAAGCTGGGACAACAATTAACTCGCTGTACTCCAGTACTGAGCCTGACCCATAATGAGATAAATACACACTAGCGAGAGTTTTACCAGGCCATACAGAAATAATTTCTAACTCTAACGGAATTAAAGGGCGCACTTGGTCAATATTTACCAAATGCAGAGTTTGGATAGCATAGCCCTGAAGTGTCCAAGGTGCTTGTGGATATGGCATAAGGGAGTTGAGAGTGAGGACTTAGAAATAAAGATCAAGAGTACCAATATTAGTTTCAAGACTGCGTAGGTTAAGTCTAAAAAGTACTCCAGGGTAGATTGGGTTGAGGAACGAAACCCAGCATTTTTAGGGCTTTGTTGGGTAACACTTAAGTTCAACCCAACCTACAAATTTTCAAAACCTACGCAGTATTGATATTAGTTCTACTCTAACTCCAAACTCCAAACTCCAAACTCCAAATTCCAAACTCCTAACTCCTAACTCCTAACTCCTAACTCCTAACTCCTAACTCCTAACTCCTAACTCCTAACTCCTAACTCCCAACTCCTTAAAAAAATCCCCACTCAGGCATTTGTCTAAGTGGGTGATATGAGGTAGGACTAAATAATCTTCCCAAAATAAGTGGGGGAATTATTTGCTCTCTGTAAAATCAGCGTCAATTACATCTTCGCCACTACCACTAGATGTGGAACCACCATCTTGGGGTTCAGCACCAGGCGCAGCACCGCCACCAGCTTGTTGATAAATATTGCTACCAACAGCAAATAGCGCTTGTTGCAATTCTGGGGTGAGCTTTTTGATTTGCTCATCGTCTTCTTTAGCAACTGCTTCGCGCAGTTCTTTCACCAAACCTTCGACTTTAGTCTTGTCAGCAGCCGGAACTTTATCGCCTAATTCTTGTAACTGCTTCTCAGCTTGGTATGCCAAAGAGTCGGCTTGGTTCTTGCGTTCAATCTTCTCACGCCGTTCTTTGTCAGATGAAGCGTTTTGTTCAGCTTCTCTTACCATCCGGTCAACGTCATTTTTATCCAGGGTGGAAGCGCCGGTTATGCTGATGGACTGTTCTTTACCAGTACCTTTGTCCTTAGCTGTGACGTTAAGGATACCATTAGCGTCAATGTCGAACACCACTTCAATTTGAGGCACGCCGCGTGGTGCAGCAGGAATACCATCCAGACGGAAGGTTCCCAAACTCTTGTTATCGTTAGAGAATTCGCGCTCACCTTGAAGGACGTGAATTTCTACGTTGGTTTGTCCATCCACAGCAGTGGAGAAGACTTCCGATTTCTTGGTGGGAATTGTGGTGTTGCGGGGGATAATTTTGGTCATCACGCCGCCCAATGTTTCCACACCCAAAGATAGCGGTGTCACGTCTAACAGCAAGATACCAGTTACATCACCAGCTAGTACCCCAGCTTGGATAGCTGCACCAACTGCTACGACTTCATCAGGGTTAACACTTTGGTTGGGGTCTTTACCCAATACCTGCTTCACAATCTGTTGGACTGCGGGAATGCGGGTAGAACCACCAACTAATACCACTTCATCAATATCGCCTTTGTTTAACTTGGCATCGCGGAGGGCGTTTTCCACAGGAACACGACAACGGTCGATTAAGTCAGAGCAAAGTTCTTCAAACTGGGCGCGAGTCAGGGTTGTATCCAGGTGCTTGGGGCCATCCTGGGTAGCAGTGATAAATGGCAGGTTAATTTCTGCTTGAGTGACGCTAGAAAGCTCAATTTTGGCTTTTTCTGCGGCTTCAGTCAGACGTTGTAAGGCTTGTTTGTCTTTCCGCAGGTCAATACCTTCGGCTTTCTTGAACTTCTCAGCTAAGAAGTCAACTATTTTTTTATCGAAGTCATCACCGCCAAGGTGGGTATCACCAGATGTGGCTAGTACTTCAAAAACTCCATCTCCTACTTCCAGCACGGATACGTCGAAGGTACCACCACCCAAGTCAAATACGAGGATGGTTTCGTTACTCTTCTTGTCAAATCCATAAGCCAAAGAAGCGGCTGTAGGCTCGTTGATAATCCGTAGAACTTCAATCCCGGCAATTTTACCAGCGTCTTTTGTCGCTTGGCGTTGCGAGTCGTTGAAGTATGCCGGAACAGTGATTACAGCTTGGGTTACGGTTTCACCGAGGTATTTGCTGGCATCTTCAACTAGTTTGCGAAGAACTTTTGCAGAAATTTCTTCAGGAGCAAATGCTTTACCAGCGATTGGACAATCTAGTTTGACATTGCCGTTATTGCTGAGGACTTTGTAAGAAACTTCTGTAGCTTCGTTACTCACTTCATCGTAGCGGCGTCCAATAAAGCGTTTGACTGAGTAAAACGTATTTTCTGTGTTCATCACCGCTTGGCGTTTGGCAATTTGACCAACCAAGTTGTCGCCATTTTTCGCAAATGCGACTACTGATGGCGTTGTCCGAAAACCTTCAGCATTAGCAATTACTGTGGGTTTACCACCTTCCATCACTGCCACGCAGGAGTTCGTTGTTCCTAAGTCAATTCCAACTACTTTTGCCATTTTAGGTGCTGGCTCCGTATAACTACAAATGAATGAATGAGAATATAAAGGACTAAATTTTGAACCAATAGGGTCAATAAATCAGCCAGTTCAGCATGAATACCTTTGTTTTGGCTTTTCTGGGGTTAAAACTCCAGATATGCTGATATATATACTGAAGCTTAGTGTTAGCCAGTCCATGAAGGGTGGTTTCCCGAACCTTGCTTAGGACGGTTAAACTAACTAAATAGTTTTTTTAGTTATTTCATGGATTTATTGCCTTCACTCTGTCTAATGTATGAGAATTAATACTTTCAGTAATTAGGGTGAACCGTAACGGTAGAGTCGTGTTTGCCGTCTTTAGAGGTAATAAGTGACAAAAGTACCGAAAATAGAACAAAATTAAAGGGCGCGTAGGCTAGCCCGTACTTATCTACGAGACGCTGCGCGTAGCTTCTTTGAAGGAGTCCGATAAAGCTCAGTGACCTCCGCAGGAATCACTTCGGTCATTCCGTATAATCTGCAATATAGCGGTTTTCGTTTGCATTAAGTATATTTTTAAACCACACCCCCAACCCCTCTCCGATGCTTTGGAGAGGGGAGTGTTTGCACGCCTCAAATACGGGGTGAGGTTCAGACTCAATACTGCGTAGGTTTAGAGTCGATCCCCCCAACCCCCGATAATATTGGCTTGCTCAAAATGCCTTATTTTCCCCTTTTTTAAGGCGACTAAGGGGGATCTCCAATGACTACCTTAACCGAGCAGTATTGGGTTCAGACTGTATTGCACCCAAATGAGAACTGCTATATTTAGTGATTGGGCATTAGACATCTCCAGAAATTAAATATGCGTAACCTGAAACCCTTGTAGAGACGCGAAATTGCACTTCGTGCCGCTACGAAGAAAGCGTCTCTACATTCATTGTCACCAGATGTCTATTAGATAAAATATTACTTAGCACTTAGTACTCACTCAAGCCGAGAGAAAAGAGTTTCCCAGTTAATTGCAGCCGGTCTTTGTCCCTGGTTGACTATTTCAAAAATTTTCTTGGAACTACTTGGGATTAAAAGGCATTCTACACAAGCGTTTGCTACATCAATCCGGCTGGTATCACCCGAAAGTGTATCCCCAGTGCCTACTACCACACCGTATTTACCCCCAGTTTTTGCCTTTAGGAGGGTGTTGAGGTCGTATGAGGTATATGGCCCGTCAATCAGGCGTCCTGGGCGGATAATGGTGTAGGGTAATCCTGAGTTAATAATGGACTCTTCGCCCTTTTGTTTGGCATCCAACACGCCAAAAGCATTAAGAACACTAAAAGGAAACTGATTTTTACGCTCAATTCCGCAAGAAGAGACGAAAACGAACCGCTTCAAATTCCGCGCTGCTGCTGCCACTAGGTTGCTCACACCTTGGGCATCGACCTTTGCGGGACTATTCTTTGCTTTTGCTTCACTAGATTTGGGGTTAAGAAAAGTGATTCCCCATTCAATCAAGTTTGGGGATTGCTCAAACTCCCATCGCGCAGAGGGAAAGGCAGTGGTTCCAGTACAACTTATGATGTGAGTGACATTTTGTGTTGCGGCTGGCAGTGTAGCTGGCTGGCGGATGTCACCAACGGCAATTTCCACTCTGTGGTTAAACATTTCTTCGGCTTTTGCGGCATTGCGTGTCAGAACGCGAACTTTCAAGCCCTTTTCTAGCAGCTTGCCTACCACCAGTTGCCCGACGCCACCAGTAGCACCAGCAACTAGTACCAAATCTTCAACTGAATCAAAAGAAGTCATAACGTGCCTTTGAGATGGTCTATTGTTAATCTACTCAAAAAATGCGTAGGCGTAGCCAGCCGTAGGCATCGCCAAAGATAGCTCCAGATTAAAGATTTGGCTAATAGCTGTTGACTCTGTAGCTTTCAGGCACATATCTGGGAATTTTAAAATCAGGGAAACTCCCCAAAACTGAATTAGCGCACTAGCCAGCACTTGAGGTTTCGAGCAAGGGATGAAAATTAGTCAGAAATTAATTTCGGGAATTCTAGGAATAGCTACTCTCTCAGTAATTACTGGTGCCATTAGTGCTCATCAACAATTGAAGATAGTTAAATATATTGCTCAACAAGAGGCTGAAGAAGTTGGTGGACTACTGGGATATTTCATAAATCATGAACTTGAGTACCACCAAATGCGATCGCAACAGGAAATGCTAGCCCAGTTACAAGAGCATGTTCAATCGCTACACAATGAACGTCAGCGTGATATTGAGATTGTAGACCTCAATAAAATCATTCTGGCGGATGTATTTGCAGAAGACATTGGTAAGCGATTAGATCGCGATCGCAATAATGAAGTTGGTAAAACTATTCACGATTTCAAGTAGTCAAAGAGGATGGTGAAATGCCTAAGATTCAGTGTTTTGCAGGGCAAATGAATCAGGTATTTATGAACCTCTTGACAAATGGAATCGATGCTTTAGATGAGGCTTTCCAAAAAGAACTTTGTCCAAATCCTTTGATTCAGATTTCTTCGGAACAGGTAAATGAAAATGCAATCATTCGGATTGCTGATAATGGATTAGGAATTTCAGAAGCAATCCAGTCGCGTTTATTTGACCCTTTTTTCACCACAAAACCAGTTGGTAAGGGGACTGGTATGGGCTTATCGATCAGCTACCAAATAATTACTGAAAAGCATGGTGGATCTTTGCAATGTATTTCATCGCCGGGACAGGGTACAGAGTTTGTTATTGCAATCCCAATTCGAGCAATTAAATCAGCACAATTATCAACCTGCGATCGCACTACCTATCGGTAAAAATTAGCGTGAGTAGTTTTTCAACTCCTAACTGCGACGCCGAATAGCCCGTCGTAGACATCGCCCTTAGAGGGGGAATTGCGCCCGAATTGTTCGGTTCTACCACTGTCGTCATTACACTAATAGTTTTAACCTCTTAAGTAGTAGTGTAATGTCTACCCTAGACGCTGTTAGTCGCTCTTGAATTAAGAGGTGAAAGCCTGTGTACAAATGGATATTGCCAAGTCTGAGCGAAATCTTGGCTGAAAATCAATCAAGTGTGGCTGAATGTTCACCTGCTAAAGCAGAGCGGCAGTGGCGTGTCAGCCTAGCAGCGACAGAACATTTGCTATTAAATACTTTAGCAGCTACTTCAGTTGACACAACCCAAGGATTAGTTTTAGCTGCACCAGCACCCTTATTTAGTCAGCCAAAACTGACTCAAAGTTTACAAACAGTAACTTTTACGGCAAAACCATTTAATCCCTTGGCGCTGATGCCATTTCAGATGCCAGATGCAATCGCGTCTGTAAATGAAGAAATAGCTCCCCATGAATCGGTACTTTCCTTATTACCTGCCGATCCGCTAGGTGCAGAACAGTTTTGCTTGGTTTTTACAGAAAAATTTAGATTAGTGCTGGTTTTAGCAAGCCACAAAAACGGTAAAAAAACCTTTTCATTTTCTTTTGAGCCAGAGGTAGTACAACAGGCTTGGCGATCGCTAGGAGCAAGGATAATGCTGGCTAATCCAGAATTTTTTGCCCGTCTGGATACATTAGTACAAGAGTATTCTCCGGTAGCGCCAGATTGCCGCATCATAATTCAGTTTAGCCAGTTGTTGCTTCAAGAATTAACTGAAGCAGAAGAGACTAAGGACTCAATAGGAAGTGGAGACAAGGAGGATAAAGAAAATAATCCATGCCCAATTCTTCAAGCCGAATCTGCAAATCCTGATGTAGAATTGCTCCAAGCTTTCGCTCACGAAGTCCGTACACCTTTAACAACTATTCGCACTATGACTCGCCTACTGCTGAAGCGGCGAGATTTAGATGCTAGCGTCATCAATCGCTTAAAAATTATTGATCATGAGTGTACCGAGCAAATTGATCGCATGGAGTTGCTTTTTAAGGCAGCAGAACTAGAAACTACTACCTCAGCAAAATCATCAAAAACTCAACTCACGCCGATGTCTTTAGATCAAGTGTTGCAGCAGAGCATTCCCCGTTGGGAACAAGCGGCGCATCGGCGGAGCTTAACTTTAAATGTTGTTTTACCGCAGCAACTACCAACTGTGGTAAGTAATCCCATGATGTTGGATCAGGTACTCACTGGTTTGATAGAGAATTTCACTCGCAGCTTACCTGCTGGTAGCCATATTCAAGTACAAGTTATTCCGGCGGGAGATCAACTTAAGTTACAATTATCGCCGCAATTTGGGTGCAAAGATTCAAGTAAAACTGCCATACCTGCAACGCCCCCAATTCGCAAAGCTTTAGGTCAATTGCTGATGTTTCAACCAGAAACGGGTACGATTAGTTTGAATATGGCCGCAACTAAGCATTTGTTTCAAGCGATCGGCGGCAAACTGATTGTGCGCCAGCGTCCACACTATGGGGAAGTTTTGACGATTTTCCTTCCCTTAGAAGTTAGCAATAAACATAAATTAGGAGCTAAAACTTAGGAGTGAAAATTTATTAACTATTTTGCAGAATTATAAATATTTACTCTAAATTAATGTGATTTCATCAAACCTCTCCCTGCCTTAAACTTTAGTTAAAGTCTGTCCCTCTCGCCCGTCGGAGAGGGACAGGTTTTATGTAGTAAAGCCTCTTAGTGGTCTTTTTCTTTGACTAATTTATGCGGATACAATATGAGCCGTCAATTTCACGTTAAGTTAAACAGTAAGTGAGTATGAATAAAACACAAATGATTTGCCATCATCCCCCAACCCCGAATCCCAGATTTGGGAGAGCGATTTAGGGAGAGGGTAAAAACTACGGTTCTCAACTTAAGTAGGTAGGCAAGATAAAATCAAACTATGTAACGAAAAGTAAAATCTTTGTATTTGGCTCGTAGTTGCGCTAAAGCGCAAGAGGGCGCAACTACGAGCCAGTGATGATTATTTGCGCCCACTTACTTAGATAAGGTTTAATTAGGTTGACCTATTTTTTATGAACACAGATAATTCATTTTCATAAAATAGATTTTGTGTAGCAATCTGATTAAATTTTTCTAACTTGCTGTCTGTAAAAATAGATGCCAAAAATGTATATAAATTCTAGTTAAGAGCCAAGTACACATTTCTGCAAAAATCAAAAGAAAAATTATGGCAAGTTTTGAAGTAATCGAACGAGAAAGGTTACGTTTAGTTAAGGTAACTTTACAAAACGAAACAGTCAGAACTGAATCTGGTGCTATGTACTATATCCGTGGCAACATTCAGATGCAATCTAAAGCGCCTTCAGCAGGCGGATTTTTAAAATCCCTAGCCACGGGAGAAAACATTTTCCGTCCTACATATACAGGCAGTGGTGAATTATATTTAGAGCCTTCTTTATCGGGATATCACATTCTAGAATTAGACAGTAGTGAATGGATTTTAGATAGTGGCGCTTATTGGGCTAGTGATGCCACTGTAGAAGTAGGAGTTGAACGAAACAAATTTGTAGCAGGCTTAATTGGTGGCGAGGGATTGTTTCAAACAAAAGTCAAAGGCAGGGGTACAGTAGTGATGGCAGCACAAGGCCCTGTAGAAGTAATAAATTTACAAAATGACCGATTAGTTGTGGATGGAAATTTTGCCATCGCTCGCACAAGTAGCTTAAATTATCGCGTTGAAAAAGCTACCAAATCTCTTTTAGGTTCGATGACTTCTGGTGAGTTTCTTGTCAATACTTTTGAGGGAACTGGTACTGTATTGCTGGCTCCTGTACCTTATTGGCAAGTGATGATGCTCCGCCAAATTAGCGCCGTGCTACCAAAAACTTCTCGCTAACAATTATTGGTAAGCTTAACTCATGGCAAGTCTTTGCGGCAAGCTTGTGCGATCGCTAATTTTCTGGAATTTCCGTGGGTAAATCTAGTTATTAGTCATTAGTTATTGGTACTAATGACTAATAACTAAAATTTTTATAACTCAAATAGGATTGCTATAACAGCATAAAGTTAACTCAGGGGATAATTGTAACTCATCTCACTCATTTTCTATTGCGATCGCTCTTGGGGTATCGCCAACGCTTGGTACTTGTACTGTAAATGTGGAACCTTCATTTAATTTACTTTTCACAGAAATAGAACCGCCAGAGCGCACCAGCAATTGCTGTACAATTGTTAAACCCAACCCAGCACCACCATAATCTTCATTTGCTGCTGTACGCACACGATAAAATCGGTCAAAGATTCTGGGAATCTCGCTTTCGGCAATACCTATACCTGTGTCGCGGAATTCTAATTGGACATAATCGCTTTGAATTCGAGCACGCACCCATACTTCACCCCCATTAGGAGTAAACTTAATGCTGTTGTGCAGCAGATTAATTACAATCTGCCTCAGCCCACCACTTACACACCAAATAGATGGAAGTTCAGTGGGTACGGTGTAGGCTAGCATAATCCCTTTTTCTTGGGCTAGAGGTTGGTAGGTACTGACTACTCCAGGTACAATATCTGAAAGCCGCACCGACTCTAAAGCTGTTCCCTCTAAATTACTTTCCAGTTGCACCAGTTCCAATAAACCAATAATCAGGGAATTTTGCTGATCGCATTGGGTATTTAACATCTGTAAATAACGTTGTCGCTGGGGGGGTTTAAGATTAGGGGAATTCAATAACGAAAGTGCTGTCTTCATGTGCGTCAAGGGTGTACGCAATTCCTGACACACGTTTTTTAGGTATTCATCTTTGATTTGCTCTTTGTTATGCAGTTCTTGATTTTGCTGCTGCAACTTGGTGGTGCGTACTGTGATGATTTGACGATTAATTTCATCTTGTCGCAGGAGTTGTTTTGCAAACAGTTGATTCATCAGTGCGCCTTGGGGCGCAGGACAAATAAAATTAACAGGTATTATTGGAGATGATTCTGGCGTAATCGCTTGTTTGATACCATCTAATACTTGCTGAATTACTCTCCCCTCAAGAGTATTTATAATCAGCAACGGCTGGTTTTTATTGGTATTTACCTTTTCCGATGTCTTATTTTTACGTTTCTTAAGTGGTCGATGAGCCAAAATTAAACTGCAAAACTGGGGTGATAACACCATCAGAAAGTTTTCCCGTCGCATTTGGCTATCTGGTGATAGGTGAACGGGGACATGATGAGGGAATGAGGGCGATGAGGAAGATGAGGAAGATGAGGAAGATGAGGGGGTATTTTCTTCCCCTACAATGCTAGATCCCTCATCTTCGCCTTTCCCAGTTTCGTCAATCTGGCAAGTATAAATGAGATTAGACGCACTTACCGAGGATTGATAACGCGCTAGTTCTGATTGCCAAATTTTTTCTGGTGGTAACTTCACCCATAAAGTGGCTGCAATTTGCTGCTCAATTAGTAAGTCAATTTGCGCTCTCACCAGTGATAGCAGAGTAGCAGGACTGAGGGACAATGGTTTAGGAGGCGCTTGCACTCCCATAACCAGTTGATAAACAGACAGATCGTTGGCCAGAGAAACATTCATGAGTCAAGCACAACTTGGATGAAGCAAGAAATAATTCTGTCTTCGATTTTCACCTTTATGTGTCCATTTTTTACAAAATTTCCACGGAAAGAAATATTAAGTATAAAAAACTCTGCCTCGAAGGGAGTAGGGGAGTAGGGAGTGGGGAGTGGGAGATGGAGATGAGGGAGCAGGGGGAACTGGCGTTGCAGGGGAAGAATAAGTATTAATTATTGACCAAATGCCCAATGCCCACTTGCCCCATCCCCAATGCCCCAATTAAGCTTGTATGTTTAGTCTTTGGTGTAAAGCGTCGCGTGCGTGTTCTCGATCGTCAAAATGGATTTTTTCGGTGCCGAGAATTTGGTAGTCTTCATGACCTTTACCAGCAAGTAACACTCCATCACCGGGTTGTGCTTGTAAAATAGCAGTACGAATTGCAGTAGCCCGATCGCAAATTACAGTTGGCTCAATTGTATCAGCAATTCCTGCCAAAATATCTTGCAAAATCCGTTCTGGGTCTTCAGTCCGGGGATTATCCGATGTCACCACTGCAACATCAGCTAATTCAGCAGCAATTTTACCCATTTTTGGGCGCTTAGTGCGATCGCGATCGCCGCCACAACCAAACACGCAAATCACTTTACCAGGTATAAACGGGCGTGCAGCTTTCAGGAGATTTTCTAAACTATCCGGTGTGTGGGCATAATCCACAATCACGCTGATATCTTGATTAGGACTAATCTCTACCCGTTCCATCCGTCCGGGAACTCCGGGAAACTCAGGTATGACAGACGCTATTAACTGCAAATCTAGTCCTAAGTGTAAAACTGCTCCTATGGCTGCGAGAAGATTTTCTAAATTATATTCTCCGACTAGAGGCGATCGAAAAGCTACATCACCTTTTGGTGTATGTAATGTACCACTGACACCATTGGGCTGGTAACTTAAATCACTCATCCATAAATCAGCGCTGTTGTCGTTTACACTGTAGCTCCAAACACGCTCAGAATCTAACGAGGCAATTAACCGCTTCCCGTAGGAATCATCAGCATTAATTATTGCTTGTCCTTTGAGATAATCAGGACTAAATAACAACGCTTTGGCGGCAAAATAATCTTCCATATCGGTGTGATAATCGAGATGATCTTGAGTAAGATTACTGAACACCGCCACCTCAAATTGACAACCTAATACTCTACCTTGGGCCAAAGCGTGGGAACTTACTTCCATCACCCCGAATTCACTACCAGCCTTTACAGCCTCTGCTAGCTGCTGTTGCAGTTCGACTGCAAAGGGGGTAGTGTAGGCAGCAGTTTGCTCAAAACCTGCCCAACGAGTGTAGAGAGTTCCCATCAAAGCTGTAGCTAGATTAGCTTTAATCAGCAGAAATTCAATCAGATGAGTAGTTGTAGTTTTGCCATTTGTACCAGTCACACCCACCAGCTTGAGTTTTTGCCCCGGATAACCGTAAAAAGCACTGGCTATCTGAGCACAAGCTTGAGTTATGTTACTTGCACTGATGACCACAGCCTGATTTGTGGGAGGATTTTTTTGTACAGCTTCAGGAGAGACGATCGCAGCTATAGCCCCCAATGCGATCGCACTTTGCCAAAATTCCCCACCATCAACCCGCCCTCCTGGCATCCCAATAAACAAATCTCCCACACTACATGCATGGGAATTCGTCTTCAAACCCTTAACTTCCACATCCCCCATCGGATGGCTAGGCAATTGTTCAACACTGTCTACCGCCGTTAGTAATTCCCGCAATTTCATTTTGTGAACCTCGTCACATTCTTAATCTTGCGCTTATTTTGCATTATTTTTTTCTAATTGGCTAAATACTTACACAACATTTGCTCCAACTGCTGCACACTAGCACGAGGAGAAGGACGCGGCAATAATTTCTCACTCCCCTCTTCCTCCGTGGCCTCTGCGCCTCTGTGGTTCGATAAATAAAGTACTGGCACCTCATACTCATACGCCGCGAACCAATCTTCACGAGTCGTAATATCCCTAATTTCCAACTCGAAACTCAGATTTTGGATTTGTTGTAGCTTTTCTTGCAACCCTTCACATAAATGACAGCCGGGTTTACTATATAAAATTAATCGCATTTCTTAATTAATTACCATGAACACTATTTTACATATCACCAAAGGCGAATAAAGACTAGATTTATCTAAATGAACTATCAGTTAATCCAAGCGATCGCGCCTTACAAAATCAACTCAAAGAATCTGGATCTATCCCCAACCTTCGTAATTCTTGTGCCAGCCTATCGGCACGTTGTTCAGCAGCGATCGCTCTTTCTTCTGGTGTTAAATATCTGACTCCTTGTTTGTCATACCAATACAACCAATCCCGTGTAATTCCCTGATAGGTTCCCCGTTCACAACCAATTGCTAAACCTATCTCTGGTAACCAAACAGGATTTACTGGCTGTAATACATATTCCCCATTTACTAATCGATAAACTTCTAAAGGTGCTTTTATACGGCGTTGGGGATTGTAAACAACATAATACAAAATCTCCATCTCAGCATACATTTTCTTTTTGGTGCTGTATTCGCCACGTCGTTTATGAGAAACCACCTCCAGCGCCACGATTGGCATAACTTTTTCTTCCCACAACACATAACTTAAACGCAAGTTTTCATCAAAAACTCGCTCAACTCCTAAACTTAAAAACCCATCGGGTACAATCGGCGGTAATTCGGGATCGTAATATATCCCCATATCAACCCCAAAAAACCAATCCATCCGGTTTGTCCATAACCAAGCTAAGATGCTTTCTAGCAAGCCAGGAATCAAATGTTGTAGTTGATTATCCACAGGTTCATCGTCCGAATCGGGCAGATCCTCGGCGGAGGGTAAGCAGTGCAATGGGTTGTAATTTAACATGGTGGGTGCGATGCAAACTTATAATATTGATGATATCTATCCACCTCTGACTTTTTCTTGCGATAATTCCCAAGGGGGATGCGCTCTCCACTGGTTAGTAAAAGAGGGATAGATGACACTCAAGCGATTAGTTTTATTTTTTGTACTGACGCCGATAGCAGTTCTGTTGGCAGTTTCGGCTTTATTCGGTAGTTGGCAAGAACCTCAGTTTCAAAGTCGCCTAGAACTATACCAAACCAATATTGCTCTCCAAGCCCAAGCTTGGCAATCAGAAGATAGCAGCGATCGCAATCTCAAAGCGGTTCAGGAAGCAATACTTGGTGACCAACCCCTGGAGGGCGCTACAAAGCAGTATCAAGAGGCGCGTCAATCAGTTGAAGCTAATTTAGACAAAGTTAACAACAAAATTGCACAATTACGCTCTCAATCTGAAATAACTCCCATACCTGCGAAACTACCGGATGTTCCTCCCACTACTAAAACTTCTAAACAGGGACAGCAACAGTTACAGCAGTCCCTCAAGCAATTACAAAAATTACTGGCTGAATTAGACTTGCGCCTGGGAATTTTACAAGCACAGCAAGGACAGACGGATACATCTCTCAAAACTTGGAGCGAATTACAACAACGCTCAGATATCAATCCAGAATTTGGAGAAACCGCAGCTGTATTAAATGGACTGTGGAGCAATCCTCCCCGTCTGCTCCAAAATTCTCAAGAACGGATTCAAAAAAATTTAGAAGGTTGGTTTCGCTCTACTGCTTTGGTTCAGCTATACCAACTCCAGCAACGACAAGATGCTTTATTAGCAGTTAAAGCTGCACAACAAGAATCTGCTACTCAAGCGGTGATTAAATTAGCAGTTATTGGCACTATTCCCACCTTGGCAGCTTTAATTGGTTTAATACTGCTGATTTTATTATTTGCTCAACGCTTGTTCAAAGGAAAAACCTCGTTACTAAGTCAAAATGCTGATGTCCTTTGGTCAACACCTTGGGATGGTGAAACGATTTTGCAGGTTTTTATCGTCGGCTTTTTCTTCATGGGGCAAATTTTTGTCCCTTTATTGCTATCGCGGCTCCCCATCCCTCGTCCTGTGGGTGATGTGCGACTTCAGGCTTTTTATGTTTTAGTTAGTTACTTACTGGTAGCATCGGGGGCGCTGTTAGTGCTGTATTTTTCTCTCAAGCCCTTTTTTCCATTACCAGAATTTTGGTTTCGCTTCCGTTTTCAAGATAAATGGTTTTTGTGGGGACTGGGAGGCTACTGCGCGGCTTTACCTATAGTTGTGGTGGTATCTTTGATTAATCAACAGCTATGGCAAGGGCAGGGTGGTAGTAACCCTCTGTTGCAATTAGCCCTAGAAAGCCAAGATGGTGTAGCACTTGGCATATTTTTCTTTACAGCAGCGATCGCAGCTCCATTTTTTGAAGAAATTCTATTTCGCGGCTTTTTGTTACCCTCTCTGACTCGCTACTTACCCGTGTGGGGAGCGATTCTGACCAGTAGCTTGTTGTTTGCGATCGCTCACCTGAGTTTGTCAGAAATTCTTCCCCTGACTGCATTGGGCATTGTCTTAGGAGTCGTTTACACGCGATCGCGCAACCTCCTTGCTCCTATGCTCCTCCACAGCCTCTGGAATAGTGGTACATTATTAAGTTTATTCGTTTTAGGTAGCAATTAAAACTAACCTACTACTGTTGTAAAAAACATAAATATCTGATTTTATCTGCATAGGTAACAACAATTTACTAGTTATAATTGCTCGTAAGCATAAATACTAGCCTAAAAGCCAATTCAGATAATGGCAAAAGCAAATCTAACCGCAACGCAAAGTCATTAGTCAATAACTTATCTCGTCATTGACGGGATGTCGTTTCACGCGCGTTGGAAGCGATGTCTACGATGGGCTACGCCTATGCAAAAAAATCCGGAAATAATACTGATGGACTTGTAAAAAGTGGTGTAGCAGTTTTTGCTGATTATTGAGGTTCATTCTTTTCAAGATAAAGCAAAATTGCCGCACCAGGGTTTACGATTTTCCAATCTACCAAAAGTTATTAAGGAGCGCCAGATTTTCCGACTATGCCGGAATAAATTTTAGCGTCCCCTTTGAGATAGAAGTACGCTGATGGTTATTTGTCTTGGGGCTTACTTATACTTAAAAAAATAAAAATATATGTATTAAGCAAGTAAATCTATTTGCTTTGATTACAATAAAGACTTTATTTTTATACCTCACTTATCAAGGAGTCGCACTATGTCAAATTTCAACCCCACTCACCCGACCAAACAACTTCTAGCTGGTTACTGTGGCATTATCCTTGGAGGATTTGGGGTTCATAAGTTTATTCTAGGATACGTTCCAGAAGGCTTTATCATGTTGGTGATTTCTGTAGTGGGAGGTTCTTTCACCTACGGAATTACCTTGATAATTATGCTACTGGTAGGTTTAATTGAAGGCATGATTTACTTGAATAAGCCCCCTGAAGAATTTGTAAATACCTACTTTGTGAAGAAGCAGGGCTGGTTTTAAAAACTTATAAGTAAGTGGGTCAAATTAAATATAAAATCTCACCTACCTCCGGCTTTCCTTAGTAATGAGACTGATTGAGGATGAGGTTTAATCTTATGTTTAACACTTATCAGTAAACATTTAAAAGTTTTGATAATTGGGTTTAACTCCCCCACTATATCGGCGTTAACTGAGAACTGAAAACTAAGTAGAGTGGCGTGAATAATTCAAGGTTTGTAAGCTAAAAATGTTTTAATTTGCATCCTCAAAAAAAATGAATCTCTTGTGGGGTGGGGCGATTTGCCCGCCCTAGTTGTGCAAATTAAATGCGCGACAGCTTAGTGAACGCGAGTGCGTCTCTACGAAATAATTTCAAGATTCTATTGCTATGCTAACCATCAAACGTAAACAGACGATCTGGATACTCTTCTTGTTGTTGGGCTTTGGCTATTTCAGCGCCATGTCTAATTTGGAAATTCACAATTTTTGGAAAAGCCTGATTGTCTTCATGCCAATGCAGGTTGGAGCTATCATTTATGTGACTTGTTTACGCTGGAGCCGTCATTGACCCTGAGCTAGATACGAGAAATTAATAAATTTAATAGGGTTGACATACAGTCGTAGTTCCATATTTAGCCTACGCTCAAATTAGAGACGCTTTTAGTCAGGCGTTGAATTTCTGTAGCGAATCTAAACACAAGCCATGCAACTTGCCCCAAAAACTAAGCTAGCCCCAGAATTTGACCCAATCCTAGAGAAAATTATTCTCGATGTTGGGGGTATGAAGTGTGCTGGGTGTGTGAACGCAGTAGAGCGACAGCTAACCCAATATCCAGGAGTCAAGAGTGCCTGTGTGAACCTCGCCACAGAGGTAGCAGTTGTAGAGTCAGAAACTGGTGCGGTAGATGCAGATGCACTAGCACAGAAATTAACAGCCGTTGGATTCCCGACTCAACAGAGAAAACCTAGTGGCATAGCAGGCGAGATATCTACCTTACCAGACCCAGCAGAACGACAACGCAAAGAAATGCGATCTTCTTTTAGGCAGTTAGCGATCGCAGCAATCTTACTATTATTGTCGGGAAGTGGACATTTTGGTAATCTTGGTAGCTCAGTGCTACCAGTGCTAAATAACATCTGGTTTCACTGTGGACTGGCGACAGTAGCGCTATTAATTCCCGGTCGCCCGATTTTAGTAGATGGCTGGCTAGGCTGGCGGCGGAATGCGCCTAACATGAACACCTTGGTGGGATTAGGAACGCTGACAGCCTACATTGCTAGTTTAGTAGCGCTGCTTTTTCCTAAAATGGGTTGGGAGTGCTTCTTTGACGAACCAGTAATGATGCTGGGCTTTATTCTTTTGGGAAGGACATTAGAGCAACAAGCTAGAGGTCGTGCTGCTGCCGCATTTAGGAAATTGTTAGCACTCCAGCCACTCTTAGCGCGATTGATTCCCAACCCAGAGAAAGGAGGAATGGGATCTTCTAGCGTAGAGATTCCTGCTGAACAGGTGCGTGTTGGTGAATGGGTACAAGTGTTGCCAGGTGATAAAATCCCTGTCGATGGTGAAGTGGTGGTTGGTAAAACAACAGTGGATGAATCGATGTTGACTGGGGAAGCCGTGCCAGTAATTAAGCAACCAGGCGATATGGTGACAGGAGGGACGCTAAACCAGTCAGGAGCGATCGCTATTCAGACAACCCGGACTGGAAGTGATACAACTTTAGCTCGAATTGTCGCTCTAGTAGAAGCCGCCCAAACTCGGAAAGCCCCAGTACAGAAATTAGCAGATACAGTAGCTGGTTACTTTACTTATGGAGTGCTGACAGCATCTGTATTAACATTTATCTTTTGGTACTTTTTCGGTACTCACATCTGGACTGATATCAGCATCTCTAGTGGCATGGAAATGATGAGCCACGCTACAGATGAAGTTCCCCACTCACCCCTATTAATTAGTTTAAAACTAGCGATCGCAGTTATGGTAGTCGCCTGTCCCTGTGCTTTAGGACTTGCCACACCAACAGCCATTCTTGTCGGGACGGCGATGGGCGCAGAACGCGGTCTGTTAATCAAAGGCGGCGACGTTTTGGAAAAAGTACACCAGTTAAACACCGTAGTCTTTGATAAAACCGGCACTTTGACCACAGGTAATCCCATCGTTACAGATTGTCTCTTAATTGGAGGAGATGAGGGAGTAATGGAAGCAACATCCCCCTTGTCCCCCTACTCCCTAATCCAACTAGCCGCCGCCGTAGAAAGCGGTACTCACCACCCCCTAGCAAGAGCGATTCAGCAAGAAGCACAGGGGCAACAGTTAGCTATTCCAGAGGCTGTAGACTTTCACACCGAACCAGGATTAGGAGTGTCTGCTGTGGTAGAGGGCAAAATTGTCCTATTGGGTAACTGGGAGTGGTTGAGTTGGCACGGCATTGCTATTAACGAAGCTGCACAACAGGTAGCACAGGATTTGGCAACAGATGGTAAAACAGTCGTTTGCGTAGCAGTTGGGGGAACTTTAGCCGGGTTAATTGCTGTTTCTGATCCCCTCAGACCAGATGCCAAATCCACCGTAGACAAGTTACGTCAGATGGGGTTACGGGTAATGCTGCTCAGTGGCGATCGCCAAGAAGCAGCTAACGCCATAGCCAAACAACTAGGATTAGATAGTGCTGATGTTATAGCAGGTGTTCCCCCAGCCAAAAAAGCAGCTGCAATACAGTCTCTCCAGTTAGAAGGCACAAGGAGACAAGGAGACAAGGCGACAAAGAAAACTCCTAACTCCCCACTCCTAACTCCTAACTCCCCACTCCTAACTCCTAACTCCTCACTCCTAACTCCTCACTCCCCACTCCTAACTCCTAACTCCTCACTCCTAACTCCTAACTCCTCACTCCTAACTCCCCAATCCGTTGTCGCAATGGTAGGAGATGGAATCAACGATGCTCCAGCTTTATCCCAAGCAGATGTCGGAATTGCTTTACACTCCGGGACAGATGTGGCGATGGAAACTGCTGAAATTGTCCTAATGCGCGATCGCTTAAACGATGTCGTGGAATCTATTCAGCTTAGTCGCGCCACCTTCAACAAAATCCGCCAAAATTTATTCTGGGCTTTTGCATACAATACAGTTGGCATTCCTTTAGCAGCAGGCGTTTTGTTCCCTAGTCTGGGTTTTGTCCTTAACCCATCTGGTGCTGCTGCATTAATGGCTTTTAGCTCTGTTAGCGTCGTCACAAACTCAATATTATTACGGCGATTAGCTCATCACCCGTAGATTTTCTATCTCAACCATCTCAAGTTAAACTGACGCCCCGTCAGCTTTTACGCAGCCGATAAAGCCTTTTGGGACAATTACCAAAGCTATCATAGCTAGTGGAGTAGAACGAATATGTTCTACTCTTTCAAGGTATTATGCAACTTTAAAGCTTATTTAGATCAGCACCACAGACTTATGGTGCGCGAAAATGGCAAGATCCGATACTAAACAAATATTAATCAATCACAGTTCCACCAATTTATCAATGGCAGCAGAAACCAATGAAAACCATCTACTGATTATTGAAGACGATCAAGGTCGCAAAGAATTTTCTCTGGAGCACCCCGTCTACTCTATCGGTAGAGATCGTGAGTGTAATATCCGTTTGATGTCGCAGTTTGTCTCCCGCCGCCATGCTACATTAGTGAGACTGCCACGAGATCATAATAGTCATAGCTACTATTACCGGATTGTAGATGGCGATGCCAAAGGCAAGCCTAGTTCTAACGGTTTGATGATTAATGGACGTAAAATACCAGCTCACGATCTCAGAAATGAAGACGAGATCGTTTTTGGGCCTCAAGTACGTGCTATTTATTACCTTTTAAGAAACACTCAGCGTTTGGGACAAACGGATTCGAGTGAGTACGATATTACACTAATAAACCCCGGTATGGCCGAGGATTTAGAGGATGTGGAATAGGGAATTATAACTACCAATAACAGCTTGATAATCCCACGACTTCAAAACGTGGGAGTGTCAATTAAATCACCAAAGCTATCCTGCAAGACTTTCAATCAAATGCCAATGGCGGCTACTTTCAATTGACTGCTTGATGACTTCAAACATTTGTCGGCAGTAATTATCTAGTTGGAGTGGTAGTTCTTCATTTTTAATCACAATGCTCATCCGGGTTTCTGTTTCAGTAGATTTTGATTTATCAATCAATACTTCTACTGTGATTAATTTAGGAAAAGGAACATGACCCGGAACCTCACGAGCGATAATATAATCGCCCGTGTAGTATTGAATATCCAGCTGACAGTCCTGTAGAAGTTCTACAAGTAACGGCAACAGATGGTCACTCTTGACAGAAACAGTAAATGAACAGGTATAGCGAGCCATAATAGCCCCACGCCTTGCAACACTCTGTCCATCCTATAATACCGAAGCATCTAAACGAAAAGTGATTCAAAAAGCGAAGTTTTTGAAATTACCCATTACTAGATATACACTCACATCTGTTCGATCCACAACGAAAGTGCCGTAAGGTAAAAGTTTGATCAAAAACTTTACAATAAAGGTTTGGCTGAGGTAGAACATGAAAGTCGCAATTACTGGAGCAACAGGATTTGTTGGTAATCGTTTAATACAACGACTCCACGCAAAAGGTCATCAAATAGTAGTATTAACTCGGAACACTACCTTTGCTCAAAAAGTTTTTCCATCTGAGGCTTTCCCAAATGTAGAAATTGTTGCCTATACACCAAATACATCTGGTTCTTGGCAAAGTGTCATCGCTAGTTGTGATGGCGTAGTTAATTTAGCAGGAGAACCCATTGGTGAAGGACGCTGGACGCCAGAACGCAAACAAGAAATCCTCAATAGCCGGAAGCTAGGTACACAAAAAATAGTTGAAGCAATAACCAATGCTAACCCCAAAACGGCAGTCGCTACAAACTCCTCCACCCCCGCAACGCGCTGCCTCCCATCTGTGTTAATTAACGCTTCGGCTATTGGCTACTATGGCACCAGTGAAACGACAACCTTTGATGAAACAAGTACATCTGGTAACGATTTTCTCGCTCAAGTCTGCCAAGCCTGGGAAGCAGAAGCGACAAAGGTCAAAGATGCTGGTGTGCGGTTGGTAATTCTGCGTTTTGGAATTGTTCTAGGTAATGGTGGTGCCTTAGGTAAAATGATTCCGCCTTTCAAACTCTTCGCTGGTGGCCCCATTGGCAGTGGTCGCCAGTGGTTCTCATGGATTCACGTAGACGATTTAGTTAACCTGATTCTGGAAGCTTTAACTAAACCGGAAATAGAAGGTGTATATAATGGCACTGCCCCGAACCCAGTCAGAATGGCAGATTTAAGCCAAACTTTGGGACAAGTGATGAATCGTCCTTCTTGGTTGCCTGTTCCTGGTTTTGCGATCGAAGCTCTTTTAGGAGACGGGGCTATGGTGGTTTTAGAAGGTCAGCAAGTCATCCCGAAGCGCACCGTGGAAACAGGCTTTGAGTACAAATATCCTAATTTGCAATCAGCACTAAGACAAATTCTTAATTAAAAGGGAGTGGGGAGTGGGGAGTGGGGAAAATGAGGGGGATGAGAGGTGATAACTTGCAACAAGTCTTTCCCCTTGTCCCCAAGTCCTCTTCCCAATGCTCCATGCCCAATCCCTTAACTATTAGATAGAAATTTTTTGGAAACCCAACTGATAATACCGCTAAGAATGGCACCGCCCATAAGAATGCCGATCGCTGGGTTAAAAACGGGTTGCCAGAGTTTATGCCACAAATCCAAACCCAAGTTGACTCCTACAGAATCACCGATCGCAGCGATCGCTAACCAGACAAAGCCAAACAAAACCAAAAAAACATCAGCGACTAAAATCGTGTTTAGCCAATTTAACAATTTATCTTTCATCTATCGTTTGATCTAAATTGCCCAATATTTTACGACTGTAGGACTACTAATTAAGTAAGTTAGAAGTGAGGATTGCCTACTGGAATTTAACTCCTAAGGGACTGACAAGAAATAAATTATTCCAATAAACGAACCTTATTACCGACTTTCCGCACTTCATCGTGTAATATGCGTAGATTTCCCATAGGTGGAAAAAAATGGTTAAATCAACAACATAAATCGCCAATGGTATTCAATATTAATACTTAATAATTTGAACATTATTAGGAATTTTTATTGAAAAGATAGATAATACATTTTGAAGTGCGGAATGTGGGTTATTAGACACAGAGAACGCAGAGAGAAGAAATAGAGAGAGTTTTTGCGTCAGTTTTGGAACATTTTTTTATTTGGAAGTCCCTAACTCCTCACTCCTAACTTCTCATTCTTCAAACAGCCAATTTTTGACTTTTGTCAAACTCTGCCAATCTGGTTTTCTACTGAAACCGTCTTCAATACTAGTTTTTATTTCATCCCGCCATTCTTCGTTGACAAAGATTAGCTGTTGTGCTATGTCAATATGTTCTCGTAAACCTTTTTGACCTGTTTCCAGCATTGCTAAGGCCAGATTGACTCTAGCTTGTGGGTCTTGGGGATTTAACTTGACTGCTTTTTGTGCAGCTTTGTAAGCCAAATTGGGTTTGTTATCGAGTAGATATAACCACGCCAAACAAATCCAAGCAGCACTAGTTTTAGGAGCGCGATCGCACACTTCTTTAAACACAGGGATTAAAGAATCTACCGCCTCTCCTGCTTTATAGCCTTCCAAACCTGTATCAAATAGGGATTCAACTGTATTAGTCATTGGTCATTAGTCATTAGTCATTGGTCATTAGTCATTTGTCTTTCGTCCAATGACAGAGGACAAATGACAAATGACAATATTACACCCCAAATGACTTGCCGCAACCGCAAGTTTGGTTAGCATTGGGGTTAGTGAATTGAAAACCACCGCCAATCATAGCATCGCTGTAATCGAGCATTAAACCGTAGAGATATAATAGACTCTTGCGATCGCTAACTATTTTGAAGCCATCATAGTCAAAAACTTCATCCTGTGGGGTGATCTTGCTAGTGTCTTCAAAGTCCATCATGTAAGACATCCCTGAACAGCCACCCTGACGGACTCCTACCCGTAAGCAGAAGTCTGTGCCTTGCCTGTCCCGGAGGGATTTTACCTGGTGCAATGCGGCTTGGCTCAACAGAATTCCGCGTTGTTGAGACTGAATTGCTTGTGTCATCTGCTTTTTTAACTCCAAAATTTAGTCTAAGCTTTACCCGATATCGGCTGGTTAATGCCTCTAGGTTGCCAATGGTGTTTTTGTATTCATTCTAGCGGCTTAGATGTCGTTAGATGCCAAATTGTAAACACTCCGTCAAAAGTAGCCAAATATTTTTATTCTAGAATTGAGAGACGAGAAGTGTGTTTAGAGATTCGGTATTTTTGGAATTCACAGTCTGGCGGCAGTCTGAGAAGCAACTATCTTTCAGGTGCAGCCATAAAAACCTAATCCAAGGCGTCCTATCCCCCAAAGTCTACTTCCAAATTGCTTCTTTTGATTAACTTACTCTATGACAAGTTTTAATCGCTCTACCAGTCGTCGGTTGAAGAAATTAACTCAAATTCCTTCTGTATGGGAGGGCGATCGCCGTCCGTTGTCATCACCAAACCAGTACTCAAACTCAGAGGAAAAGGGAGAATGCATTCTTTGGGTAGATTACTCCCAAGGTGTGGTTCGAGGAATGGATGTGGTAGCTTCAGATATTGGCCCAGAAGCAATAGTTCGCACCTTAATGCAAGCAATGGAGCATCCCCAGAGTCCGGCAAGACCTGCCAGACCTCAAAGAATTGTGGTCAAAGACCGCGAGATTCAATTTTATCTGCGGGGGGTACTACAAGATTTAGATATTGCCATTGACTACGCACCAGAACTGCCTTTAATTGACGAACTGTTTCGCGGCTTTGCTGACATCCTCGATAGTCAAACCCCTGACTTACCCCCAGAGTATGCACAAATCTTGCGAGAGAAAGCATTTGCAATTTGGCAAGCAGCACCTTGGGAATTTTTGGAAGAACAGCAAATTTTGTCAATCGAGATTAATAATTGGGATGTTGGTACAATCTACGCCTCAGTTATGGGAATGCTGGGAATGGAGTATGGGATTTTGTTTTATCGCTCAGAAGAGTCTTTAAAACAGTTTCGCGCCGCAGTTTTAACGGATGATGAATCAACGGAGCATCTAGAAGAAGCGTTCCTCAAGCAAGATTGTCTGTTTCTCACCTTTGAGAGTGCTGATGAAACCGATGAAGATGAGGATGAAGAAAGTGATTTGGCGGATCTGCCATTATCAGAAATTAACCCCACTTTCGGTAATATCCACCCATTAGAAGGACTACGGTCTGTTTTGTATGACGAAGAAGCACTGGTAATTTTGGTTGCGATCGAAAGCCTAAGCCGCTTTATTCGCGATCACCGTCGCCAGCTTCATGAGGACATCTTCGGTCCCCTCAGTCGTCGCTATCGCATTTCTCTGCCGCAGTCGGAAGAAGCAACTAAATCTCTGCCTGTTACAGTCTCTACTATGCCGGAGTTAGCAGCAGAATTAGAGGAAATGGCAGGCTTTGATGTCGATGGCGAGGAGAGCGAAAACCTTGACTCCCCAAATTTCCAATCATTGCAAGATGACTTGATACCAGAAGATTCCTTCCTCAGTTTAGGTGTGGTGTCCTGGGAAATGTTGGAGTACCTGCGTAAGGGAGTCAGCTACCATCAGGCTGGTGAAATCAAACAAGTGGGTGACGGTTTGCCGGTGATTTTAATTCAAACTTCCCGCCCCAAGGCTAAGACTGTAATTGAAAGAATTGAAGCAACAGGGGGACTGAGAGCAATTTGCTTTAATCCAGGTGCCGATCCCTTCGATGGCGATCGCTACGACCTGGGTTTATTACAAACTCAAAATGGCGAATTGTTCTTATTCGGTGAATTCCTAGATGAAGATCCGATTCATGTAGAAGCCCGGAAAAAATGGAATCAACGCTGTAAAAATACTTTGGGCTACTGTGGCTTAATCATTGCCAAAGGGCTAACCGGAGCTTCCCGTGGCAATCCTCAGTTACGAGATATGATGGCTTTGTTTGAAGCGCGATCGCTTTCACCTAAAGATTTAGGTATTGGCACTCTTCAACTGATGCCCCAACTTAAATTTGAATAGTTACACAAATTCCCCCAATCCTCAATCTCAAATTGTGCTTATGAGAAATTACATAACAATTTAGGAGCAAAGCCGCAGACGCTCCGCCTCCAACCAGAATTCAGGAGCAAAGCCGCAGACGTTTGTTTCCGTTGCTTTGGTCAGAATAGTTAAAGAATCAGAAAAATACTTAGGAACCTTTAGGATTACTGAATTGAAAAATCCGGAGCGGAGCAAACCTCCCCTCTGGATTTTTTTTAGCTTAGAGTCCTCTCTGAATTCTGCTGTATTTTAACAGCAGTAGGTGACCAATGGAAGGTAACTTTACCTCAATTTCATGAAGTAGTTGTATTTTGAAATTTTTTCAGTCATTTTATCTGTTTATTTACCAGTATAAATCAGTACAAAACGCTAAAAGAGCCTCAGCAAAGCTCTGTTTAATAAAATCTAAGTGACGTACTTAGATATCGAAATATTTTTTTAACCATTTTCTGAGTTTTGCATGTTGTTAGATATCAATGTAATTAAGCAAAATATCAGATTTTATCTTTTTATTTGTAATGCTTTTATGAAGCATGAGAATGAGTTTATTTAGTCTTTAAATGAAGATTATTTAAAGTATATAAATAATGGCTATAATGAACACATAATGGAAAAGAAATAGAATATGTAATTATTTTTATGAGTATAGTTAGTAAATAATAAATGTTTGCAAATGAAAAGTTTATTGGCAGTAATTCTTTAGCTGTAAAAAATTTATTGCCGAATTTATAGTACGAAAAATTGCAAAAATGATTTGTCTAAACTCCCGATAAATAAATAGTATAAATAGAAAAACTATGAATAGAAAAAATCACTGAGTTTAAGACAAAGTATATCGCTAGAGAGAAGATAGAATACATCTCAGATTGCATCGTATTTTTACGATGATTTAGTGTAAAAGCATGAAGCAAAAATAAAATATTGTCATCGGCAACAGTCAACTAACATCATATTTGTTTAGCGAGCATTTATCTGTGTAAAATTACAGATAATGCTGTTAAAATTTCCAAAAAAAAATCAGTTCTTTACACCCAAAAAACTGAGTATTCTACGCTTTTTGGTGGTTACTATATTGACGCAAACAAGCAATCAGCTTGATCGATGATAGCCAAAATTCATAACCGTTCAAGTAGCTCTTAACTTCATGGTTACAGTAATGGGCGCAGATGGGTGTTTGTTTGAGACCGATCGCTTATTTGCCTACTTTTAAGTGATTATTCACAACCTCTATAGACGGTTGTAACCCTCATTTGAGAAGCATTTCAGCACCATCGTGATTCTGAAGTTTTATTTTCTGGTGTTATCTAAGATGTTCTCTCCAAGTGGGTTTGGCGAACTTGGTTAAGAGAGAAGGTCAAATACTTCCGATGCAAAATAACTTTGGAAATCTTAATTGAGTCAACAGTAGGTGTCTCAAATTCATTTATAAAATTTCATTGTCAGGCTTTACTCATGCTGTTAGTAGAGTTATTATCTTCAAAAGCAACTAGGTGGTCTTTATCATGTCAATATACTAACAAATAAAGTGTGGTTTTTTAATTTTTTTAGGAAATGATGAATACTTTGACAAAACGAATATTTTTCATATTAATGATATTACTTGTTTCCTGAGACAAATTCTGATAACCTTATCGGTTCCCTCTTTAATTTAGACTATTTCGACGATCTAAATATCCAGCAGATAACATGATAATGACAAATAAAAAATGGGCTGTTAAACGTATAACTGTCAATCTCGCCACACAGGAAGCGGAAAAGCTAGAAAAATATTGTCAACAAACAGGTAGACCCGCAACCGATGTGATTCGGGAACTGATTAGAAGTTTGCCTGTCTCCGATGACGACAAAGGTGTAAATAAGTAAGAAGTTGCTTTTACGACTTACCAGATAACTGCTTTGTGATCAAAAAATAGCTATGATACTTTTTTGAGTCCGCCGCTATGGACAAGAGTTTGTCTAGTAGATACAGACGCGTTTTTTTCGCGTCTGGTCAATTGCTGGGACTAAAACTAGTGATCAAAAAGGTTTTAGTATCGACATTGCCATGCTTTAATATGCTGGTGGAGTTGATATTAAGTAGCAAATTCCGACACCAACCCAGTTACAATCTGTAAAGAAACTGAAAAGGAACGACGGAATGCGTGTTGCAATCGTAGGTGCGGGACTGGCTGGGCTAGCAACCGCAGTAGATTTAGCTGATGCTGGTTGTGAAGTAGAGATTTTTGAGTCTCGTCCGTTTGTGGGTGGTAAAGTTGGCAGTTGGGTTGATGGAGATGGCAACCATCTAGAAATGGGTTTACATGTATTTTTCGGCTGCTACTACCAACTATTTGACTTGATGAAGAAAGTGGGAGTGTTAGAAAACTTACGCCTCAAAGAACATACCCACACTTTTATTAATAAAGGGGGGCGCACTGGTGCTTTGGATTTTCGGTTCCTTACAGGTGCGCCTTTCAATGGCTTAAAGGCATTTTTTACTACTTCCCAACTATCGTTGCAGGATAAACTGCAAAATGCGATCGCTTTGGGTACTAGTCCAATAGTTCGCGGGCTGGTAGACTTTAACGGGGCGATGAAAACCATCCGCAACTTAGATAAAGTTAGCTTTGCCGACTGGTTCCGCAGTCATGGTGGGAGTAATGGCAGCATTAAGCGCTTATGGAACCCCATTGCCTACGCATTGGGATTTATTGATTGCGAAAATATGTCTGCCCGTTGTATGTTAACGATATTCCAGTTATTTGCAGTTAGAACTGAAGCCTCAGTTTTGCGAATGCTAGAAGGTTCTCCATCTGAGTATTTACACAAGCCCATTCTGGAATATTTAGAAGTTAGAGGCACCAAAGTTTACACGCGTCGGCAAGTTCGGGAAATTCAATTTACTGAGTTAGAAGAACAAACCCGCGTCACTGGTATAGTAGTTGCCCAAGGTGATACTCTAGAAACTATCACTGCTGATGCTTATGTCTTTGCCTGTGACGTTCCAGGAATTCAACGCATCCTACCCCACGAGTGGCGTAAGTGGTCAGAATTTGACAATATTTACAAACTGGATGCAGTGCCAGTGGCAACAGTGCAGTTACGCTTTGATGGTTGGGTAACGGAACTGAATAATGGAGAGGAACGTAAACAGCTAAATCATGCGGCGGGAATTGATAATTTACTTTACACAGCCGATGCTGACTTTTCTTGTTTTGCCGATTTGGCGTTGACTAGCCCTGCTGATTATTATCGCCCAGGACAGGGTTCATTGTTACAGTTAGTGCTGACACCGGGAGATCCGTTTATTGCCCAAAGTAATGAAGCGATCGCACAGCATGTCCTCAAGCAAGTGCATGAACTGTTTCCCTCATCGCGGGAGTTAAATATGACTTGGTACAGTGTGGTAAAACTTGCTCAGTCTCTTTATCGAGAAGCGCCAGGAATGGATGCATACCGTCCCAACCAAAAGACACCAGTAGATAATTTCTTCCTTGCAGGGAGTTATACTCAGCAAGATTACATCGATAGCATGGAAGGTGCTACTATTTCTGGACGGCGGGCGGCAAAAGTGATTTTGGAGAGTTTGAAGAGATAACTAACCGCGTATTCCTGCAAACAAGCAAGCTACGCAAAGCATCTCAAAGAGAAGGAAGAAGAGAGAATGTCAGATTGGTTAGAGCATACTGTGCAGGTAGAAGTAGACGCTCCCATAGATTTAGTATGGAGCCTCTGGTCTGATTTGGAGCAAATGCCCCGGTGGATGAAGTGGATTGATTCGGTGAAAATTCCGCCAGATAATCCAGATATATCTCTTTGGAAACTGAAGACAGGCAGTCTAGAATTTACTTGGAAATCCCGAATTCTCAAAGTTGTTCCCAACCAAATTATCCAATGGGAATCGATTGATGGTTTGCCGAATCAGGGAGCGATTCGCTTTTACGATCGCAACAATAGTAGCATTGTTAAAATGACCATTTCCTATGCTATCCCCGGTATTATTGGCAAAATTATGGATAACTTGTTTTTGGGGCGGGTAGTTGAATCGACAATTCAAGCTGATTTGGAAAGGTTTAAAGAATACGCCCTGAATGTTAAAGCTAATTGATAGATGTAGCAAAAACAGGCAGTAGGAAACAATCTGTAAAAGTTTCTTGCTGTCTGAACATTTGTTCGGGTAAAGGGAGTAGCATTATTAAAACACGTATGCGTTAGCACACACTACTTACTGTTGGTTCTGGAAGTGGATCACCCACAGCTTCATAAGCAATAATTAGAGACTCTAAGGCTTCAATTCCATTTGCCACAGCCAACTCGTAAGTATCCCCATGAGTCCGCCAGCGTTGTCCTGTAAAATCAGAGAATCCTACCAAGAAGCAATTATCTTCTTCAGACCACTGAATAATTATTTGGTACTTAAGCTTACTCATCTTTTTCTTTCCCTTCTAGTTCCTCAATTGCCTGTTTCACTTCCTTCTCTTGGTAGCGTTTAGCATATGCTCCGTCTTTGCCTGAAATCGTGATTTTTCCACTATAGAGGGGATGCACCCCAGGTAGTGTGACTGCCTTTTCCTGGGAGTTCTGTAAAACCTGCTTGGAAAAGCATTTGCTTCAGTTCCCGGATTTTTTTTGGCATTAATTTTCTTAAAAAATGCGATCGTCGCATTAAGAAAGAATGGGTCAAAATTCCCAAAAATCTAATGATTGATTAGATTTTTGTTTATGCATTGACTTGCTTATACTCAGATAATATCCGGGGCAAAATAGTTGCCTGAATTTCTTCACCCATTTTTTCTTCAGCTAGTCTAAGCTCGTAATTCTTTTGTAAATTCATCCACAATTCTGCACCAGTACCAAACCATTGTCCTAATCGTAATGCTGTGTCAGCAGTAATTGCTCGTTCACCATTAATTATTTCAGTAATACGATTTGTTGGTACATGAAGAATACGTGCTAACTCACTTGCGCTCATCTGCAATTCATGAAGCTCATCAGCAAGAATTTTTCCCGGATGGATAGGTGGACGTGCCATGTTGTTATTCTTTAAGAATGATAGTCTGTAATTTCGATGTTGAAAGGTTTAGATTCTTCGTCTGGCCAATTGAAACAAATTCGCCATTGCTTATTTATCCGAATGCTATATTGACCTTTTCGATCACCTTCTAAAGACTCAAAATGGTTGCTCGGTAGTTTCATCAGAGATTCTTTGTTAGTAGCGGCATCTAATATATCAAGTCGTTTGTATGCTTGGTCTGTAAAAGCCTGAAACTCCTTTACCCTCTCACCTAAAGCAAACCGCTCCGTCCTTTTATCATTAAATTTTGGATATTTTTCTGACGGAGACATACTTAGCAATGATAGATATTATGCGTTACGTAACTCATAAGTCCTTCTATCCAAAATAACACAATATAATATCCGCGTAACATACCAATCTTTTTTCAATAACAGGAGGGACATTACCAAGTTGGGTCACTAAACAAATTAATCGTCAATTCTTCGCGTGGTGGTACTGCGGTGATACAAGCGCGGATGATTTCTCCATCCTCTAATTCGACGGTGCAAGCGTGACAAGACCCCATCAGACAACCGGTGGGAATAAATACCCCAGCCCGGTCTGCTACATCCAAAATGGCTTCTCCCACTTCGGCATCTAGTGTGACATCATCTGGTAAAAAGTGGACACGAACAATCATCAATATTACGTATTTAATTTAGTATTGACTCGTAAAAGTTGTCCTTTGTCATTAGTCTTTTGTAAAGACAAATGACTAATGACCAATGACAGTTTGAACGAAAAAATGTGCGATTTGTATGCACTTTAGCTTAAGACAAAAATGGAGTTAAGTCTAAATGGCTTTCTACTTCAGTGGCTAGAGCGTCCAAAATCTGCTCTCGCTGTTCTCGGTAGTTGGCAACACCCGTGGGCAAAGATTTTAAACCGCGCTGTTGACGGAGGCGATTTAACCAAGCGCGTCGCCAAGGGCCGTTGTCAAAAAGCCCGTGGAGATAACTACCCCAGACTGATTGACAACTATCCACTAATCCTAAATTAATATCGTCAAATAGGGCATGGTACGATTGAGGGTCTACACCTTGCTGTTCGATGCGCGATCGCCCTTGATGGATTTCAAAGCCATTTACTGGCAAGCCCTGTTGCGGATAATTCGAGCTAACTTGGCGCTGGCGGGCGATTTTTTGTCCGGTAATTACGGTTCTGATTGGTAAAAGATTTAACCCCTGATACCTGCCTGCTTGTCCCTCTATCCCTTCTGGATCGGCGATCATTTGGCCGAGCATTTGATACCCACCGCAGATCCCTAAAACTGTTCCGCCAGAAGCAGCATAGTGTTGGATAGCTTCTGCCATACCAGTTTTTTGCAGTAGTAGCAAATCAGCAATTGTGGTTTTTGTACCTGGAAGAATTACGGCATCAGGATGTCCTAAATCTTGCTTTGGACTTAGATATTTAACTGAAACAGTGCTTTCTGATTCGAGTGGGTCAAAGTCGGTAAAATTGGCAATTCTGGGTAAGCGGATGACGGCAATGTTGAGGTCAGTTTGCCCTTTATGCGATTCCCGTTCTAGCAAATCAAGGGAGTCTTCTGCTGGAAAGACTTGTTGTAAGTAGGGTATAACACCAACAACCGGGATACCTGTGCGTTCTTCTAACCATTTTATCCCTGGATCTAGGAGCGATCGCTGTCCTCGAAACTTATTAATTACTACACCCTTAATTAAGGCGCGTTCATCTGGTTCTAATAACTCTAAGGTTCCAATGACATGGGCAAAAGCACCACCCCGATCAATGTCAACTACTAACATCGTTGGCGCATTTAAATGTTTTGCCACCCGCATATTAGTTAAGTCGCGGTGCTTGAGGTTAATCTCTGCTGGACTACCGGCACCTTCACAAACCACCATGTCAAATTCTGTTCCTAAATGCTGTAGCGATTCTTCAATTGTCCGCCACCCCAGGTCAAAATATTGCTCGTAGTAATCTGAGGCACTTACTTTACCAACAGACCTGCCTTTAATAATTACTTGGGAAGTCATATCCCCTTGAGGTTTGAGTAAAATTGGGTTCATTTCTACCCAAGGTACCACTCCCGCCGCCCAAGCTTGCACTGCTTGGGCATAGCCAATTTCTCCACCATTAGCAGTGACATAAGCATTTAAAGCCATATTTTGACCTTTAAAGGGAGCCACTCGCCAGCCACGCCGCGACAGAATGCGACAAATAGCTGTAGTTAAAAGTGATTTCCCTGCATGGGATGTTGTCCCCACCACCATAATTGATTTCATAGTTGCTATTCGTTAGTTTTCAGGATACTTGGGAATTGGGGCAAGAGGTAAGGGGGAGAATGAATTATCTCTTTCCCCTCTGCTGCCCTATGCACCATGCCCCACCACATTGTAAAGACTTCATGAACAGATGTGATGTTTCCGTATATATTGTTCCCTTTGATTGCCTAATCCTAACTTTTTGGTTTTCTATTCTAAAAGGGCGTTGCTGAATTCAGGTATAAAAATGATTTTGGGTGATTTCAAAACTCTTGTAGAGACGCGAAATTTCGCGTCTCTACACCAAGATTATATACATCTAATCAGCAACGCCCTAAAAAGGTATCCGCAACCAACGAATCACAGCATCGGATAAACGATCGCGCCATGAAGGTGTTCGCCAATTTTTTCCCTGATATTGTTCTACCAACTGGCGACCCAAGGGAGTGAGGCGATAACTATCTGTAATTCCCTGACCATCGACTTCTCGCCGTAATACACCTACTTGGATCAGCCAGCCTAAGGCATTGTCACAGGCTAATTCTGATAAAGGGCGTTTAGTATAGCCTTGCTTGAGGCCATTTTCTAGGGCGATCGCAGTTAATGACACACTCTGGTGTCCCATGACTTCAAATAAAGATAAACTGAAGGGCGAACACACTAGCGATCGCTCGGCTCTGTCTACTGTGCTTTGAGGATAGACAAAAATATTTGGGTTTTGGGAATCAACAGCAGCCATTGTGTATGGGTAGTAATTTTTCTTCTGATAAAAATTAATCTAAGAATATATTTTTTCTTGTACCAACTACCTCATTTAACCAAAAATTGCTTACCTAAAGTATAGTTATGCTATTTTTTAGTAATTATATTAAATGATTATAAATTAATGTAAAATTTCAAGTGCATCAACAATCTGAAACAGGAAAGGTTAATTATGCCTCTAGCAGTTGGTACGGATGCACCTGCATTTACCGCCAAAGATACAAACGGCAACACAGTCTCGCTATCTGAGTTGAGGGGAAAGACGGTTGTTTTGTATTTTTACCCCAAAGATGACACGCCAGGTTGCACCAAACAAGCCTGTAGTTTTCGGGATGCCCAGGCTCAATATCAAGGTAAAGATATTGTAATCTTGGGAGTCAGTGCTGATGATGAAGTTTCTCATCAAGCATTCACCCAAAAATATGATTTGAATTTTCCCCTACTGGCTGACACCGAAAAATCCCTCATCAAAGCTTTCGATGTGGATGGCGGCGGTTATGCCAAGCGCGTTACCTATGTAATTGACCCCAACGGCAAAATTACCCATGTTGACGCTAGTGTAAATACCACTACCCATGCTAGCGATGTTTTAGCTGCACTTGGGCTGTAGTTTTTTACCTGATAACTAAGGATTTTTTCAATAGTCTCAGCCCCAAGCCCTAGTAGTCTGTCAAGTTTAAATTGATGGGTCAACAAGTTCGTAGTGAGGACTTTAGTCCTTATTTTTTAAGCAGTGAAGTGCTTACTACAAACTTTTCATTACTAGCTTAAACATTGTGCTAGAGGCTTGGGATTCTTTATTTGAATTCAGTTACTTGATGGCGGCGTAGCTGATGGTAGTGTAAACGATGGCAAACTGCGGGTTGGTTGCTGTTGTTCACCTCGAATTAGTTTTTGCTGCCTTGCTTTAAAGGCTGCTGCGGCTGAGTCTAGTTGTTCGTTTTGTTGATTAGAATCCCAGTTGAGAGTCCCAAAATTTGCCCGATGAATCAGATCAAACATGTTGAAATTGTCTGAGTTTGAACGGGAGAAAGGATCAGTATTTTGGTCTGTTGTACTATTACTGGGAAAAGCATCGGCTGGGCTGACTTGTTGAGCCGAACTTGGTTGAGCCATGAGCAAGGAAGCAAAGCTAATTACTGCCACGGTAGCGACAATGAGTCTATGAATTTGTAAAAATGATTTTTTCATGGCATTTTGACCCTAAAATTACTACATTTTATCTTTTGTCAACTTAGGACATCCTCTTTAAGCAAGAGTCCGCCGCAGTTGGGGTTGAATACTCAGTAAGGCGACAACGGCAAAGCCAAATAATACCAGCAATGCTCCCCCGAAGGTAACATTACCCCAAGGAGCTTGCATGACTACGCTAGTTAGTTCCCAACTACTGTGGAGATACAGATAGCGAATGGGTTCGATCGCATAGCTGAGAGGATTTAAAGTAGCTACAACCTGCAACCATTGAGGCATGAAGGATAAAGGAGCTAAAGCAGTACTAGCAAACAATAATGGTAGGTTAGTGACGAAAATCACTGCAATCAATTCAATGTGTCCCGGTAGGGCGAAAGCTAAACCAAGGGAGATGGCTGTTACACCCAAAGCTAAGAGGAAGACAATTAGAGCGATCGCACATAAACCAGTTGCATCTGGTAGTCCAGCCCCAATAAAGGCTGCTGCTGCAACAATCACAGCTGCTTGCAGCAAACTTTGGCTGATGATAAAGATTGCTGAAGCAAAGACAATAGAAAACCTTGATGCTAACGGTGCTACCAGCAAACGATTCAAAAAGCCGAACTCGCGGTCAAACATTACGGGCAAACCAGCATTCAGCGCCCCGGCAAAGGCTGTAAAAACAATTACTCCCGCAGCCAAAAATTGTCCGTAATTTGTCGTACTGCCGAACAACCCCTTGGGGGCATTTTGAAATAATGCACCAAATAGCACTAACCACATCACTGGTTGAATAATTCCGGCAACCAATGTGGAAGGACGCCGTTGCAACTGAATAAACAAGCGACGAGTTAAAGCCAACGTCTCTTGTACCAATTCACCGAAAAAGTTAGGTGCAGCATTCGCATCTGCTTGTGGCGATGCTAACGGCTGCCAATTGATATCAGATTTAGGAGTAACGCTCATAGGAATTTTGGATTTTAGATTTTGAATTTTAGATTGGGGATTGGGGATTAGGGATTGGGGATTGATTATTAATATCTTCTCCCCCTGCCTCCCCTGCCTCCCCTGCTCCCCCTGCCTCCCCTGCTCCCCTGCTCCCCCTGCCTCCCCTGCTCCCCTGCTCCCCTGCTCCCCCTGCCCCCTGCCCCAGCCCCTATCTCATATTCTGCTTTTTCTCAGCTTTGGGATCTCGAGTGGCAACGGCTGCTAGTTCTGCATCCATTAATGTGCGTCCTGTAGCGGCAAGGTAAACATCATCGAGGCTGGGGCGAGATTGGGCTATGCCAAATATGGGCAAGCCAGCAGTATTCAGCGCTTGCTGTATGTTAATCAAAACATCGTTCTGAGGTGTCACTACTAAGTTGAGCGAATTACCTTGAGCGCTATTGATGATCGCTTCTTGCACAAACGGCAAAGTTTGCAAGAGGTTTTTGGCAATTTCTGCTTCCTCAATCGCGGAAAACTCGCGGATTCGCAAGGTGATGCGATCGCCCCCTACTTGATCTTTTAATTGTGAAGGTGTACCATTTGCAATCACAACGCCGCGATCTATAATTGCCACGCGATCGGCTAAAGCGTCAATCTCTTCTAAGTAATGGCTGGTAATTACTACCGTCGTCCCTGAGGCGCGTAATTTCCGCAAAAAATCCCATACCACAAATCGAGTTTCTATGTCAAGTCCCACAGTTGGCTCATCCAACACCAAAACATCCGGTGAATGGAGTAATCCAGCAGCCAAGTCTAGGCGTTTGCGTAAACCGCCGGAATAGGTTCCTGTTTTTTTATTGGCGTATTCTTGCAAACCAAGTAAATCTAATACAGTCTCAATGCGCTGTTTGGCTACTGCGCCTGGGAGATGATAAAGTGCAGCTTGCAATTGCAGTAGTTCTTTTCCAGTCAGCACCTTATCTATGGCGACTTCCTGAGCTATGTACCCCAGTCGTCGTCTTGCCACTCTCGGATTATCTAACACAGAGATACCAGATACTTCGATTTTGCCAGCATCTGGTGTGGTCAGCGTACACAAGGCACGTAAGGTAGTAGTTTTACCAGCACCGTTGGGGCCTAGTAAACCAAAGATTTCTCCTGATTCTACCTGAAAGGAAACATCTTGGACGGCGACTACTGTGCCGTAGCGCTTTTGCAAATTTTGAATGAAAACGGCGGGAGCCATGACAGCTGATCCCCAACTATACAAATCTCAATAAAGTCTATCTTTATTGTAGAAGGTTGAGAGCAGAGTTGATCCAGGTTTAAAGTTGCTTGCTCAAGCAAGTTAAAATAGCCACACCGGGAGGAGGAGAGCAAAAATAATCTTTTTCCTTTGCCCCTTTGCTTGTTATTGACAGGATTAGTAATTAAGCAGAACCTAAAAATTACCCATTTCTAAATTCAAGTTAACATCATACACTGCTTTATTGACTAGGGCGGATATATCCTTCTGCTTCCAATTTTCTTAAGACTCTTTGGCCTAATTCATTTCCATATCTTATACCAATAGAAGTAGCTTCCTGCAAAATTTGCGGGCTAAGTGTTTTTTGTCCTACAGGTGTTTGATAAAATGCAATGAGTTGTTTTATCTCTTTATTAGTGAAGTATTTATTATAAATAGGAATCATCTCTTTTATCAGATCATCTGGTTTGAATTCAGCAACAGAAGTATCCCAAAATTTTTGAGGAACTTGAGGGTATTCGGACTGGAAAGCATTTGATAATTGAGTAATCAAGGATCGAAAAATATTTTTCGTAACAATTATCTCTAACAATTTCTTGATATTATTAGTTTTGTCTATTTCTTCAGCGTTACTAATTGGTGCAATAGTATTAGTTGTAGTTTGAGCCAAAGCGGCTCTGTCAAATGTCATTAACAGCGAAAGTACAACTGTTACTACGAAGCAAAATTTTATCTTCATTGATTTAAATTTATTTTTAATAGAGTATTATTCAGGTAAATTTTACACAGGAACAATCATTCTGAGCAATTTTCTAAAATTATTATTCTTAAATTTACCATATAAGTCCTTCTTTTACTACCTTGATGGTGCGTAAAGTAGTATCAGCACAACCGCTAATAAATCCTCCCATAGTCTGAATTTGTTGCAGATAGTCCAGGAGGGGTTTGGTGATGACTTCTCCTGGCATTAACACAGGAATTCCTGGGGGATAGGGACAGACTATTTCGGCACAAATGCGATCGCTTGTTTCTGCTAAGGGTAATGTTTCACTGACAGCAAAAAAGGCTTCACGGGGAGAAAAATGTAAAGTATGACTCATTTTACTGATTAGATTCTCCCAAATCTGCCTCTTAAAAGTCAAGTTGGTTCGCCGATATTCTTTGGCAAGGGTGGTGAAACCTTGCAGTAATTGCTGAATATCAGATGGAGTGTTGCCCAAACTAATGATAAAGGTGAGATGTCGCAGTGAGGCAAATTCGGCTGTGACAGCAAATTTTTCATCTAGAATTTGATCTGCCGCAAATCCGGTTAAGCCTAAATCAGAAACAGTGATAGTTAATCGCGTTTGATCTAAAGCCAGGAAGCCGCGAGATCCCCCTTGATTAGGGAAGCTAGGAATTTGTAAGACTGATAAGCCAGGAATTTGACTGATTTTTGTTTTAGCTTCTTCAGCAAGTTGCAAAGTGCGAGACATCAGCATTTTTCCGTGGAGCGCCATTTGCTGACGCGCTGCATCTAAAGAAGCTAAAAGTAAATAACTAGGACTGGTAGATTGTACAAGTTGCAAAGCTTTACTGATGCGATCGCAATCTATCCTGTTACCTTGGATGTGCAGCATTGATGCTTGTGTCATTGCACCAAGTACTTTGTGAATGGATTGTACAGTTAAATCAGCACCTGCGGCTAAGGCTGGAGTGGGTAATTCGGGATGAAAGGCGAAGTGTGCGCCGTGGGCCTCATCTACAAGTAGAGGAATATTATATTGATGTGTAATGCTGGCGATCGCCCTCAAATTTCCACAAACGCCGTAATATGTTGGGTAAACTGTCAACACTGCTTTAGCATCTGGATGTTGTTGGAGTGCAGATTGTACAGAATTGGGCGTGATGCTGTGGGCAATATCTAAAACTGGATCGTATTCAGGATTAAGAAAAATTGGTATTGCACCAGAGAGAATTAAACCTGCGATCGCAGATGAATGGACATTTCGAGGCAAAATGATTTTATCGCCTGTGCCACAGGTAGCGAGAATTGCTGCTTCAATCCCACAGGTAGAACCATTGACAAGGAACCATGTTTGTGATGCACCAAATGCCTCAGCCGCTAGTTGTTGTGCTTCTTGAATAACGCCTTGGGGTGCAAAGAGATTATCTAAATCTGCTAATTCGGTTAAATCAGCGCGAAAGACAGCTTTACCAAATAAATCAGCCAAGGGTTGATAAATTCCCTCACCTTGTTTATGTCCTGGGGTGTAAAAAGGTGCATGGAGTCTTGCTGCATTGGCTTTTAAGGCATCTAATAAAGGTGTTTGGTTTTGATTGAGCATTAAAAAAACAAACCGTTAATGATAAAATTTTAAATCTGTTAGGGCATATTCATAGACGATGAAATTACCCAACGGCGAGCAAGCAGAGATTTCTGTGCAAAAGCTCATAGGTTATTGTCTAAACCCAGAACATCCGAGTGGTAAACATAAAGCCAGAGTTTTCGCATCAATTCTAGGAATCACACTAGAAAACGCCGATGTTTTGCGTGAACTTATTCAAACAGCAGCAGTTGCAGGTGAAGTTGTTCAGCAAAGTACTACACAATTTGGTCAACAGTTTAAGGTAGATTGGATAGTACCTGATACAGACGGAATCAGGCTGCGGACAATCTGGGAAACTACCGCTAAAAATCCTTATCCACGTTTGATTACTGCATTTCTGAAGTTAAATGAAAAAAGTTAAACTTTTGGATACTATTGCTACACTCAAGCCTATTCCCATTGAGAGATTACAACTAGTGGAAGAAGATTATACTTCTATCGAAAGCTTACCTAGTGGGCAAGTTGGAACAATTGTAGAAGTGTATGAGCAAGAAGAAGAATATCATTATTTAGTCGAGTTTGCTGATACCCAAGGCTGTGAATATGCAATGGCGACTTTGAGAGCAGATGAAATCTTAGTTTTACATTATGATTTGGCAATTGCTTAAGTTTTTACTTTAGGGTTTATATCTGAATTAAGGTGCGAGCGCTTATAAATTATTCCTCATGCACAGCATAAAGTAATAATTACGAATTACGAATTATTCACATGAGACCTTATCATCAAATCCCAATTTTTGAATGTGGTGAACCACTAATAGAGATTCCTTTAGAATTGTTTGCGGTAGAATCTCCCCATCCTTATGAAAAATTAGGTGCTACCTATGGTATACACTCTCCCTATTATCTCCGTCAAAGCGTTATTGAAAATTTGATCGAAGCGCAAAATTATCTTGAACTGCTGCATCCAAACTGGCGTATCCAAATTTTTGATGCTTATCGCCCGATCGCAGTCCAGCAGTTTATGGTAAATTACAGCTTCGCCCAAGCAGTACACGATCGGGGATTAACTGACGTGGAGTTATCCCCAAACCAACGCCAAGAAATTTGGGAAGCGGTTTATGAAATTTGGGCTGTACCAAGTTTGGATGAAAAAACTCCCCCTCCTCACAGTACAGGTGCGGCGGTGGATGTGACGCTAGTAGATGATGCAGGGGAAATAATAAATATGGGTTCGCCGATTGATGAAATGTCAGAGCGATCGCACCCAAATTACTATGATAATAGCGATCGCCCAGAAGCCCAAAAGTATCATGCTCACCGTCAGCTATTGCAAAATGTAATGTTAAAAACCGGTTTTCAACGCAATCCTAGAGAGTGGTGGCATTTTTCTATTGGCGATCAAATGTGGGCTTGGCTGAATAATCAATCCAATCCAGCCAATCCTGTCACAGCACGTTATGGGCGTCTTGCATAGATGCGTTATGCATCTTGAGGATTTAACTCTTTTAACTCGTCGGTAGTGTAAGTACCAATAGGAGTCCAAATTAGATAGGGAAGGAGTAACAGCGCCGCCATTAAAGAAATCGGCAAAACGCAGATTGCGAGGATAACGCCTGAAATCAAACCGATTAGCCCAAGAATTTCTCCAGCTTTGAGACTGCGAAACCTCAACATTATAGGTATGTAGGCGACGGTGATAATTTCCACCAAGAGGTACAAAGCCATTACTAGCCAAGTAATTATACCTCCTGGATTTTTTTCCCAGACAATATAAGCTGAAGCTGCACCGCAAATAAAAATCACAGTCCAGATTACCGGAATCAACGGCTCAAAAACTAGCCAGCGAGGGCGACTTAAACGTGCAAACCATTTAACATCACGCGGCGTGATCAAGAAACTACCAAGGGCGACGAAGAAAGTCACAGCCCCAATTATTATCCAAGATGGAATCATAATGCAATCAAGTTTTGTGTATTTTGTCAAGTCATACACTGCAAGTTTGACAATTTAAGGCATAGTTTGAATCATTCGTTAGTGCGAATCTTAGGCATCTTGAGGATTGAGACTAATCATCTGCCAAGTGGTATAAGTACCAATGGGACTCCACAGTAAATAAGGAACTAGTAATAGTGCTGCCCAACCAGAAATACTTACAATTGCAAGTATCAATAAAGCATTAATCATAAAACCTGTGCCACCAAGAATTGTACCGACTTTCAGGCTGCGGAGCTTAAACATTACAGGCGTATAGGCAATGGTTACAATTTCTAAAAGCAAGTATAAACCCATGATTAACCAGGTTGAGCTGCTTCCTGGGTCTTTTTCCCAGACAATATAAGCAGACCAAGCACCGCAAATAAATATTACAGTCCAGATAATAGGAATCGCACCCTCAAAAGTTAGCCATCTCGGTCGTTGTAAGCGCTTGAACCATTGGCGATCGCTAGGCGTAATTACGTTAGCTGCTAAAGCAACTAAGAAAGCTACACCCCCAATCACCATCCAAGATTTAATCATGGCCGTTATTCCTTTACAAGCGCTATCTCTCGCTTAATATCACTCTTTATAGTCTGATTTTGTCAATTTAGTTACTCATTACTCATCATCCCTGAGTTTGAAACCTTTACATCGTTTGGTAAGATTTTAAATTATCGGCATTGGGCATTGCTTATTTATTTATGTGTGCCTTGTCTCCCCTGCTTTTTCTCTACTCATAAATATTACTGAACTCATGGTGTGATTTTATAAAGTAAAATTTTGCCTAAGTATCATAAATTTTACTGATGATTTCTTTCTCCAAGTTTTTTAAGGAAAACCAATTGAGCCAGGTAGCAGCACTTTTGTTATTGCTACTCTTGTTGGCAATAGGAGCAATTCCCGGATACCTGACAGGACACTGGCAATGGAAACAGCCGCCACCTGTTACTACCCTCAACAAGTTAAAACAGATCCGCAATGCTGGGTTAGCCCTTCCTGGTTGGCAAACTATTGAACAAGCAGAACAGGAAATTGGCGAACATAAATGGTCTTTGCAGGTACTTAAAAAACAAGGTTCCGAATCCCAGGCAATCTTACTTTTGCTGCCCCAAAATGGGCCTATGGATCAACCAGAGGTAGAGTGGACAGACGTTAACGGCTGGGGAAGGTCACGCTGGGGAAAGTGGGATATAGCTCAATATCGTTCTGCTGAATTTACTGTGAAACCGCCTGCAAAGTTAGCTTCAAATGTCATAACTAAAGTAGAAGCTAGGTTCTTTCGCGCCGTCACACCACCGCAAACCTTCGCTGTCTTGCAATGGTACGCTATGCCAGACGGCGGAAATCCATCACCTTTACACTGGTTCTTGGCAGATCAATTAGCCCAGTGGCGTAAGCAACGCACTCCTTGGGTGAGTGTGAGCATTCTGATTCCAATGGAACCTTTGGGGCAAGTAGAAACATCTTGGCCTTTAGCACAGTCTATTGGAGAAACAGTGCAAACTCAATTGATGGCAGGCCCTTTATAGAGTCTGTTAGAGATGCCCTTGTGCAGAGATTCATTATAAGTATCTTTATAATCCCGTTCAGGTTCAAAATATGATGTTATAAATTAAAATTGGTAAAATTTTTCTCCTTTTTCTTGGTAAAATACTCCCAGATAAAAGAGACATTTAGGACATTTTGAGAGTAAAATTACCACTCGGCGCTACTAATTTTTATCTCAGTTTTCCTGGACCGATGTTCATAGATCCAAGTTCTTATATGCGTGCATTCAGCGCCCTGTGTTTTTTCAGTCTTCAAGTAGGAGTTTTCTTAACAACACCTATCCAGCTTGTTGTTGCCCAGCCTTTTCCATTTCAGGGACAATCACCAAGGCAACCACCTTCGCCTGTGCCAGGTACTGAAGTTGTACCTCCAGGTGCAAATAACGAAATTTCCCCCCAACTGAGCCGCTATCTTTTGGGTCCAGGAGATACAATTGGCGTTGTGCTTCAGCGTCCTCCAGGCCCGTACCGCTTAGGAATAGGAGATGGAATTAGCGTTTCGGTTCAGCGCTTTCCAGATTTGAGCTTTCAAGCTTTAATCAACCCAGAAGGTAACATTGTTGTGCCGCTATTAGGAAAAGTTTCCTTACAAGGTTTGACTTTGGAAGAAGCTCAAGAAAAAATTCGCTTGGGTTTAAATCGTTATGTGGTTGATCCAGTAATAGTTTTAGCCTTGGCAACGCAGCGTCAAGACTTAAGTTTTCAAGCTGCAATTAGTCCAGAAGGCAACATCGTAGTGCCACAAGTGGGAACAGTGTCATTACAAGGCTTAACTTTGGAAGAAGCTCAAGAAAAAATTCGCTTGGGTTTAAGTAAAATTTTACCCGATCCAATTGTAATAGTATCCTTGGCAGGGACGCGACCAGTTCAAGTTACCATTAGTGGGGAAATATTTAAACCAGGAATTTATCCAATTAATTCAACAACACCCCGCGTTGCTGATGCCTTGCTAATATCTGGTGGTTCAACTTTGAATGCAGACCTGCGACAAGTGCAAGTACGCCGGAAGTTAATTGATGGTTCTGTGATTTCACAAACTATTGATTTATATGCAGCACTGCAAGATGGCGGTTCAATTCCTAATTTACGCTTACAAGACGGAGATGCTATACTAGTCCCCCGTCGTGAAGTTGGTAATAATGACGATTATGACCGCAATTTAGTAGCACGTTCATCTTTGGCCACACCACAGATTAGAATCCGCGTTTTAAACTACGCTGCGGGAGGTATTTCCATTCAAGCACTACCTAACGGGAGTACCTTTGTAGATGCTTTGGGAGGAGTAAATCTCGATACTGCTAATCTCCGAGATATCGCTCTGGTTCGCTTTGATCCTGAACAAGGTAAAGCTGTTACCCAGAAACTTGATGCTAAAAAAGCTCTAGGAGGCGATGCGTCTCAAAATGTAGCCCTTCAAGATAATGATGTTCTTGTTGTTGGTCGCAACCTCATCGGTAAAATTACTAATTTCTTGACTACCATTACCCAACCCTTCTTTAATGTCCAGTCCTTTCTCCGATTTTTTGACAACTTCGGTGGCGGGTCAAATTAAAGACTTTAAAAGAAGGATACAATCTGAAAATAGTTGGGAGTGCAGGAAGCCACATCTCTAACTTCTCTTTTAATTCGTTGATGTAAAAATATTAAAGATATCAATCGGTGTATACAGTAGGAAGTTGATAGCATCCTTATATCAAAGCCACTATCTTTAGTTTGGTGCTTCCTAAATTTGAATTTTTAATTTTAAATTTTGAATTGGAGCGAAGCGACCATGACCCCACCAATTGTTAAACGCTATCTTATTGCTTTTGAAAAATATAAGTGGATTGGACTAGCTAGTTTTGGTTTAGTCGTAGTGGGGTCAACTGTGGTGGCTATGCAGCCAGAGCCACCTACTAAATACATAGCATCTGCCGCACTAACCTATGCTGGTCCACCAGTTTCTTTCTCTGCAACTGGTACTCAAATCCAACAGCAAGGAAAGGAACTAAATGAAGATGTTTTATTATCAAACCAGATAATTGCGACAGTGGCAGAGAAAGTAAATATCCAACCGAAACAACTCGGTTCTAATATTGTCCTTTCTTTACCTAAAAAAAATGCCAAGACTGGAGATTTAGAAACGAGTATCTTTGAACTGAAATATGTAGATAGTGACCCTAAACGAGCCATAGAGGTCTTGACTGACTTGATGCAATCAATGATTAAGTTGAGCAGTGACATCAATACTGGGCGATTACAAGCAATTATTGAAAAGATTAACGAGCGCTTACCACAAACTAAACGGGAATTGCAAATTGCCGAAAAAAAGCTAGAACAGTACGATCGCATAGAGCGAACGGCAATATTAGCGGCGGAGAATGGCAGCTTGTTAAGCGCTATTACTGCCAGCCAAAATCTGCAACGGCAAATTCAATTAACTATTTCTGGGGTTGATGGTCAAGTTAATAGTTTACACAATAAGTTAGGCTTAACAGTCGGACAGGCTTATATTTCTTCTGCTTTGAGTGCCGATCCAATTATTGGTAACTTGCGATCGCAAATTTATCAAAGTGAGTCGCAAATTGCTGTACTCAGAAAAGATTTGCGACCAGAACACCCAACGATGGTTCAGTTGCAGCGTCAGAAACAAGCTGCTGAGGAATTGCTGCAACAACGGGCTGCGGAAGTATTAGGTGGTGATGGAACGGCGGCTCCGCTTCAGGGTAGCGTTGCCGGGATTCGCGCCCAAAGTAGCTTAGATCCAGCCCGCCAGCAGTTGGCAAACCAAATGGTGTCTTTGCAAACCCAACGGGAGACGCTGCAACAACAACTAGCTCAAGAAATCCAACAAGAAGCGCGACTACGGCAAGAGTATTCTTTGATACCCAATAAGCAATTAGAGCGATCGCGTTTAGAACAAGAGGTTGGACTTAAAAAAGCCATCTATGACCAAATGCAGGCAAAGCTAACCGATGCCAAAACCGCAGAAGTAGAAACTACCAGCAGCCTTAGCATTGCCAGACGCCCCACAGCGACTGCGGATATCAAACCCTCCAAGAGTGTGCCTATTACCCTTGCTGTGGGTGGTTTGTTAGGTGTGTTGATTGGTGGCGGGCTGATATTTTTCTTGGGAGCGGTGGAAGGTACTTTCAAAACCAGAGAGGATATCCGCGAGAGCCTCAAGCAGAGGGAAGTGGCACTGTTGGGAGAATTGCCTTTAATGCCAGTTGATGATTTGCCACAAGAAGTAGTGCCAGTGCTACTTTCTGCGGATTCTCCTTATTTAGAATTTTATGAAAAATTCCGTAGTAATCTGCGCCGGGTTGGTGGTAAAGCCTTAAAGGTGGTGTTGATTACTAGCACTAGTAGTTTAGAGGGTAAAACGACAAGTGCTTATAATTTGGGTATAGCTTCAGCCCGGGCTGGTAAAAGAACCTTGATTATCGAAACAGATTTGCGATCGCCTTCTCGTTGTACATCCCTAAATATAATTCCTGACCCCGACGCCACTATTGAACCCCTGCGTTATTACGCGAACTTAAGTGAATGTATTCGTTTAGTTCCTCATGTAGAAAATTTATACATCATACCCAGCCCTGGACCTGTGCGACAATCCGCCGCTATTCTTGAATCTAGCGAAATGCGGCGGCTGATGGAGGATGTGCGCGAACGTTTTGATATGGTTATTTTAGATACTAGCTCTCTTAGTATATCCAATGATCCTTTGTTAATCCAACCCTACAGCGATGGCATAGTACTTGTGGCGCGACCACACTATACACAAGAGAACATGTTAGGTGAAGCTATCGATCAATTAGTTGAATCGGAACTGGGGCTATTAGGAGCAATTATTAATGGCGCTGATATCATTGTTTCTTTACCTGAACAAGTCTTAGAATCATCAAGATTTACATCTAAGGCAGAAGAATCAGAAGAACTTTCAGCAGGTGCCAACAAAAACTAATAGTTTCCCAATAGGGGAAATTTCAACGCAGAGTATGGCAGAAAAAACGCAGAAGATTCATAGGTTGCAATTGTTTTGTTAATAGACATCTCCGACAATGAATGTAGAGACGCTTTCTTCGTAGCGGCACGGAGTGCAATTTCGCGTCTCTACAAGGGTTTCAGGTTATACCATTTCTTTGTGAGGCTGCGTCAAACCCTCTTAACTTCTTCTTTTTTTCTTTGTGTTCTTTGCGGGCTTTGCGGTTCGTTTTTCTTTCTTGTACTTAAATATGGTTTAGCGCATCTTCATACAGAATTGGTATTACGCATATTTAATTTCTGGAGATGTCTAATGATTTCGGAAATTTTGTACTTAGTCTTGTCTAAACAATCCAAATAGGGGAGCGAGAATCACCCCAAAACCAAAACCACCAATGTGCGCCCAGTAGGCAACTCCACCAGTTTCCACGCTCATGTGAGTTGCTGTTTGTAGGGTAGCAAGACCGGAGATTACATTCTGTACAAAGAAAAGTCCAATTATTACTAATGCTGGTACTCTAATTGTGGTGATGAAAAACCCCAAAAATACTAGGGTCATGATTCTAGCTTGGGGAAAACGGATAATGTACGCACCTAAAACACCAGAAATTGCACCACTTGCTCCCAAGGAAGGAATTTCCGAATTCATGCCAATAAACCATTGAGACAAGGCAGCTAAAGCACCACACGCTAAATAAAAAATCAGATATTTGACATGACCTAATCGATCTTCAATATTGTTGCCAAAAATCCAGAGAAACACCATATTCGAGATTAAGTGCCACCAACCACCGTGTAAAAATTGTGATGTAAATAATGTTATCCACTCTCTATTCAAATTGGTGGTTAACTCTTGAGGTATTACTGCATACTGATTTAAAAACTGACTCAATTGTGCATTTGACAGGCTCACCTCGTGAAGAAAAACTAAAATATTCATGCCAATTAACCCGTAGGTGAAATACGGGGTAATTCGCGTCGGATTTTCGTCGTAGAGGGGAAACACAAGTGTTTTTCCTAAGTTATTGGCTAATATGCAATATAACTTGTAAGGCTAGCAGTTGCGAAGCTTAAGCAATTTCACCTATTTAATTAGTTAGCCTGATTGAAAGCCTTGATGATACCCAGAAGAATTACTTATACCAAGATTCTTCCTGTGATTTATCATTAAACAAACCCAACAGTGGACCGAGAATCGCCCCAAAGATAAACCCGCCTGCATGGGCCCAGTAGGCAATACCGCCACTTTCCATACCGATGTTAGTACGTGCTTGTAAACTAGCAAGCCCGTAGAAGGCTTGTTCGAGAAACCAAAATCCCAAAAAGAAATATGCCGGGACGCGGAAAGTCGGGAAGAAAAACCCTAAAGGCACTATGCCGAGAACTTCGGCGTTGGGAAAGCGGAGAATATACGCTCCTAAAACGCCTGCGATCGCACCACTTGCACCCAAAGAAGGAATGCTAGAATCTTGAGCGAAGAACCACTGGGTCAAGGATGCCAAAACACCACAAGATAAATAAAACAGTAAATATTTGGCATGACCTAACTTATCTTCAACGTTGTTACCAAAAATCCAAAGAAACAACATATTACCTGCTAAGTGCAAGAAACCACCATGCAAAAATTGTGAGGTAATTAAAGTTGCCCACTCTGGTACTGGTTGATGTAAAGAGACACCACCAAAGCTTAAAGTCAGTTCTCGTGGAACTACAGCTGCAAGGTGTAGAAACCCATTTAATGCTTGAGGGGGAAGATTTGCTTCATAAACAAAAGCGAGGACATTAGCAGCAATCAGTCCATAAGTCACATAAGGGGTAATTTTTGTCGGATTATTATCTCTAATAGGAACCACGGGCGTTTTTTCCTGAATTTTAAGACAGTAGTATCACAATACTGAATAATTTAAGTAGTTTCTTCTACCTCCTGGATGGATCTCATCTTGAGATTTAAAAACCAAAAGCCAAAAATCCACCATCGACAGTGATACATTGCCCAGTGATGAAAGATGCCGATGGCATACAAAGAAATGCCACTAAACCCGCGACTTCTTCTGGTTGACCAACCCTTCCCATAGGTGTTTGTGATAAAACTAATTTGAGAAAATCTTGGTTATCGAGTACAGACTCGGTTAAAGGCGTGCGAATAGCCCAAGGTGCTACGGAATTTACCCTAATACGATCGCAAGCCCATTCAACTGATAGCGATCGCGTCAGTTGATTTATAGCCGCTTTAGTCATACCATAAGGAGCGCCTGTACGATTCGAGACTAAACCAGCCACAGAACTTATATTCACAATGCTGCTGTTTTCCCCATTTTGAAGCAGAGGATAAAACAGACGGCACATCTCAAAAATTGATATCTGGTTTGTCTGGATAATAAACTCATATTCAGCAGCCGTGTAGTCTACTACTTTTTTGCTAATATTGGTTCCCACATTATTTACCAGGATGTCTAATTTATCCCAGGTTTTGCCAACCTGCTCAAAAATAGCTTGTCGCCCATCAGGGGTTGCAACATCTGCCGTAATCCCATAAGCAGGTAATCCTGATTGTTCCCAGATAATTAGTTGTTGGTTAACATCCTGAGAATTTCGTGCCACAATTGTGACTTCTGCACCGAGAGATAAGAACTCATTGGCAACAGCTAGCCCAATGCCTTTGGTGGCACCTGTAATCAGTGCTTTTTTTCCTGTCAGTGTCCAGCGTAGGCGTAACTTACCGTAGGCATCGCTCATTTGTAATTCTGCGGATTTTTTTATTTTAAAGTTATCAATCACCTAAGAGGTTGTTTGAATTTGATTGCTAACCCGATTAAGCAGTAATATCCGAGGATTTTATATCGTAGATGTTTAATGCGATCGCTTCCTAGATTTTTCGCAATAATTCCCGAATAGCGATCGCACAATCACCAAAAGCTAAAGGTGAAATTGTCACATCCTCTGCAAGTATGCTCTCACTATCATATCCGTCTGGACTAGGGAGACGATACATATATAACTTGCGCCCATTTACATCTAAAATCCAGTACTCAATAATACGCCTTTGGCTACTGGGCGCTCGTGTCGCCCACCCCACAATATAAATAGTTGGATATTTTTTTATTTGGAAGTCCCTTAACGCCCCAGCATTTTATCCCGAAGATGTTTAATGCGATCGCGCAATTTTGCCGCCTCTTCAAATTCCAGTTTCTTCGCCGCCTCTTTCATCTGTGCTTCTAACAGAGTAATCAACCCTGGAATCTGTTCTAATGGCACTTCATCTATATGTTCATCTACAACTTTCAAGTCAGTTGCATTTAACCGCCGAGATACATCTAAAAAAGCCAAAATCGCATTACTTGATTTTTTCACAATTGGTTGCGGTGTAATCCCATGCAGTAGATTATGTGCCGTTTGAATCCCACGCCGTCTATCTGTTTCATCAATAGCTTTAATCATACTACCTGTCATATTATCGGCATATAAAATTGCTTGTCCTTGGACGTGACGCGCGGCTCTACCAATAGTTTGAATTAAGGAGCGATCGGTTCGCAAAAAACCTTCTTTATCTGCATCCATAATTGCTACTAAAGAAACTTCGGGTAAATCCAAGCCTTCCCGCAGCAAGTTTACGCCAACTAATACATCAAATTTCCCCTCGCGCAAGTTCTGTAAAATTTCAATGCGCTCAATAGAAGTAATTTCGGAATGTAAATACCTTACCCTGATACCGTGGTCTTGCAAATATTCGGTTAAATCTTCCGCCATCCTCTTAGTTAATGTGGTAATTAACACTCGTTCATGGCGATCGGCTCTATCTTTAATTTCTCCCAACAAATCATCAATTTGTCCTTCTGTGGGACGCACAGAAATTTCTGGATCAACTACTCCAGTTGGTCGAATTACTTGCTCAATTACACGATCTTCAGAAATTTCTAATTCCCAATTTCCAGGAGTTGCTGATACAAAAATACACTGATTCACCTTTTCCCAGAATTCCTCGGCTTTTAAAGGACGGTTATCAGCAGCACTAGGAAGACGAAATCCATGTTCAATTAAAACTTTTTTTCTAGCTTGGTCGCCGTTATACATGCCGCGAATTTGTGGCACTGTTACGTGAGATTCATCTATAACTAGTAGCCAATCTTTGGGAAAATAATCAATTAAACATTCTGGTGATTCTCCAGCTTGTCTTCCTGCTAAGTGACGGGAATAATTCTCAACGCCGTTGCAGTAACCCACTTCGCGCAGCATTTCTAGGTCATAGCGTGTACGTTGATCTATGCGTTGCGCTTCTAATAGTTTCCCAGCTTGTTCTAAGTCTAGTTTTTGCTGTTTTAACTCGGCTGCAATGTCATTACAAGCTACTTCTAACCGTTCTTCTGGGGTGACAAAGTGACGTGCAGGGTAAACATTCACCGCTGACAAACTCTTGAGAATTTCCCCTGTCACGGGGTCAATATAGCGAATCGCGTCAATTTCATCACCAAAGAATTCGACACGAATAATCCGGTCTTCATAAGCTGGTCCGATTTCTAAGACATCACCACGGACGCGAAATTTTCCCCGACCCATTTCTATGTCGTTGCGGCTATATTGAACATTCGCCAAATCCCGTAAAATTTGGCGTTGATTTACTTCCATACCTATCTGAAGAGGGATGGCAGCTTTCAGATATTCTGCTGGCATTCCCAAACCGTAGATGCAACTGATGGAAGCAACGACAATGACATCACGGCGTTCAAAAAGCGATCGCGTCGCTGAATGCCGCAACATATCTATTTCATCATTAATCGCTGCCGTTTTTTCAATATAAGTATCCGTAACGGGAATATACGCTTCTGGCTGATAATAATCGTAGTAGCTGACAAAATACTCGACTGCGTTGTTGGGAAAGAAATCTCGCAACTCATTACAAAGTTGGGCAGCAAGGGTTTTGTTATGCGCCAGAACTAAAGTAGGCTTGCCAATTTTCTCAATAACTGCTGCTACCGAAAATGTCTTACCAGTTCCAGTAGCTCCGAGTAAAGTTTGGTAACGATTACCAGCTTGGATACTAGCAGTAAGTTGTGCGATCGCTTGTGGTTGATCGCCTGTGGGACTAAAGGGAGCTTGAAGACAAAATTCTGTCATACAGTTTTGCTGTAAATACCCTATCTCATGGTGACGATTCCGCCCTGTATCCATTCTAGCTGGCTTATTAGAGCAAATAAATATTAATATTTATTTACAAAAATTATTAATTTAAATTTACTTATGTATCAGTTTTAAAGATTCTTGTATCTATATGTATCTATATGAGGTTTTTTAAGGTTAAACTCTAATGTATATGGGAAAAAATTTCATCTTTCCTTAATTATTGTAAAATTCAATTAACAAACCAGAGGTTTTCGTTTATGACTATTAGCAACGCTGGCAAAGCAACCAGTTCTCGGCAAAATGCCAAGTCTAAAGGGGAAGCTACAGAGGAAGTTGAAAATCAACAAGACCAGAGCTTGAATGCTGATAAAGTCGAGGAAGTTAGTGAACTGCCAGTGGGAGCTACTGGGACACTCGCCATTTCTGGAATTCGTCCCATAGGCGCTAGCGACTTAGAAGTTGCTGAACACCTGTCAATTGCTGGGGTGCGTCCCGTTAGCACCAGTACCTTGGAAGTAGTTGAAACCTATAACTCAATGGGTATTCGTCCAATTGGCGCTAATAAATTTGAAGTGGTTGAAAGTATAAATCTCTCTGGGATTCGTCCAATTGGCTCAAGTTTATTGGTAATTGATGAAAGCTATTCCACCTTCGGTAATCGTCCAATAGCATCAAATGAGATTGACAATTCTGAAAGCTTGATGGGTTTTCTAGATTAGACAAAAAATATCCCCATAACTTTAGTAACCCAGTTTCTATAGGAAGCTGGGTTTTTTATTTAAACAGTCAAAAGAAGGGATTACCATATTTACATTTGTTCTATGTCTTTTAGCATAGGTAACTAAACTGTTCTTACTTTATTTTCTATTCAACCAACAGCCAGAAAGCTTACTACAACTAACTTTCAGAATTAAGAATTAAGAATTAAGAATTAAGAATTAAGAATTACGAATTATTTAATATGTCTTGTGGTGGAAGGCTTTAGCAAAAACTTTAAGCTAGTGTGTAAAAGTAATAACAAAAAATTTCAAGGTTTATTTACAGCTTTGAAATAAGTTTTTGATTAAATTAGGAGTACAAAATGAGCATTGAAGATCGCGCAAAAGCAGCTGCTAAAAATGTTGAAGGTAAAGCCCAAGAAGCTTTAGGAAATATCACCGGAGATCCAGAAGATAAAGCTAAAGGTAAAGCAAAGCAAGCTGAGAGCGAAGTACGTCACGGGATTGAAGACGTGAAAGATAATGTCAAGAAAAATATTGACTAATAAATAATCCAGATTTTTTGCAGAAATAAGAATATAAATGGGATGGATTCCATTTTTGCAAAAAATAATGAAGGATTAAAGATTCAAGGCTATACATTTTTCTTCTCCCCTTAGCAAGGGTGGAAAGTTAGAGAAGTAGCTTGATTGGCATTAATCTAGAGACGTAATAAATTACGTCTCTAGATTATCAAATAAATGTATTATAAATTAGAGGAATAACTCTATAAATTTCAAGTTTAGAAATGTAAGTAATTCAATTATTTTGAATCTCTTATTTTTTGCTTATTAAAATAGGCCAGATAAGCGATCGCGTTAGGGCGATATCTACCACAAGCCTAATTGCGCTAACTTTGCCCTGAAAATCATTCCAAATATCAAAAAATTGTAGTAATATATCACAGGCGTTAACTATCTTCAGCTACATCTGATTGTTAGCGCTTTTAAATTTACAATCAATGAGAATATACCGTGAGCCTAACTCTTTATTTCCTCCGTCACGGACAGACAGAATGCAGCCGCAATAATTCCTTTTGCGGTTCCATAAACTCAGAACTTACCCCAGAAGGGTTGGATATGGCAAATGCTTTTGCTGAGGTATATAGTTCTATGGATTGGACAGCAATATTTTGTAGTCCAATGCAGCGAACTGTATTGACAGCAAAACCCTTATGTGAAGCAATAAAGATAGAACCACAACTCAGAGATGGTTTAAAAGAAATCAACTATGGTAAGTGGGAAGGAAAAACGCCAGAAGTAATTAGCCATGAATATCACGATGATTATATTCGCTGGTCAGCAGATCCGGCTTGGAATGCTCCAACTGATGGAGAAATGGCTGTTACAATTGCTTCTCGTGCCTTGCAGGTAATTGAAGAAATTAAACACAATTATAGTAGTGGTAATGTTTTAGTTGTTTCACACAAAGCAACTATCAGAATTATGCTCTGTAGTTTACTAGGGATTGATGTGGGACGCTTCCGTTTTCGTTTGGGATGTCCTGTTGCTTCGGTCAGTATTGTAGAATTTACCTCACATGGGCCGCTGTTAAAGGTTTTGGCAGACCGTAGTCATTTGGATGAGCAGTTGCAAAATTTACCAGGGACGTGAGGGCATACTAAATTATGTCACTTAGCCGTAGCGACCTCGAAGCCAAAAATGAACAGACAAGACTATTAGAAGCATCACACTTTGGAATAAAGCTAACTACCCTGAGCGAAGATGAGTTAGAGCGATCGCTCCATGAAACACTACAACAGCAACCGCCAAACTCTGATATTTGGATATTTGCCTACGGTTCGCTGATTTGGAATCCTTTAATCACATACGTCGAGCGCCGTGCTGGGATCATTTATGGTTGGCATCGGCGCTTCTGTACATGGATGATCCTCGCTCGTGGTACTCCAGAGAATCCCGGATTACTCTTAGGACTCGATCGGGGCGGTAGTTGTCGTGGTATTATTTATCGCATTGCAGCTGCTGATGTACCATCAGAATTACTGCTGATTTGGCGACGGGAGATGTTGGCTGGTGTCTACGTTGCTCGTTGGGTAAAGGTGTTTGATGGTACACAGGAATTCAAAGCGATCGCCTTCGTTGCCAGTCGCCAACATCCCAGGTATGCTCATCAGATACAATTAACAACCACTGTTAATAGTATTGCCACCGCATCTGGAAAATTAGGTTCCTGCGCTGATTATCTCATCAAAACTGTCGATGGATTAATCGCAGAAGGCATTAAAGATAGAAAATTGCTCTTGTTACGCAAACAAGTGCTGGCAAAACAACAAGCCCTTTTAGTTAGTGGCGGCTCTACTCAAGCTAATACTTCAGAATAACTTTTGTGAACCTCTAATTGAATAACTATACCGATAATGCTAAGATAATTTTTTTTGTTAATAGATTAGTGAAATTTTAATTACTATTAATATCAATTAAACATAAATTCTATTCAGTAGCGATCGCTAAAGCTCTTGTCTCTTAAGTAGTTTTGGTAGGGAGTCACGCAGAAATAACTTATCTTAAAAAATCATGGCTTACAGCCGTATTCACAACTAAGAGGGCAGTGGCACTGATACCGCACACAAAAATATCTACACAGGTTTCGATATAATCCTCACAGCTATAGCTGCCTTGAGTGCAATTTGCACTACGGCATAGCATTCCAGCTAATAACATTCCTTTAAACATATCAACTGCTGGAAATAGATCAATATCTGCTCTGACAGTGCCTCGTCTCTGACTCGATTGCAGATAAGCTACCAGTTTTTCTCCTAAAGGCTTTGCAGCTTCTTGAATCACTTGTTTAGCTGCCTCAGGATGACGTTTGGCTTCTCCAATGAAAGTACGAATTAAGTCTTCCTGTGCTTCTAGCATAGTATTGTAAAGATGGGCATACCGGATTAAATCAATTTTTAGATCCTGCGTCCACGCTTGGGGGTGTGCAAGGGCTTCTGTCTGGAGCGCCAAGGCGTTTTTGATCACTGCTCCCAAAAGTTGTTCTTTGCTAGCAAAGTGGCGAAATAAAGTCACCTCATTCACACCAGCAACACGAGCTATTTCACGGGTAGTTGCTCCTTGAACACCTAAGCTAGCAAATACCTGTGAGGCGGCTTCAATCAAACGTGTACGGGTGAGAGTTGATGAACGGATGGTTTTATTCATTTATGCTGGCAAGTACTTACTTAGATCATAGGTTATGTGGAAAAAGTTGTCGCAACTTGGGGAAAATAATCTTGATACTAGCATTTTTAAAGTTATTGAAAATCTTATATTGGCTTAAACTTATTTCGGTGCAATAACTAATATTTTACTCATTTTAGTAACTGGAACAACTACTCCACTTCTTAAATAATGAGGCGCTCTTTGGATGGCAGTAAATCCCAGTCGTAAATAAAAACCTTCCGCATAGAGGCTAGCAGTTGTAATTACCTTATTTATACCTTGATTAGTTGCTTCATCGCAAAAATGTTGAACTAAAGCACGCCCGACACCTTTACCTTGATATTTAGGATGGACATACAACCCGATCAGTTCATCAACAATAAAACTAGCAAAACCTATAACAACATCTCCCTCGATCGCAACCCAGAAAGTTTCCACTTTCATCCTCTTCAAGATTTTTGAACCATCAGGTTTGTCGCGGTTATTACGCCAAGCTAAAAGTTCTTTTCGGGTGTAAAAAGTTGCAGGCAGAGCTTTGATGGCAGCAATATGAATTGCACTCAGCACCCACGCATCTGTTTGTTGGGCAGGCCGAAGAGATATTTGGTTAGCGCTCATAGGTTCAAGACTGGTAAGTAGGTAGACAAGATAAAACCAAACTATGTAACGAAAAGTAAAATCTCTGTATTTGGCTCGTAGTTGCGCCCTCTTGCGCTTTAGCGCAACTACGAGCCAGTGATGATTATTTGCGCCCACTTACTTATGCAAAATTTGAGTTACGTAGGCGTAGCCCGTTGTAGACATCGCAACACATCAACTAGCCAAATTAAACCAAATCTTAGTTGAGAACCGTAGTTTTCACCCTCTCCCTAAATCCCTCTCCCTCTCTCTGGGAGAGGGAGTTTGAAATTCTGGCTCCCCGAATCCCTCTCTCTGGGATTCGGGGTTGGGGGATGAGGGCAAATCCTTTTCATCATGGAAGAACTATAGGTTTCAAGATAGACGTGGTTTATTAACTACTTTAGTGATCTTAGCAGTTTCCAATTGAGTCACAACTCGCTGGACAATCTGCCGTCTGATTTCCTGAGCATTGTGACTCGCAGCAGTAACGCGAGCAACTACACCCGCAGGAGCAGTTTGGGGAGAACCACTGTTAAAAGGGGGTTGGGGATTGTATTCAATCCCTAGTTGAATTGCTTGAGCAATCGCTTCCCCGAATAACTCAGCAGCTAGAGCCAGCCCAAAATCAATGCCAGCTGTCACACCAGAGCCTGTAATTCGATTACGATCAATGACAACCCTTTGGGCAACTGTCTCAACTCCCAACATCTCAAGTAAATCCAACGATAGCCAGTGAGTAGTAGCGCGATACCCTTGAAGTAAACCAGCCGCCGCCAAAAGCAGAGAACCAGTGCAGACAGCCGTAACGTAGCGGGCTTGTTTTCCTTGGGTTTTGAGAAAGTCGAGAAACTTTTCATCTTCCATTTTGGCATTGATACCTGGGCCTCCTGGCACAAATAACACATCTAAGGCTGGGGCTTGAGCAAAGGTTGTGTCAGGTAGAAAAGCCAGTCCGCGATCGCTCCGAATTGGTTCGAGTGTTTGGGCCAGCAAATATAATTGCACGTTTGGCAATTTTGCAAAGACTTCATAAGGCCCCGTGAAATCTAACTGCGTCACATTTGGGAACAATACTATCCCAATGGATAGAGAAGAAACTTGTTCTGTAGCAATCATTATTTATACCCTTGTTCACGAAAATCCTGATCTAAACCAAATCTTAGTTGAGAACCGTAGTTTTCACCCTCTCCCTAAATCCCTCTCCCTCTCTCTGGGAGAGGGAGTTTGAAATTCTGGCTCCCCGAATCCCAGAGAGAGGGATTCGGGGTTGGGGGATGAGGGCAAATCCTTTTCATCATGGAAGAACTATAGGTTTCAAGATAGACGTGGTTTAATTGCTCCCTCAACTTGCCCAATAGTATAACTCTTGAAATATAAATTACGGTAATCCTATCGATAAAAAGTATAATATAATCAAATTACCGATAAATCTATCGGTAAACCGTATATTATGGATAAAGCAATAAAATAACCAACTTCAAAATATGTATTTTGAAGTAATCAAGCAATATCTTTTGATATTTAGCTAATTTTAGGGTGCTTATTTGAATGTCTTCTTAAAGCTTGCTGATTCGACTATTTATCAAGCTAGAAGCCATTAGAAAGTCAAAAGGAGTGAATGTGATCAACGCCATACAGATTAACGAAAACTTGACAACAACAGGACAAGTCATACCAAAACAGCTTGAGCAAGCTATTCAAGAAGGTTTTAAGTCCGTTTTAAATCTGCGATCGCCTGATGAGTTAGGATTTTCCCAGGATGAGCAAAAAGTAGCGGAAGCATTGGGGCTGCATTATACGAATGTTCCACTCAAGGTGGATTTAAAAAATTTAAATGAAGAGGCTATTACCAAAATCCTTACGACACTCGAACAAATGCCTAAACCAGCAGTGGTGCATTGTGCAGCCGGGATGCGATCGACTGGAATTGCGCTCTTAAGTATCGCTATCCAGGAAGGATTAACACCAGAAGAAACCTTAGCAAAAGCCAAGAATCTGGGTTTTGGATTTTTTGAACACGCCAGCGTTAGTCCCCGGCTGAAGCAATTATTTGTGGACTATGTTAACAAACACGCGAAAGTAGTTGTGCCTAGTTGCTGAAACAGCCAATTTAACAAACCTCCCCCTGCCCATAAAGCTCAAGGTACAAATTTAAGGCGATCGCCCCATAATATAAAAGCTTTTGCTTGAAGGGTGCGATCGCCTTTCGTATAGCCATCAAGCTATTGAGAGAATAAGCACTTACCAAAAAAGCTAAAAATCTTATCTAAGACTATTGGATTATTTTAGAATAAGCGTTACATTATTCCTATGAACCTTAGCCAATGTTTTTGGGAATTAATTAATGTCAAAAATTATATACGATGTCATCCAGCGTTTTGAGGTAGAAAATGGCGTTCCCCGTTTGATTTCAACAAATATTCAGGTGATTGAAGGCGGCGAAGATTTGCTGTCTTTAGCTATGACTATGCTGGAGAAACTTGGTTTTTATGAAAAGTTTGAGGAAAAACGCACATCTCAATATATAGGATATAAACTGAAAAATCCTGGAAAAGGAGCTAAACGTTATCAGCTTATTTTGGCTCAGAGAAAAGAAGGTTTATCTATTTCTATTCCTCAGGAGATATTAGAGCCGTATTTGCTAAAGCTAAACTTTTCAATCAATTTTTTTACAAAAATGCCTGAATTGAAAAATGTAGTAACAATGTTTCAAGAAATATCAAAATTTTATTGGATAAGACCTAGTAAAAAAAGCGTTTTTTTGGATTTAAGTAAAGAATATAGAGAAACCTTTGAAAGCCAAATTACAGGAGAATTTGAATTAAATTTTGAGGGCATAGCTTATAAAGAAGCCAAAAATACTTATTCTGATTCTAAAAGTCAGAATATTAATAATATGCAAATCATTGATATAATCCAAAAAAAATATATAAGTAAGCATCCCCTTTCCAACTCTTTGGATAATAGTGACTGTTGCTTAAAAATTGGTAAAGACGACATAAGTAAAGATAAGCTTTTTAATTATGCATATCAGGTAGCTATAAATTCAAAAGAAATATTAGAAGAATTTGTTACTTATTTTGCAAAAATCCTCATGGAGCAACAATAATGTCTGTAAAAGTCAAAAGGCTAGTTAATGCCTACGAAGAAAGGATGCTAGAGTTTTTGCAAACTTGTGTAGATGATAGTTATAAAATTCATACACAGGTTAGTTTATGCCAATTTTGCGTACTAGACGAAAGCATTGATTGGGAACTAAAAAAATTTTTCTTTAGCTCTAATGTCGATGCTTTAATAACAAACCATGATTATAAACCTTGTTTGGTTGTAGATTTTCAGTCTTCATACCATGACTCAGATGAAGCAAAAGAGCGCGATCGCAAAAAAGCAACTATCCTCGCTCTTGCAGAAGTTCCCTTACTTTATTCACGGGTGAAAGACTTTGGATTATTACATCTTTCCTCTGAATCTGAAGAAGTAGTATGTAATTTATTTACAGGAAACCGACGCGAAAATGCCCAAGCTCTAATTAGAAAGTATTGCGAACAATCTTTTTCTTCTAATGTTCAAGTTACAGCTTGCTAAACCACAAGATGTTTGCACGCCAATCGCCATCAATGTCAGCGATGCCTCCGGCTGTAAACTACGCAAAATTAACAGATTATGGTATAACTTTGGCTGCATTAAATTACTATAAAATATAAATAAGCTTTTATATCAAAGCAGCGGTTATCCTTTCAACGGCAGCACAAGCCCTAAAATGTGTCTACCTATGTCAATTATTGACGACTGCTTACAAACCAATTTACATGGTGCGTCTGGATGAGCGCACTGGAAAAATATTCATCTTGGCTAGAAAAGATATAGAAATTCTGATTAGTCGTGATGGCAACTTGGAATATCCATGAGTAAACCAAACTTTGATGCTATGAGTCAAGGCAGAATTACGCGCCTACGTCCTTGCACATCAAGATGATCAAGAGGCTTTTAATGCATTTGCGGATCGTTTGACGGCAAAACCTCCCTCTGCGACTTATCCCGCATCAATGACAAGAGAGGAAATCCACAAGGCAGTGTTAGAAATTATTCAACAGAAACAACAGAAACAGCGTAGGCGCAGCCCGTCGTAGACATCGCCAGACTCCGAAAAAACAGCATAAATTTTTAATACCCTTGCTCCCAGATATAACCAAGGTGGTACACTACATCAATGCTAGGGGTGCCTACATAAGCAGGCTGAGATCACACCCTTAACACCTGAGTCTGGGTAATACCAGCGGAGGGAAGCTGTTTATTGAGGAATTACAATATGCGGACAGAATGGGTTGCTAAACGACGTGGGCAGAGTAATGTATCTCAAATGCACTACGCCCGCCAAGGTGTTATCACCGAAGAAATGCACTACGTCGCCCAACGGGAAAATCTCCCTGCTGATCTCATTCGTGAGGAAGTGGCGCGGGGACGAATGATTATCCCGGCTAATATTAATCACACTAACCTAGAGCCGATGGCTATTGGCATCGCCTCCAAATGTAAGGTAAATGCTAATATCGGCGCTTCTCCCAACTCTTCTAATCTTCAGGAAGAAGTTGATAAACTGAATCTGGCGGTAAAGTATGGTGCTGATACCTTGATGGACTTGTCCACAGGCGGCGGTAATTTGGATGAAATTCGTACCGCAATCATCAAGGCTTCACCTATTCCCATTGGTACAGTGCCAGTTTACCAAGCTTTAGAAAGTGTCCACGGCACAATCGAGAACCTGACTGCTGATGATTTTCTGCATATCATCGAAAAGCACGCCCAGCAAGGAGTAGACTATCAAACTATCCACGCAGGGATTTTAATTGAGCATTTGCCTTTGGTGAGAAACCGCATCACTGGTATTGTCTCTCGTGGCGGCGGTATTTTGGCAAGGTGGATGTTGCATCACCACAAACAAAATCCGCTTTATACCCACTTCCAAGATATTATTGAGATTTTCAAAAGGTACGATGTCTCCTTCAGTTTAGGAGATTCCCTGCGTCCCGGCTGCACCCATGATGCCTCAGATGAAGCACAATTAGCTGAATTGAAAACCCTTGGACAGCTAACTCGCAAAGCCTGGGAAGATGATGTACAGGTGATGGTGGAAGGTCCTGGACACGTCCCAATGGATCAAATTGAATTCAACGTCCGTAAGCAAATGGAAGAGTGTTCTGAAGCACCTTTCTATGTTTTGGGGCCATTGGTGACAGACATTGCTCCCGGTTATGATCACATCACTTCAGCTATTGGAGCAGCGATGGCTGGATGGTACGGTACTGCAATGCTGTGCTATGTAACACCTAAAGAACACTTGGGCTTACCAAATGCCGAAGATGTTAGGAATGGGTTGATTGCCTATAAAATAGCGGCTCATGCGGCTGATATTGCTAGACATCGCCCTGGTGCAAGAGATAGAGATGATGAACTTTCTAAGGCGCGTTACAACTTCGATTGGAACCGTCAGTTTGAATTATCACTCGATCCAGAAAGAGCTAAGGAATATCACGATGAAACTCTGCCAGCAGATATCTATAAAACTGCTGAGTTTTGTTCGATGTGTGGGCCTAAGTTCTGCCCAATGCAAACTAAGGTAGATGCTGATGCGCTGACAGAATTAGAGAAGTTCTTGGCGAAAGAGACTGTGACTCAAAGTTAGCAGATTGTCATATCGATTCTGGTTGAATACCTATAGCGGTTTCAGATGGATGAGATATGGGATGGGATTGTGGTTTAAATAGTTTTGTCGGGTTTGTTGTGGATATAGGGGTTTTCGCTTGAGTAAAGCACAAAAACCCCACCCCCAACCCCCTCCCCGCTTTTCGAGAGGGGGCTATGATGTAGCTTACTAGGAAACGCTATCTATATTCGTCCTAAAATTCGAGGTGGTCTATATTCAATTCAAATACTGTGAGATTTCTTTTTCCTAGCGATTACTTCAATCCTAAAAAAGCGGATGCAGCATACTTGGAGCAAGTTGCTTGTATGCAAAATGCTGGGTTTACAACTTCTGTTATTTCTTTGGAGTCGCTGGGATCTGATTCATTAAAGATTATCCCAGTCCCTACTCCTGATTCAAAAGTGGTCTATCGGGGTTGGATGCTCTCGCCTTCCGATTATGAGTTATTGGTTAGTGTTGTAGAGAATACAGGGGCAAGTGTTTTAACTTCTAAGGCTGAGTATCTAGCTACGCACTATCTGACAAACTGGTATCCCCTGATTACTGATTTCACTCCAGAGACTAAATTTTATTCCGTCGATGATGATTTAGAGGGTGAGTTGAATCGACTTGGCTGGAATGGATTTTTTATCAAAGATTATGTTAAGTCTCTCAAAACCTCAGTTGGTTCGATGATTGATAAACCTTCACAAATCAAAACAGTGGTTGCCCAAATGCAGAAATTTCGGGGCAGTATTGAGGGAGGTATTTGTGTCCGGCGGATTGAAGATTTTGTGCCTGAAACCGAAAGGCGTTACTTTGTCGTATATGGTAAACCTTTTGCCGCTTTACCAGATGAAGAAATTCCAGAGATTGTTTCTGAGTGTGCCAAGCGCATTAAAAGTCAGTTTTTCTCTGTGGATGTAATAGAGCGTAGAGATGGTACTAAGCGGATTGTAGAAGTTGGTGATGGACAAGTATCAGATATTGTTGGATGGACGGCTGAACGTTTTACTCAACTGTGGGTAGTATAGATGATTAAACTTTTGCGTTCCTCTGCGCTAACCTTTGCGATCCTTTGCGTTTAAATTTCAACTCTCAATTCATCACGAATTTACACAAAAAGGTTGGGTAAAGCGATCGCTCACCCAGTCTACAATTATCCTTAAGCTAATACGCTTGGGTTAAAATCCAATTTCAATGGTTAAGCTGCGAATTTTTCCTGTATCCGCCTCAGCTTTATCTGCAACTTCAAGAGTCCAGGTTCCTTCGGGACTTTTACCTTTAAAGGCGGCAAGTTTAAGGGTATTTACCTCGTCATAAGTAGTTTTTATATTATCTGTAGCTCCGCCCTGGCGATCGTGCAAAATTACAGGAAGTACGCTTGTTTGCACTGGGGGAAAAAGAGTAACTACAAGATCCCCAATAAAAGTATGCTCAATGTCTACATTAACTTTGATTGATTTCATTAGGCTAGTACTAGCGATCGCCAACGATAATGTTGATGTTTGTAGGTCGTTAATTGGGACATCTTGCACTGCCTGGAATCTGCTGATGGGTGATGTTTCAGCTGGCTTGGCTAGTTCCACAGCTTTGAGAGCATTGATTCGACCGTAACCGTAGAAAGGGCTACGACCATTGGCATCATATTTACCTCCAGATGGATCAATGCGATCGCAAGAGCGTTTAATAATATCTCGCACTTCGTCACAACGCAGATTTGGGTTTCTAGCAATAATTAGGGCTGCTACACCAGCTGCACCCGGACAAGCACTGGAAGTTCCCCCGAATTGGTTCGTGTAGTTGCCTGGGACATCACCCAGATTCCGATTACCCGAATTATAGCCAAGTACACCAGAGCGATCGCTTGTCCAAATTCCAGGGGTTTGAGAACTATCGCCATTGTTGCTGGGGAAGGCACACCAGACCGCCTTACCAAAGTCACTGTAAGCGCTTCTCGTGCCATAGTCGTTACAAGCTGCCACAGCAATCACCTTTTGGTAGCTGGCGTAGCCATCATTATCGACGCTTTCGTTACCATTGCCAGCCGCAAATAAAATTACACAGCCCTTGCCGTTGCGTCCCTTATTAATTGCAAACTCCATAGCAAGGCGTGTGGAATCAGGTAGAGGTACTTTCTGGTTGTGTAGAGGATCGTTTGGATCGTACCAAACTCCATCTGCTGGCCCCCAGCTACAAGAAATTACATCAGCACCATTTTGAGCCGCCCAAACAAAAGCATCTGCTTCATTCTGCGATCCTAGCGCCGAAGCTAAACGAATCGGCATCAGCTTTGCACCCGGCGCCACACCAGATGCACCAAAGTTGCCGTTGGCACAAGCTACTCCTGCACAGCTTGTCCCGTGGTTATCGTCGTTTCCCGGTCTGGGATTGTCAGTTTTACGTGTGACATCACGCGGGGCAACAATTTTTCCAGAGGATCGGAACTCTTCATGTTCGAGATCCACGCCGTCGTCAATAATTGCAATAATCGCTCCTGTGCCATCGCTCAACTTCCAAGCTGCCTCAACGTTGGCATGGGCGTTAATTACCTTACCATTAATTGTTGTTTGCTTTAAGTGCCACTGCTGCCAAAAAACCTGACGTTGGCGTGATTCACGCACTAGTTCAGGATGGCACAGTTCAACTGATTCTTCATGCAAAAGTCTCTCGGCGATGTCAAAGATGGCTATACCAGTATTTGTAGGTGCATTGACAAAATAAGCATTTTGTGCATATTCAAGTTGGCGTTTAATTGTTAAGCCGTAACGTCTTAAGACATTTTGGCAGATCCCTGACTCTTCTTCGTTATCGAATTTAACGAAGAGGTTTTCGGTGTAAATTATCGGTTGATTGGATGCTCGATCGATAAGAACACGTCCGGCAAATTGGACTTCAGACTCTTGGTTGAGAATATCACGGGCGCGATCGCGCAAAGCGACACCAAGAGTGGGAACTTTCGCTCGCAAAATTTCCACACCCGCTTGCCGAAACCGCGTTGCTAACTCGAATTCATTAAGGATGCTGCGAGCTGCGGGTGATACTGGTGCAACTTCAAAGGGTCTTGCACCGACAAGACCACTGCGGCTTTCGGTACGCACTACAACGTGTTCGTCACTGATAGCAAGTTCATATTGTTGGCCATTCTGGCCACCATAGCGAACTTGAACCATAATTTTATCTCCTGGGATATTTAAAATATTACTATCTTAAAAATCTGACAATTCAGGTCATCTGGAAAATCTCACTTCTATTGCGCTTGGAGTTTGTATGAAGTAGATTTTTGTCAGAGTGAAACTGTCAGACTCAACGATATCCCGCCCAGAACTAAAGTTCTTTGGCTATGAGACTCGGAATTCATTCCGAGGCGGGATAGAAACGCAGTGCGAGATTTATGAATCTTCAGTATGAATAAAGGCGGATAGCTTGCATCCCGATGGAAGATTTGTATTCCATTCCATACCATTGAAAAACGTTATAACATCATTAGAACTTGAGAAAAATGTTTTATTTCCCGGCTGAGTATTTTCTACAGGTGTACTCTTTACCCCTGATTCCTGAAGTGAGATTTCAAAAAGATTACTTTTCTGAGTATCCTGAACAAATTTGCGTTGGCGGCGATGCCGAATCCGGGCTACGTCTACGTACTGCTGTATCCTACACTCGGAAGCCTGGGTACTATGCAATACATTACAATCAACCTAAAACCGTGGCATTAGGAGCAGTTTTACAACTTAACGATGGTAAAATAGCAGTTTTTTCAGGGGAACCCAATCAATCAGAACAGGGGATACTAACTCCAATTTACACATTACAACCAAATGGTTCGATAGCAGTACCAACTGGGCTGGTTTTCATCCGCTTTGCTGAAGGCGTTGATGTGAAGTCGCAGCGCCAGGTAATTAATCGAGCCGGTTACGAAATAGTAGAAAGCCTTGACTATGCGCCTCACACCGCTTGGTTGCGTGTCCAATCAGGTAATATTGCTGATGCGATCGCCCGGATTTCTCAGTTAAAAGTGATACCTAAAGTTGAGAATATCGAACCTCAGATGCTTATGGAAAGAGGTTTGAGGCTAGGGGATTAATTTTTTTATAAACACCCTCTAAGATTTTTCATTAACCTATAATCTAACTCACCACGGTAGGCAAAGCCGGTCGTAGCGATCGCTATTTTAAGAAAATGTCATCTAGTGAGTTTATCCTTCCCCGCTCCCCAAAAGTAAAAGGCGATCGCAGTGGTCACAATTGCGAGAAACTGAAAGCAGATTAATTAGGAGAGGAGAACCTAATGAGTTGGACTAAAGTTCTTGCAGTCGAAGCACTTTCCCCAGGTACGCGACAAGTGGTGAAAGTTGGTAACCGGAAAATTCTGGTTTTGAATCACGAAAATCAGCTTTATGCTGTAGATAACAACTGTCCCCACTTAAAATTACCGTTGAAAAGTGGGAAAATCACTGAAGATGGGGCAATAGTTTGTACCTTCCATCGCAGTGCTTTTGACCTGCGGACTGGTGAGGTACAAGGCTGGTGTTCCTGGCCACCTGGTGTAGGTAAGGTACTCTCGATGGTTTCGCCACAAAAAGCATTGCCAGTATTTCCTATTCGTGTGGAAGAAGGCAGTATTTGGGTTGATGTTCAAGAGGAATAGCGCCCTCTGTCTGAATTTATTGGAATATATTAGCCGATCTGTTTTTTAGAAGTTAACTAACAAAAACCCCAGCTGATAAGTTTAGCTGGGGTTTTTCTCAAAATGCAACTATTTCTAAAGATATAAAAACTATTGAATGAGAGAGAAAATTTTCTCAAGTAGCTTAAACGCCAGGGCTATTTCGTTTTAGACATAAGCGCCCAGAACTAAAGTTCCTCTCTTATAGCCCAAGTCCACGCTTATAAGCTGTTCCACAAATAAACTTGCATATACTGGGCGGGCAGGATGCCCACCCCACAAGAGTTATATTTAATAAGGGTTATGCAAGCTTATTTGTTTTTTAGCTTACCATTTCTTTGTGAGGCTGCGCCAAATTTTCTTGGCTTCTTCTTTCTTTGTTTCTTTGTGTCGTCTGCGCCCTTTGTAGTTCGTTCCTTATATATTTTGGCGCATCTTCATATTGGTATTAGTGGACTAAAAGTCTTTCTTAGTCGTCTTTAGACGAGTTTTGCTATTAGGGACTTCCAAATTTAAAAATATCCAAAAATCTCATATAAAAATCCTCTTTCCTCTTCCTATCTCTGTGTCCTCTGCGCCTAATAAGGTTCGTTTTATTGGATAATTTACTTCTTGGAAATCCCTTAGCCTCAGAATTTATTCTGAGGTGGGCTAGATGAGAATGAAATAGCCCTGGCTTAAACGCTTTGTTGTGATGTAATGTTGGGTTGTGTATTACCCCAGCTTCTATAGAAGCTGTAGCATTTTGAGAGGGGACTAAATTCACTTTAAATACTTTGTTTTGGTGTTGCTCTAGTTTAGGTAAAGTCAGAATTAAAATCCGATCTTTCATGTCTGCCTTAACTTGTTGATTCTGAATGCTTAGTAAAGGAACTACTCTAGTAAAGTCGCCATACCGAAATTCAGGTTATATTAATTATGAATAACAAATTAAAATTATGTGGTTAGTAGCTGTTTTTATCTGTCTTGGTTGGATATTGTCTTTATGTTTGCATGAATTTGGTCATGCCGTAGTAGCTTATTTGGGTGGTGATACTTCCGTTAAAGATAAGGGATATTTGACCTTAAATCCACTCAAATATACCGAGCCGAGTTTGAGTTTGGTGATCCCATTATTTTTTCTCCTCATTGGTAGTATTGCTCTGCCGGGAGGAGCAGTTTATATTAATCAGAATCGATTACGCGATCGCAAATGGAAAAGTGCTGTTTCTGCTGCTGGACCGATTGCGAATGTTATTTTAGCTTGCTTGCTGGCCTTGCCTTTTCAATTTGGCTGGTATTCCTTGAGGCTACAAAGTCAAAATTCGGTTTTGTATCTTTTTATTATTTCACTAGCTTATATAATTTCTCTGAATATATATATAGTTTTAATTAATTTATTACCTATTCCTGCCCTTGATGGCTATGGAATTATTGAGCCGTGGTTACCAAAACCAATTCAACAGCAATTTAACAAGTTTAGGAAATATGGAATTTGGGTGCTGATTGGTCTGTTATGGTTTGCTACACCTTTCAATAGATTATTATGGAATTTGACTAATGAAATTAATCAATTTTTAGGCGTTCCCCTAGACTTAGCCTTTATAGCTAGTGGGATATTTAGACAGTCATCACAGTATTTAGTACTAGGAATAATTTTGCTATTATGGATATTTAGAGATAAAAACAAAGATTTACAGCGCCAAGGCGATCGCCTATTTTCTTCGCAACAATACGAGCAAGCGATCGCCTGCTATGACAAAGTTGTTAAAAGGGAACGTAAAAATGCTGATGCTTGGTATTGGCGAGGCTATGCGCTTTATTTTTTAAATAAACATGAGGAAGCGATCGCCTCCTTTGACCAAACTATTCAAATTCAACCAGACTACCCTAAGGCTTGGTTTCGGCGTGGTTATTCGCTTTATTCTTTACAAAGATATGCAGAGGCAATTACAGCCTACGAAAAAGCACTAGAAACTAAATCTGACGATCCAGAAATTTGGTATTATCGAGGAATTGTTCTTAAAGATTTAGAAAAATACGAAGAAGCTTTAGCAGCATACGACCAAGCGATCGCCGTCCAGTCAGATTTCTACCAAGCTTGGTATAATCAAGGCGAAATTTTGGCAAAATTACAGCATTATGATAAAGCGATCGCTGCCTATGATAAAGTGATTGCAATTAGACCAGATGACAGCAATACTTGGTGGTTACGAGGAAAAACCTTAGCAATACAGCAAGATTATCAAGCCGCTGTAGACTCTTATGAACGAGCAATCGCTATCGATTCTGACTTTTATGGTTTTTGGCTAGATCGTGGCAATGCACTTTATTACTTACATCGGTATGAAGATGCGATCGCCTCTTATGACAAAGTTATGGAACTAAAACCAGATAATAGCGATGCTTGGAATTTTAAAGGTGTCACTTTAATGGAATTACAAAGATATGAAGAAGCGTTAGTTGTTTACAACAAAGCAATTGAAATCAAGCCTGACTATCCAGAATACTGGTACAACAAAGCTTGTTGTTATGCGCTGCAAAGTAATGTAGCTTTGGCGATTCAAAATTTACAACAATCAATAAAAGGCGAACCAGATATATTCTGGGAACTTGCTAAAACTGACCCAGACTTTGATAGAATTCGGGAACATCCGCTTTTCAAAAATTTAGTTGATAATAAGTAAGTGGGTCAAATTAAATATAACACCTCACCCTGCCTCCGGCTTCCCTCTCCTTATTAAGGAGAGGGATTGAGGGTGAGGTTTGATATAGATATTTAATTACGCCTACCTACTTATCTATAATCTTGCTTTTGAATACTGCCCAAACGAGCAGCATCACGAATATTATAGTCGGGTCGAGTAAAGCGATTTAGCTGCATCTCAAAAAAATCTCGATTGGCTTGTAAATGCTTAGGATTTGGGTCATCTAAAGGATATAAAAGTGCAGTTCTCAAGGCTTGAATTACCGCAGAAGTAACACAGTACATTGACCGTTGAAAACTAACTCCCAACTGAATCAACATATCTTCTTCACCCCGGCAATGTTGGCTGTAGTAATCAATAAGATATGGGGGCAAAAAGTGCAACATATCTTGCATTAATAATGTTGGGGGAATGCCAGCAGTACCCACTGGAAATACATCAGCGTAAAGAATACCATAGTGAAAGTCTTTCTGGTCTTCTGGTACTTGATGCGCTTGAGCATTATAAGATTTTGTCCCCCGGAAGGGTACGGTGCGGTAGAAAACAGCTTCTACATAAGGTAATGCTGCTTCATATAGCCACATAAAACCCTTGGATTTGGGGACAATTTCGTAGCATTCGCCACGAATATAAACCTGATGGTAAATGGGACGACCTGCGATCGCAAATATACCATTAACTATGAAGCTCATTGCCTCTGGGACGCTGCTAATAGTACCTTCGTCATAGCGATCGGACATTTCAAAGAACACTGGCGCCATGATTTCCCAGAATAAGCCCAGATTAGCGTAGTATGACATCTGGCGGCACTGTTCTAAAAACATATCGGGAAAAAGCTTGTAAAGTCCCAGCATGACTGGGTTCCCTTGGAAGTAAGCTTTAATTGCTCGGTCGGCGTTGGCTTTATATTCCTCAGAATCTAGGTAAGGGTCAAATTGTCCACCCATCCCTCTATGCCATAACATCGCCCGCATACAAGCTTCCGCAAATTCCATGTTAATGCGATCGTGGAATAAGTGATGCAATAACTTCGGCATTTTGAAAGTTTCACCCTTTTCAATAAATGCCAAAAGTTCTGGATGTGCAGTAGCTTCGCCGCGCCAAATTCGCAAATCGGCATCATCACCAGCATAATGATTATGCAGTTCTAAATACTCCTTGGGTAAGAAGTATTTAAAGAAGGGAAGCGGGTTTAAAAATTCGTTTTCAGCAATATAAAGTAGGTCGCGCCAGTAAAAATCCATCGGCACAGCATAAGCTTTATATAAACCGATGATTTGCATCAAATTTTCTGGAGTATCGGGTAACATTGCACCGCCTGCTTCTAAGCGGTGAATTACTTCAGCAAATTCGTGCTTGGAAGGAGGTAATTTAATTGCTGTTTTAATTGCTGTCATAGTATGAGGAATGGGGAATGGTAAAGAGGAAGAAACTGTAACCTATTTCAGCGCTACTTCCGAGATTACGGTTTTTTCTAAGGAGGGAATTGCAGCCACCATTGTTGTAGTTGTGGATTCACTCCAACGGACTAACCAAGTGGGTTGTACTCCCAAAAAGATGATAAAAGCTGCCAAAATTAAAGCTGGTATTTTCTCAGACCAAATAACTTTAGGATAGTAAGCGAAGTTATCGAGTCTGCCAAAACAAGTACGGTTGAGGAGGATGACAAAATAAACTGCGGTTAATCCGCTAGCTACTACACACAAAATTGTCGGAATCGGAAAGATAGAGAAACTACCTTGAAAGACGATAAATTCGGCAATGAATCCTGTTAAACCGGGAATACCTGCACTAGCCATCCCACTTAAAACTAGTAAAGCGCTAATTAGAGGTAAGCCGCGGATGGGACTCATCAAACCATTGAGTTTATCTAATTCGCGGGTGCCAACTTTGGCTTCTACGACTCCCACCAAGTGGAAGAGAATCGCCAGAATGATACCGTGGCTAAACATTTGAGCAACTGCACCAACGAGTGCTAAGGGAGTACTGGCGGCAGCACCTAGCAAGATATAGCCCATGTGACCAACGGAACTGTATGCTACCATGCGCTTGATATCTTTTTGAGCGATCGCAACTACTGCTCCATAAATAGCGCTGACTGCTCCCCAAATTGCCAAAGTCGGTGCAATAATACTCCAAGCATGGGGAAACATACCCAACCCAAATCGCAACAATCCATAAGTTCCCAACTTTGCTAACACGCCACCGAGAAGAATCGCAATTGGTGCTGAAGCTTCAACGTAAGCATCCGGTAGCCAAGTATGGAAGGGAACTAAAGGAATTTTAATCCCAAAACCTAATACTATCCCTGCTAGTAAAAGGATTTGTTTTGCTGTTGATAGATTTTCTGTAGAGAATGCATCAAAAGCAAAATTAGTAGAACCACTCAGCCATACCATACCCAAGAATGTTGCCAGAATTAATGCTCCTGAAACAGCAGTATAAATCAGGAATTTAATTCCAGCATAACCCCGTTTTGACCCTCCCCAAATGGAAATTAGTAAGTAAAAGGGGATTAATTCTAGTTCGTAAAACAGGAAGAATAGTAGTAAATTCTCTGCTAGAAAAGCACCTGCGACTCCTCCACTAACTAATAAAATCATGGAGTAGAACAGCCGGGGGCGTTCAGTTTCTTTACTACTGCTGTAAATAGAAATCCAGGTGAGCAGGCTATTTAACACCAACATTAATATAGAAAGCCCATCAACACCTATTTGATAGCTCAAGCCAAGGGTTTCGTTCCAGGGTAAGTACTCTTTAAATTGCATCCCTGGATTGCTAATGTCAAATTTTAGCAGGATAAACAGGTTCCATAAGAAAACTATTCCAGAACAAATTAATGCTGTTAAACGAATGCGATGTTTAGGGATACTTACAGGTAATATTGCTATGATAGCGGCGGCTAAAATTGGAAGCCAAATCAAAACACTTAACATGGTAATTTTTATCCTTTGTCCTTTGTTCTTTGTCCTTCGTCCTTTGTCTTTTGTCCTTTATTACTTACTGACTAATGACAAAGGACAAAAAATTTAACTGACTATGCTGATTTTACCAGTATCTAAATCGTAATAACCTCCGACTATTTTCAGCTTTTCTGCCTTGATTAACTCAGATAAAACTGACGATGATTTCAATTTTTCAACTTGTGCTAAAACATTTGCTTTACAAGCATTTTCTAACTTATCTCCTGATTTTCCTTTTGAGCTTTCTACACTTGGTTTAATTGCCTCAAGCAAACTGCCAATTTGTCCTGGTACTTCACCACCTTTGATTGCAGCAATTACTGCACCACATCTTTCATGCCCCACTACTATTATGACTTTGGAACCTAATACTAAACTACCAAATTCTAGGCTACCAATTTCTTCTCGTGTGGCAATATTACCAGCGACACGGCAGACAAATAAATCTCCAAGTCCTTGGTCAAAAACAATCTCTGAAGGCACTCGTGAATCTGCACAACCTAGAATAGAAGCAAATGGCTTTTGTCCTTTGGCAACTTCGACTAAACGTGAATGGCTTTGGTTGGGATTGCGACGTTTATTTGTGACAAACCTTTCATTCCCATCTAATAATTCTTGCAATGCTTTGTCGGGGGTAATATCATCTTCTACCGGTGCTTTTTTTTCGGCTGCAAGTAAGTTAGAGCTAAGTCCGGCTGTCAATACACCTGTACCGATCGCACCTGCACCAAACTTGAATAAACTTCTTCTGGAAAGATTCATTTGGGGATGTTGTCTGCTCATGGAATTCTTGTGAAAATATTAGACTGTAAACTTTTAGTAGGATAGTTACTACTACCCAAGTGTCGAAATTTGGAAAATCAAATTTAAAAACTGGATTCCCCAAAATGGCCAAGTTACCCACATTCCTAAAACACTTACTCCGAGAAGGACGGTTAAGGCATAAAACTGGGTTTGACCAGATGTGCTGTATTTAAGACCTTCACCACCTAATAGCGAAAATAAACCAACAAAATTAACGATGCCATCGACTACAAAGCGGTCAATCATATCGGCAAGTTGGGATATTTTGGCAACTCCAAAAATTATGGTCATTTTATAGAGTTTGGGGGTGTAAAAGTCGTATGCAAATAAATTTTGTAAACCTTGCCAAGGGAGGCGAATCGGTTTAGGAATGTTGCCTAAATAAATCACACCAGTTATACTGCAACCGAAAATACTCGACCAAATTAAAAGCAATGCGACATCTTTATTTAGGCTTGCCCAATCTGGTAAAAGTGATAAGCTTTGCAACACTAAAGGAAGATGTAGGCTGACACCAAGTAAAATCATCATTGGCAAAACCATAGGCCAGTGTGCTTCAGGCGATCGCTGACTCATTTGTGTAGCTTTACCGCCAAAAATTAAACCAAATTCTCTGGTTAAACTTACGGCTGTTAAAGCATTTACTGCTACCACTACTCCCACTAACCAAGGTTGGGTTTCCCACAACCCATCTACTAGTTTCACCAACGCCCAAAAGCTACCCAGTGGTGGAAAACCAATTAATCCCAAAGTCCCGACGATAAAGGCTATTGCGGAAATCGGGCGACGTGTCCACAATCCGCCTAATTGCGTTACGTCTTGGGTGATGCTATTCCAGATAATTCCGCCAGTACTCATCACCAACAGGGCTGCGGATATGGCATGGGTGAGTACTAACAATAGCGCCGTTTCGTATTGTTGCGTTCCTACAGCGATGAATATTAAACCCATGTAGGCACTGACAGAATAGGATTGGCAGCGTTTAAGATCAATTTGAGCGATCGCAATTAAAGAAGCACCCAACGCTGTCACTACCCCAATGGTCACCATAGCTGAGGAAACTATGGGCGAGATGGTTAACACTGGTTCCAATTTAATTAGCACCCATGCACCACTAGCTACTACTACCGAATTCCGCAAAATTGTACTGGGAACAGGGCCTTCCATCGCTTCATCCAACCACAGGTGCAGAGGGAACTGAGCGCATTTACCCATCGGCCCAGCAATTAAGGCTAAACCTACCAGTGTCATTGTTGTCGGGTTGACGTTAGCAGTAGCCGCCCACTTAGCTAGTTCTGGATAACTCCAAGTTCCGGCTAAGGGCCATAATGCCAACACGCCCATTAGTAAGAATAAGTCTCCCACCCGCTTAGTTAAAAAAGCATCTCTAGCACCTGAGACTACTAACGGCTGGCTAAACCATAAGCCCACTAGTAGGTAGGTTCCCAGCGTCAGGACTTCCAAAATTACATAGCTGAAGAACAAGTTATTACATAAAGCAAGGGCGCAAAGTCCCGCTTCAAATAATCCTAATAAGGAATAGAAGCGTCCCCAACCCCAATCCATTTCCATGTAACCGATTGCATAAATCTGCGCTAGCAAATTCAAGCCACTAATCACAACCAAAGCGCCGACACTCACCGAGGATATTTCTAAAGCAATGGTGAGGTCTAAACCAGCTGTAGATAACCAAGGAATAAATACTTCTTCGGCTGGCTGATTCCAAGTTGCTTGTAAGGCGATCGCACTATGTACAAACGCCAAAAATGTCATTACCAAATTTACATAACCCGCCGGCCTTGGCCCCGTTTTCCGAATGATCCCTGGCGACCAAGGTACGGCTAACAAGCCACCTATTAAGGCATAGCACGGAACTAGCCAAACAGTCTCAAGTAGAAACTGAGCCATAAACTTACCTCTATCTTGTTATTAAAAATTTGGGGTTTTGAGTCAACTCGCGTTGATCCCCGTTAACCTAGAGATGTCTACGATGGGCTATTCGGCGTCGCAGATCAGACAAATTTATCTTTATTTAATTTTCTTAGAAACAGCTTACCGTTATATTTGTCAAAATGGAATTAATTTATCTAAACAAATTTGAGATAATTACTCTAAATAAATCTTATATAAGAGACTATTGGAGTAATCAATAATAGCTATTGTTTTTTATCTATGAATTAACTGTATTTATCATGAGTTTTTACTTATTGACATAAATGATAAAAGACGCAAAAGACTTGCGTCTCTACAATTCAGGTAAACAAAAATCACATTGGGGTAATTTTGTCAATCTGCCAACAAAAAGAAATAATCGCAGGCGCTTGGCTAAATTGGCTGATGGGTGCGGGTTTCATGTCCCGATAGTCGAGCAGTTGGACTAAGATCAGATATGCGATCGCTAAAATGACCGAAATCGCACCTGTAAGAATGGCAATTATTTTCGAGCGGTTCATTAGTATTTCCGGTAATGCAAGTTATTGTGCTGTGTCTATATCCACATTAATACTTAAAACACACACCACACACTGACCAATACAATATACTTGCAGCCAATCAAAGTAACAGTTTAGACGTTCCGTTAGTAATCCATTCGACTTACTTATCTTTACATAGTTTAGTTTTTTCGTGCCTACCTGCTTATTAAAGCAATGTATGAATATGGAGTTTTGCTTACACTGCAAACATCTGCAAACTCTAAAAAGTCATCGCCAAGTTAAGATTAAAGTTAATTAACAAGAGGATTGTAGCCATTTACGATTACAGTTTCTTTACAGGTTACAAACATTATCTAAACAATCTTACTGATAAATAGGCTACATATTTACTGTTATCTCGCTAGGATATTTATTAGGGCGGGATAGTTACTTGTATTTAAATTAAAAATCTCATGATTAGTATTACTAAATTAAATAAAATTGACTTTATAGTTGTAATTATTGTTGTCATAATTGGGCTTGTGCATTTACCTTTTCCATTTGATGGAGATCAAGCATTTTTTAGGCTAGGTGCTTTAGAGATGCAACAAGGAAAGGTACTCTATCGTGATTTTTGGGATGTCAAGCAACCGGGTATTTTCTGCTTTTATTATTTGGCGGGAACTTTGTTTGGTTTTAATGAGATTGGTATCCATGCCTTTGAACTTATTTACATGGTATTTTTTTCGATAATATTGCTGCTGACTTTAAAAAGCTATTTTCGGCATCAGATAATTGCAAGCCTAGTACCTTTGTTAACAGTTGGTGTTTACTATGTTGTTTCAGGCGCTTGGCACCTTACTCAAGTTGAAGCACTCGTTGGTTTCCCTTTATTTCTTTGTCTTTGGCTAACTTTTAAATCTTTTAAAAGCGAAGGAAAGCAAAGATTTATCCTGCTTTTACTCTCAGGCTTTATTGGCGGAATTGTCCTCCTATTTAAATTAATATTTCTGCTGATATTAGTTTCGTTTTGGGTAACTATATTGATGTATTCTATAGTAATAGAACGACAGAAGATTAAAAAAACATTTATTGATATTTGTTTGCCAATTTTTATAGGAGTTATGATTCCTATTGTAGTCGTTGCCAGCTACTTTATCTGGTTTAATAGTTTTTCAATAGTGTATCAGACATTTATTATATATCCACCTCTTATTGTTGCTGAATCAGTATTTGATATAAGTAAATTTATTGTGGGAATAAAATGGTTTTTACAGAATTTTGAGCCTTTAATTTTAATTGCTATTATTGCAGTATATACATCATTTTTAAAATCTAAAAGTCTATTTAGTTTACTACTTTTTCTTTGGTGTATTTTTGGTTTAGGTGTTATTCTTCTACAACATTCATCATTATGGGAGTACCATTATTTACTATTCTTTGTACCCATAGGTATTTTAGCAACTAAAGGATTAGATGTATTATGGGACTCTTTAAAAGAATTAAATTCCCCACTTCCGACAATGTTGCTCATATTTTTATTGTTTTTACCTTTATCAAGCACTCTTATAAAAAAGAGCGTGGCTCTGGTTAATAATAACTTTGCTTTAACTGAAGATACACGATTGAAATATCAGACTATCTTTAGAAAAAAATATCCATCCCTTCATTCAGAGGCTAACTTTATATCTCAACCAGGAAGCCTTAGTGGTGATATTTATGTAGCTGGCGATCCATCTATTTACTACTTTTCTGGTCGGACTCAAGCAACAATTCTACGTGGTTGGGCGCTTGAATATTTTCTGCATGAGCAATGGTTAACACTTATAGAGCAGTTAGATTTATCAAAGCCTCCTTATATCTTTATTGATTATGAACCACAGGCTATAATCAAAGAAAAATTTCCTAGACTGCTAGAATTTGTTGAGCAAAAATACCAAATTTTACGTCAAAGTAATAACGGTATTTGGTATATCATCAAATGATAGAGGTAGGTTTCATGTCGTGGTAGTCTAGTAGTTTGACTAGGATGAGATAGGCGATCGCTAAAATAACAGAAATCGCACCTGTAAACTGTTATAGGAATCATATTTGATTTTTGAACAAAATTAGGTTCGGATTTTCCCGCCTTAGAAAGCTACCGTGTACACACAAGTCAAATTACCCCCCTCAATCCCCCCAAAGGGGGGAAGCCGGAAAATCCAGTTCCCTCCCCTTTGTTAGGGGAGGGTTAGGGTGGGGTAAAAAATATTTGATACATCAATCATGACTTTTCAAACATCCTCTTAGACTTCTTCGCTCCAAATCTCCGAGGACGCAACTTAAAAGGTAGGAAAGACCTAGCGGGTGCAAATAAATCATGCGTAAAAAATTTTATTTTCTCGTGGTATTTACAAGTTAAGTCATTTAATAGTAATCTTCTAGTGTCACAGGACTTACGCATTGACAAAAATACCAAATATAGATGGGTTGAAAAACCATATCTGTTGTAGGGTTTAGCATTGCTAAACCCCTACAGCGTGTGTTTATTTACTATCTAAGAATAATTAATCAAAGCTTGAAACGATCTATTTGGGTAAATTCATACCATGATTAATTTGTACAGTGCGTAAGTCCTATGTCAATATTTATGCCAAGATGTCTTGATTTGATGAATATGATGAACTTTAAAATCCAAGCCTTTTTTACGACCTTAATAATTGGTACTGTGTCAGCATTGACCATTTCAGGTGCTATCTCTCAAAAGGTGAACGCCCAAGCTGCGCCTTCTTGTAATAATGCAACCATAAAAGGTAGCTATGGAATTAAGTTCACTGGAACCTTCCCAGGAAAACCTATAGCTGAAGTTGGTTTCTACAAGTTTAATGGAACGGGAAATTTTCAAGGAACAGTTACTCAGAGCACTAACGGTACTGTATCTACAAACACCGAAGTGTCAGGACTCTATAGTGTTAAACAAGATTGTACGGTGCTGATATTTGGTGATGGTTCTTTAAGCGGTATTATTGTTGATGGAGGCAAAGAAATCTTTATTATCCAAACTGATCCAGGTTCACTAATTACTGCTACTTTTAAAAAAGTGAACTGATTTACTCCATCTGTCCCAACACTTGAAATAAATCAGTTACCTCATTCATGGGTTGCTAAGAAACCAGACATTTCACGGCATCTGGAAAACCTCTCTCTAAATCTCTCTCCTAAGAGGAGAGAGACTTTGAATTTTCCTCCCTTCCCGCGTCGGGAAGGGGGTTAGGGGGTTAGGTTTTTCGTGGATTTTTTCACATGAGCTGAATTGTCAGAGCTATGGTTAAGCCTAAGCCGTTCTTTTGGGCAATTCGTGTTGCACTTCGCCAAAACTCTATGAGGTTTTGCGAGGTAATAAAAAGCTCTAACTCTGCTCCTCGTAAAGTTGAAATTGCGTTCAGTGTATCTGCATACATTGGATGGTGTGGCTGTACGCTTAGTAGCAATAAGTTGGTATCGACAAGATAAGTCACTTAAATATCTTCCGACTCCTCATCATCGTATATTCCTGCCCGACTTAAAGCATACTCTGATAGTAAGGGCGTATCTCGCCTATGGCTCTCTGCCCATTCCCGAAAAGCTGTTATCCACTCAAGAGCCGTTGCAGTTTTGTAAAATGGTTGCTCCTGTTTTGATTTCATCAACTGCTCAAGCAATGCATCCAAATGTGGCTTAACCACTTCAACAGGGAGCTTAGTTACGTTTGCTAACACCTGCACAACGCCTTCTAACTCTTCTTTGTCAACCTCTGGGGGTAATGGTAGTATTTGATTATTATTATTGATCACGGTCGTAGCTCTCCATAAATAATATCGTATCTACTTTCTCTATTCTCAGGTAGTTTTGGAATGTAGAGTTGAATTTTTCCAAAATGTCTTTAACTGAAGAAATTCTTTCCCAATTACCCGGCGACGTTTTAGCAGGGTTACGCCAAAGCGATCGCATCTTAACATCTCTGCGCGAAAACACCGCACCTATCCCAACGTTAGTTAAAGAAACTCAACAGCCTTTAGGCGTTGCAGACTTCGATGTACTTATCTGCGGTGGCACTTTGGGTATTTTAATTGGTTGCGCCTTGGCGGTGAAGGGACTGCGGGTAGCGTTGATGGAACGGGGTATTTTGCGGGGGAGGGAACAAGAGTGGAATATTTCTCGCAAAGAATTAGATGTATTTGTGGAATTAAACTTGCTGACTGAGGATGAATTAGAGAGTGCGATCGCCACTCAATATAACCCAGCGCGAGTTAGTTTTGCTGGCGGTACAGAAGTTTGGGTAGAGGATGTTTTGAATATCGGCGTAGATCCAGTTTATCTACTAGCTACTTTAAAAACTCGATTTCTCGCCGCAGGTGGAAAGTTGTTAGAAAACACACCTTTTACTGAAGCGGTGGTTCATCCAGATGGGGTGATGGTAAATAACCAATTCAAAACTCGCTTATTAATCGACGCAATGGGACATCTTTCACCTATAACTCAACAAGCACGTCAAGGCAAAAAACCAGATGCACTGTGCTTAGTTGTAGGAAGTTGCGCCCAAGGTTTTGCAGAAAATAACTCAGGCGATTTAATATTATCATTTACACCTTTGCAAAATCAATGTCAGTACTTCTGGGAAGCTTTTCCAGCCAGGGATGGCAGAACAACTTACTTGTTTACTTATATGGATGCAGAACCCCAACGTTTAAGTTTAGAAGCTCTATTTGAAGAATATCTGCGTCTTTTACCAGAATATCAGGGAGTGGAGTTGAGCAAACTGAAATTTCAGCGATCGCTATTTGGTTTCTTTCCTACCTATCGCCAAAGCCCCATCAAAACCCCTTGGAGTCGCATTCTACCAGCCGGAGATAGCAGTGGTAGTCAATCTCCCTTGAGTTTTGGTGGTTTTGGGGCAATGGTACGTCACCTGAAGCGTTTAACGTTTGGCATTTACGAAGCACTAGAAACAGAACAATTATCTGCAAAGGATTTAGCACTACTACAACCCTATCAACCAAGTTTGACAGTTACCTGGTTGTTTCAAAGGGCGATGAGTGTTGGTGTAAATCAGAAAATTTCCCCAGATCAAATTAACCAACTACTCTCGGCGGTATTTGAAGAAATGCAACAGTTGGGTACACCAGTGCTAAAACCATTTTTACAGGATATAGTGCAGTTTTCGGCATTAACGCAAACACTGTTAAAAACTGGTTTATCTCATCCGGTATTAGTTGCCAAAATAATTCCGCAAGTAGGTTTAAGAAGTTTATTAGATTGGACACTGCATTACAGTAATTTAGGTGTATATACTGCCTTATTTTGGTTCAGTCCAATGTTAGAAACATGGATAAAGAATCAACCAAAAGAACAACAATATTATTGGCATCGTTTGATTGATGCTTGGAAATATGGTTCTGGCGGTGATTACTCAGATGAAACTTAGAATTTTAGCTGTATGAGGATAACATGATTGAACGGAAATCTGTAGGAATCAAATACTTTGCGGTGCTGATTGGATTCCTGCGCGATCGCCAAGGATTTTTAGAGGAAGTTCGCCAAGGCACGAGATTACCAAATAAAATTATTTCTCTACTAGTTTGCAGTTCCTTATTTCTCGCCGCTTATGGCGGAATCATTGGCGCATATCATAGTTGGATGCAAGCTTTGTCTTCCGCTATTAAACTTCCAGCCCTTTATTTAATTACACTTCTAATTTGTATACCAACGTTGTACTTTGCTAACGTTATTTTTGGTTCAAAGCGGACTTTTGGACAACATTTAGCATTAGTATTGACTGCTGTTTCAGTTACGAGTGTACTTTTATTCAGCTTTGCACCAATTACACTGTTTTTCTTAATTACCACCAATAATTACCAATTTTTAATTCTGTTAAATGTATTCATATTTGCATTAACTGGATTTATTGGGATTTCGTCTTTATATCAAGCTACAAATTTAGTTTTAGAACAAGATAATGAAGGTAGTAAGACACGCCAGAAAATTTTACAATTTTGGCTATTTCTTTACGCTTTCGTCGGTAGTCAGTTAGGATGGACACTCAGACCATTTTTTGGCACACCAGATTCTACTTTTCAACTATTCCGCGAAAGAGAAGGTAATTTCTATTTGAGCGTCATTAAATCTATTGGCTATCTCTTGGGAATCCATTAATTAGTGAGCAACGGAAAAACCCCTATACTTGTGTGTACACCGTAGGACTCTTTGCTTATAAAGGTCAATACGCTACAACAGAAATAACCCTATACTAAATCTGTGAAAAAACGAGTAACCCTTACCTTCCCAAAACGCGCCGTACAAATGCCAGTCACTTACGTACTGGCCAAAGAGTTCAACGTTGCTGCGAATATTATCCGCGCCCAAGTTGCGCCAAATCAAATTGGCAAACTGGTAGTGGAACTATTGGGAGATATCGATCAATTAGATGCAGCGATCGAATGGATGCGATCGCGCCATGTTAATGTTTCTCATACCTTAGGCGAAATTGCGATCGACGAGGATGTGTGTGTCCACTGTGGCTTGTGTACTGGGGTTTGTCCTACCGAAGCCCTCACCCTCCACCCAGAGACATACAAACTCACATTCACGCGATCGCGTTGTATCGTCTGCGAACAATGTATCCCTACCTGTCCTGTGCAAGCAATCTCCACTAACCTTTAACAATCCAAAATGTGTGCTTTCAAATTATCTACAAAAGTCAATAAAACTTAATTTAGCTAATTTGAGCTTGACATTTTATGATTGCACAAAAATTAATGATATTATCCTTAAGTAGGTAGGCGTAATTAACATAAGATAAAACCTCACCCTCAATCCCTCTTCAAAGCATGAAAGAGGCAAGCCGGAAGCAGGGTGAGGTTTTATATTTAATTTGACCCACTTACTTAATATTTTTAGAAGCTATCGTACATCTAAAATCTCCTGGCAATTCAGGTTATGTGGAAAAGCTAACGATTAACCTAACGGCCTTCTTGAGAGTCTAATGGGAAAAATTAAAAGTCTCTTTCCTTAAAGGAAAAAAGAAATAGAAGTGAGGTTTTCCAGATCACGGCAAAAGTCAGATAAAATCGCCAGGGTGAATCTGCTCTTTAGGGACTTCCAAATAAAAAAATGTTCCAAAACTGACGCAAAAACTCTCTCTATTTCTTCTCTCTGCGTTCTCTGTGGCTTTGTGGTTCGTTTATTTATTGTAGGACTTACGCAAAATCAGGATAAAACGAACCGCAAAGTCCGCAAAGGACACAAAGGAATAAAAGTTTTAGAGGGTTCTTGCGTAAGTCCTGTATTGGAATAATTTATTTCTTGGAAGTCCCTTAGACCTTTGATAGATATTGGATATTTTTCTCAGAGGATGCAAGTATTAATGCTTATAAGCATATTTCATAATACTCATTGAATAAAAATATCAAAAGTAGATAGAAAATTTTAACTAATGTTATTATGCAATAACCTCATGAGGTAATCGTTATTTAAGATCAATTATGAAATTAGCCACACAACCCACGGTAAAAACTCTAGGAGACTACGCCTACCAAGCAATTGAAAAACACTTTAATAAAACCTTGAAGTACGAAAAATCAGTAAAGAAAGATGAAGATCCAGAAGCGCTGCACCAAATGCGAGTGGCAATGCGTCGCTTACGGACAGCTGTAACTAGCTTTGGGCTAGCGGTGCATGTGCCGAAACCAGTCAGCGATAAAAATATCGGTAAAATAGCCCGTCGTCTTGGTAGTCTGAGAGATTTAGATGTACTCAAAGAAAGTTTGGAAAACGATTACAAACCAAACTTACCTCGCAAAGAGCAGGAATCTCTAAAAACAGCTTTTACAGCTTTGGCGAAACAACGTGAAGATGTACTATCGGATGTGCAAAAAACCTTAAAAGATGAATCTTACAAGTCTTTAAAAGATGCATTAGACAAATGGTTAGAGAAACCCAGCTATCAACCTTTGGCATCTTTTCCCATTCAGCAGATACTACCAGATTTACTTTTACCAGAAGTCAGTAACTTCTTGCTGCATCCGGGTTGGCTAGTTGGCACCCAATTTGTAGAATCAGAAGTGATAATCCAGAAGAACTGGAAACCAGAAAAGATAGAAAAACAATTAACAACAGAAGGTGAAATTATTCACAGTTTGCGAAAAGAAGCTAAACGTTTACGCTACCAAATGGAGTTATTTACTGACTTATATGGCGAGTCTTACGCAGCTTATCTTACAGAAGTGAAAAATATCCAAGAAATTTTGGGTACGATGCAAGATAGTGCTGTTTTAACTGATTGGCTTACAGATGTATTCAAGTCAGAAATTGAGAATGAGTTACCTACCCTTGCTAGTTTCTTAACTCAAAATCGCTATCAGTCGTGGCAGAAGTGGCAACCCTTACAAGAACGGTATCTGAAAGTTGAAACTAAGCATAGCTTTCATTTAACAATACTGCACCCGCTTTCAGGAGTAATAGCGTAACGGGAGACACAGTGATGTGTCTCCCTAGTCAGCAGAAAAAGCCTCCTTCAATCTGCCCTCTAATGTCAGTACCCCTTAAGTTGATAAAGTTTTTATCTTGTAAAACCAACTCCTAGCGTATAAGAAAAATCAGGTTCAGAGTTAGTACCAAAGAAAACTCCATTATTTTGAGGCAAGAAAGAATCTTTGCTCACTGAAATTGAGTACTGACCTGCACTCACTAAACCAGTGATTGATGACGAATTTTGACTGGTCACTAAAGTCCCATAGTTAAACAGTCCGATATTTGCCTTACCCGATGTCGCTATGTTGATAGTGACGGTTCCTGGATTTGGTAAATAAAATGAGAAAAAGTCAACATCGGGATTGCTACTCGATTGAACTGTTGTTAACTGTCCTGAAATATTAACTTTTGAGCCTGATGAGAAAGAACCTAAATCTTCAGGATTCCCTAGTGTGTTGTTTGTAGCTTCTCCAGCATTTTCCCGCTCATAGTAAAGGAAGTCATCGCTACTAAGTCTGAGATTGTTTCTTCCCTGCACAATACCTATTAGCTCATCTACCTGTCCCGATTGCCGTGAAAATATTCGTGTGTTGTTTCCAGAAACTTGCAGACGGTAGTCCTGTGGAGTTCCTTTGAGTTGAATTTGATCTTGGCTAGAGTCGAAGTCAGTAATAGTAGCGAAGTCCCCAAAACCAGCAGTCGTAGGGTTGTTATCGTCGTAGAAAATATTTGAAGCGTCCCCTAAGAAAAATGTATCTGCGCCAGCCCCGCCAGTTAAGATATCAGTTTCCCCTAGTCCCGGTGGAAGCAGACTACCAGGATAAGCACCGATGAGGATATCGTTTCCAGCCCCACCATTGAGTACGTCATTGCCAGGCCCGCCTTGTAGGCTATCATTGCCGTCCTCACCATTGAGGATATCATCGCCTAAATTACCATCTAACGTGTCATCGCCCGCTCTTCCATTCAAAGTGTTGTTAACACCATTACCATTGAGGAAGTTGTTAAGATTGTTACCTGTAGCGTCAATGGCCTGACTTGCGAATTGCAGTGTTAAGTTCTCCAGATTTGCGCCCAGTGTGTAGGTGATAGAAGACCGAACGCTATCTGTGCCTGAATTAATAGCTTCCCTAATCGTGTCCCCAACATTGTCAATAATGTAAGTATCGTTGCCTGTTCCCCCATCCAAGATGTCGATACCTGTGCCACCATTAAGTATGTCATTGCCAGCGCCACCGACTAGACTATCGTTTAGCGTCCCACCATTAAGTGAATCGTTACCAGCCAAACCATTTAAGGTATCGTTACCGGACGGACTATTGACATTATTACCACTAGCCCAACCAACTATCGTGTCATCTCCCAAAGTCCCATTTTTGTTGTCAGGACTTGTAGTGCCGAAAATAAAAGCCATATTATTTCTCCTGAATTTTTCACTAACTTAGGACTTACGCATCAAGTACCAAATGTAGGGGCAATTCATGAATTGCCCCTACAGGAAATCAGGACTTTCACTGCCTTGAAAGCGTAAGTCCTATAACTAATACGTAAGCTGAGTCTCAGTCAAAGAACTATTTATCAGTCAAATGTAGATTACTTGCCATTTGCGTAATCTTAAGTTAGAAAACATTAATTATTTTGTTAGAAACTTATAAAGAAAAAATATCCAATTACTTATGTGTGGGCTGACCCAAAAAGCGCGTCTTTGGTTGCAGACAAGTAAGACGCCTAATCTAAAAAATTAGATAATTTATTTCCTGAAAATCTCTTAAATAATTAATCAAATGGTAGGTAATTAGGTCACGCCGCTTCTATATAAGACGGTGTGTGACTTTGCTTAAGAGAAGGGATACGCTCACAGTTCAAAGTTTACGCATTACAATCCCCACAATATAGATTTATGAGCTTGTGATAAGCATACCGTATTTTCCTCTATTTTTTTGAATCTATCCGTAAATAAATTTTTAAATAAACCGCGTCCATCTTGAAAACTGTAGATATTCCATGATGAAAAGAAAAAACCCTCATCCCCCAGCCCCTTCTCCCAAATTTGGGAGAAGGGGAGCCGCAAAGTTGTCCCTCTCCCTTCTTGGGAGAGGGATTTAGGGTGAGGGCAAAAACTACGGTTCTCAAAATAGATGAGGTTTATCTATCATTAATGAATGTGCTTAAAAAATATTGCTTTGTCTAAATCAGTCATAGTAGAGGTTATAGCTACTGGATACAAAGGCTCCTCTAAAGTGTTTTTAGAGTGGCTAAGTTGTATGTAAATTCAACCAGCAGCTAAAATGAAGGTTTATAAGCGTCAAATATGAATGTTTTACTTCTATACCCCCGTTTTCCAAAAAGTTTTTGGTCTTTTGAAAAAACACTCGCTTTATTAGACCGTAAAGCAATGTTACCGCCTTTAGGCTTGGTAACTGTAGCGGCGATTTTACCGCAAGAATGGGATTTCAAGCTAGTAGATCGAAATGTTCGCGTCTGTACGGAAGCAGAGTGGGCTTGGGCAGATTTGGTTATTATGTCGGCGATGATTGTGCAAAAAGAGGATTTACTCTCTCAGATAATAGAAGCAAAACAGAGAGGTAAACGGGTAGCTGTGGGTGGCCCTTTCCCGACAGCGCTACCAGATGAAATGACATCTGCTGGAGCAGATTACTTGATATTGGACGAAGGGGAAATTACCCTACCTTTATTTGTAGCAGCGATCGCACGGGGCGATCGCACAGGCATTTTTCGCTCTGGCGGTGAAAAACCAGATGTTACCAACACTCCAACTCCTCGCTTTGACTTGCTAGAATTTGAAGCCTACGCGGAGATGTCGGTGCAATTTTCGCGTGGATGTCCTTTTCAGTGTGAATTTTGCGACATTATTGTGCTATATGGTCGCAAACCCCGCACCAAAAATCCAGAACAAATATTAGCAGAACTTGCTTGTCTGTATAAACTGGGTTGGCGACGCAGTATTTTTATGGTGGATGACAACTTCATCGGTAATAAGCGGAATGTCAAGTTATTTTTGAAGTCCCTTTTGCCCTGGATGGTAGAACATAACTATCCCTTTTCCTTTGCCACAGAGGCTTCAGTTGATTTAGCCCAAGATCAAGAACTGATGGATTTGATGGTAGTGTGTAATTTTGGTGCGGTTTTTCTGGGAATTGAAACCCCCGACGAAGAAAGTCTCACTTTCACTCAGAAATACCAGAATACCAGAGACTCGCTCAGTGAAGCGGTGAATAGGATTACCCGCTCAGGGTTGCGAGTCATGGCAGGCTTTATCATTGGATTTGATGGGGAGAAAGTAGGAGCAGGCGCACGAATTGTCAAGTTTGTCGAGGAAACAGCAATTCCCACGGCCTTATTTAGTATGCTGCAAGCCCTTCCAGATACAGCGCTTTGGCATAGATTAGAAAAGGAAGGACGACTCCGCAATAAATCTGCCAACATCAACCAAACTACGTTGATGAACTTTGTCCCAACTCGACCTTTAGAAGACATCGCTCGTGAATATGTGCAGGCGTTCTGTGATTTGTATGAGCCAGAGCGGTTTTTGGAGCGTACATACAAACACTTCCGGCTTTTGGGCGAAGCAACCTACCCGAAAAAGGGCAAAGCTGCCAAGAAACCATTGAACTGGAAAGTACTTCGAGCGTTTCTGATTATTTGTTGGCGCCAAGGTGTCCGTCGTCAGACGCGCTGGCAATTCTGGCGCAACTTGTGGAATATGTATCAGCATAATCCGGGTGGGGTGAGTAGCTACTTAGCTGTTTGCGCCCAAATTGAGCATTTCTTGGAGTATCGCCAAATTGTCCGCGATGAAATTGAGGCTCAAGTCGCTGGATTTCTGGAAGCAGAAGCTAGGGTAAAACCTGAAGTACAAGTGATGGTTAATTCGTAGCGAATTAAATTTCGCAATACCCTGCATTGTTAATCTGACAATTCAGCGGTATCTACAAAACCTCTCTCTAAATCTCTCTCCTAAAAGGAGAGAGACTTTGATTTTTCCCGCTTCCATGCAAGGGAAGGGCGTTAGGTTAATAGACATCTCCGAAAAAGAATGTAGAGACGCGAAATTTCGCGTCTCTACAAGGGTTTCATTTTGCAGATATTTAATTTTCGGAGATGTCTAATGCGTTGGCTTGCATTGTTAAGGGAACTCCAAAAAATAAATTATCCAATTTTTGGAATCAAAAGGGCTTTTCCTCCCCCTGCCCTCTTTTCGACTTTTGACTTCCCCGTACCCCTCCGGGGATCTTGCTACGCGCAGCGTCCCTTAGCGAAAGGGCTGACCATGCCAACTGATAATTTAGAGATTAATCAAGCGATCGCAGTACAATTTGCTCAATTAGTACTGGATTGTATCGAGCGGGAATATCCCCACAGTGGTCTGTATTGGGCTGATAGCGACGAGGATATCAAACCACCGCGTGAATTGACTCCTGCTTTTTATGGCTGTTTAGATTGGCATTCAGCCGTACATGGTCACTGGTTGCTGGTGCGTCTGCTGCGTCACTTTCCTGAAGCCTCTTTTAATTCAGCATCAAAGCAAGCACTTGACCAAAGCCTAACACCTGAGAAAATTCAAGGAGAAATTGCCCATTTTCAACGGTTGCCCTTTTTTGAATTTCCTTATGGTGTAGCATGGCTTTTACAACTGGCTGCGGAACTTCACGAGTGGAATCATCCTCAAGGGAAAGAATGGCGGGTTATATTAGAACCCCTAGAAAAGTTGATTACAGCTAACTTACAGCGCTGGATTGACAGGCTCAAACTCCCAAATCGCACAGGGATGCATAGTCAGACAGCTTTTGCACTTGGTTTGATGCTAGATTGGGCAAGGATTACCGAAAATGCTGAGTTTATTCAGTTAGTGGAGAACAAAGCACGGCAATTTTATCTTAGCGATCGCAACTACTCGTTACAATTCGAGCCACTTGGTTACGATTTTTTATCTCCTGGACTTGCTGAAGCAGACCTGATGCGGCGAGTTCTCCCAACAACAGCTTTTACTGACTGGCTCACCGATTTTCTTCCCCAAATACCCATTGATAATTCAGCAAATTGGTTACAACCACTCAAAATAGATAATCCTGAAGATTATATGCAATCCCATTTCTGTGGTCTTAATCTCAGTCGTGCGTGGATGCTTGAGGGTATCATATCTGGATTGGCAAATAGCGATCGCCGCATACAAACACTTCGCTCTGCTGCCCTTCACCATCGTCAGCATGGACTAGCAAATATTGTAAGTGAACATTATGCAGCTAGTCACTGGGTAGGAACTTTTGCTGTTTACCTCCTAACGAATCGTGGCTTGCAAAGGCAAATTATTTGAGTCGCACTTTTGCGACTCGTTAAAACATCCTCTAACTCCTAACTCCAAACTCCAAACTCCAAACTCCAAACTCCTAACTCCTAACTCTTAACTCCTAACTCCTAACTCCAAACTCCAAACTCAGCACTCTTTTGCCCAATCCCCAATCCCCAATCCTTAAAAGATGCCAAGTAAATATGCCTTAGCTGACTGATACTGTCAGGATCAAAGAGTAAAGAGTAAAAGGCAATCTATTTTGACTTTTAACTTTCTCCTTTTGTTCAACTTTCCACAAGGGTAGGTTTTATCTTGACTAAATTGAAGGTTGGTATCAATGGCTTCGGTCGAATCGGGCGACTTGTGCTTCGCGCTGGCATCGATAACCCCAACATTGAGTTTATAGGCATTAACGACCTAGTACCACCAGATAACCTCGCTTACTTATTAAAGTACGATTCAACCCACGGTAAACTAAAGCATAAGGTTGAAGCCAAGGAAGATGGTATCCTCATTGACGGACACTTCATTCCTTGCGTGTCGGTGAGAAATCCAGCAGAGTTACCTTGGGGAAGATTAGGTGCAGATTATGTAGTGGAAGCTACCGGACTCTTCACTGACCACGAAGGAGCCGCAAACCACTTGAAAGCAGGTGCAAAGCGAGTAGTAATTTCTGCTCCTACCAAAGATCCAGATAGAGTTACTACCTTACTCATGGGTGTAAATCATCACTTGTTTGACCCCAGCAAAGATATAATTGTCTCCAATGCTAGCTGCACTACAAACTGTCTAGCTCCCATAGCTAAGGTGATCAATGACAACTTTGGGTTGACTGAAGGGTTAATGACTACAGTCCATGCCATGACTGCCACTCAGCCAACTGTAGACGGACCCAGTAAGAAAGACTGGCGGGGTGGTCGAGGTGCAAGCCAGAATATTATTCCTTCTTCCACAGGCGCAGCTAAAGCTGTAGCGTTGGTTTTACCAGAATTGAAGGGTAGGCTGACTGGTATGGCATTACGAGTTCCGACTCCCGATGTCTCTGTAGTTGATTTAACTTTCAAAACTGCCAAAGCTACTAGTTATAAAGAAATCTGTGCTGCCATGAAGGAAGCAGCCGCAGGTTCACTGGCGGGTATCTTGGGCTACACAGATGAAGAAGTAGTTTCCACAGATTTTCAAGGCGATACCCATTCTAGTATCTTCGACGCCGGTGCTGGGATTGAGTTGAATTCCAACTTCTTTAAGGTAATTGCCTGGTATGACAACGAGTGGGGCTACTCGAATCGCGTGATTGACCTGATGTTGTCTATGTCACAAAAGGAAAAACTCGCACCGACAGCAGCTGTGGTTTGATTGGTCATCATAATTCGTAATTCGTAATTGAATAGGGATTGATACCCCCGAATAATAAACAGCTTGTATGTTAGTCGGGGTTGAAATCCCCGTCACCAAACATAATTACAAACTACGGACTACGAACTACGAATTGTTTAATTGACTGTTGACTTTTGGGATTTCGGTCAAATGGTAAATACTCCGAAAACGGAACATCATCTAGTATCTTGATTTAGCAAACCAGTGATATGAAGCATGTGTAAATTTGGATGCTGGACTGTGATGCTCGAACGCGAACAGCGTGTCCTCGCTAACGTTGCGCTATCGGTCTTTTAATTACGAATTACGAATTACGAATTACGAATTGGTATGAGGCATCCAAACTCACACGTTACTCCTCAACCCACAATCCCTATGCGTCGAACCAAAATCATTTGTACTGTTGGTCCTGCTACATCTGCACCCGAAAAGCTGCACGGCTTGGTAGAAGCTGGAATGAATGTAGCGCGGCTGAATTTTTCCCACGGGGCTTATGAATTCCACGCCCAAACTGCTCACTATCTTAGACAAATTAGCACTGAGCAGCAAAAACCGATCGCAATTATGCAAGACCTATGTGGCCCAAAGATTCGTTTGGGAACTTTACCACCAGAAGGGTTAAATTTAGAAGCTGGTAGTGAAGTCACCTTTGTTTTGCAAGAAAAGGGTGAGAGTATCGACGAACTACCCTTACCATTGCCGACTTTGTTCGCAATGGTGCGACCAGGCGAACCGATTTTGATTAATGATGGTCGCGTCAAGTTGATTGTTACCGATCGCGATGCCGATCGCATTCGCGCACAAGTAAGAATTGGCGGGTTAATTTCTACGCACAAAGGAGTAAACCTACCACAAACTCCTTTACCTGTTAGTTCGATCACCGAAAAAGACTTGCTGGATCTCCGCTTTGGGATTCAGTTGGGTGTAGACTGGGTGGCGGTGTCCTTTGTGCAATCACCACAAGACTTGGAACCCGCCAAACGCATGATTGAAGCAGCTGGCGCTTCCATCCGCTTAATTGCCAAAATCGAAAGAGCAGAGGCAGTTGAGAACTTTGACTCCATTCTGAAGGTTGCGGACGCGATTATGATTGCCCGTGGCGATTTAGGGGTAGAAGTGCCAATTCACGAAGTACCCTTAATTCAAAAAGATATTATTCGCCGTTGCAATCGGGCTGGCAAGCCGGTGATTACAGCCACCCAAATGCTAGAGTCGATGATTAGCGCCCCCGATCCCACCCGCGCCGAAGCCACCGATGTAGCCAACTCCATCTTAGATGGAACAGATGCGGTAATGCTTTCTGGTGAAACAGCTGTCGGACAATATCCCGTCGCCGCCGTCGAGATGATGCACAATATCGCCGTGCGGACAGAACAGGCTCTAGATGAGGGTAGCAAACATGCCTGGTGTCATGAGGCAGGCAGTCTCAGCGTTACCGAATCTGTAGCAGAATCCGTGTGTCGCATCGCTTATGAAACAGGCTCACGAGCAATTCTCTGTAACACTTCATCAGGAAATACGGCGAGAATGGTGTCTAAATATCGCCCTACTTCTCCCATTATTGCCCTAACCTCTGACATCACCACTTATCGTCAACTAGCGCTTTCTTGGGGTGTGGAAGCTTTGTTGATCCCACCAGTCTACAATGCCGAAGAGATGTTTACCAATGTCGTGAACACAGTTGTAGACATGGGTTTAGCCAATAAGGGCGATAAAGTTGTTATTACCTCTGGTGTTCCAATTGGTAAATCAGGAACAACTAGTTTAATCAAAGTGCATTCCATTGGACAGCCAATTTCTGCATAAGGCACTTAAAATAAGGCTGTGGCTCAAGATAGTAAGCAAAATTGGGCAATGATCAAAAAAAATTGCCAGAATCAGAATTGAAGGAACTAGGGAGTGGGGAGTAAGGAGTGGGTACGGTGGAGCCAAGGAGCAGAATAATAACTCCTAACTCCTAACTCCTAACTCCTAATTCAGCACTCAGCACTAATTTGGTGGGGAATAAGTAAATCCTAAACAAACGTTACGGAGTATTTTATGTCTAAGAATTTACTAGAACAATTGCGACAAGTGACTGTTGTAGTCGCAGATACAGGGGATATCCAGGCAATTGAAAAGTTCAAGCCCCAAGACGCTACCACCAATCCTTCACTGATTACTGCTGCGGCACAAATGCCAGAATATCAGGGAATTGTCGATCAAACTTTACTCCAAGCGAAAAAAGATGCTGGAGCCGGAGCCACCCAAGCACAGATAGTTTCTCTAGCTTTTGACCGTTTGGCAGTTGCTTTTGGATTAAAGATTTTGCAAATCATTCCCGGTCGCGTGTCTACAGAAGTGGATGCTCGTTTGTCTTACGATACCGAAGCTACCCTAACTAAAGCACGAGACTTAATTGCTCAGTATAAAGCTGCTGGAATAGGCCCTGATCGCGTCTTAATTAAAATTGCCACAACTTGGGAAGGCATTCGCGCTGCGGAAATTCTCGAAAAAGAAGGTATTCACTGTAACCTTACCTTGTTGTTTGGTCTTCACCAAGCGATCGCCTGTGCAGAAGCCGGCATTACCCTAATTTCTCCCTTCGTTGGTCGCATTCTCGACTGGTACAAAAAAGATACCGGACGCGATAGCTACCCAGCAGCCGAAGATCCAGGAGTTTTGTCAGTCACCAAAGTCTACAACTACTACAAAAAATTCGGCTATAAAACGGAAGTTATGGGCGCTAGCTTCCGTAACCTTGGTGAAATTACTGAACTTGCAGGTAGTGATTTGCTAACCATTTCGCCATCACTTTTGGCTGAATTGCAAGCAACAATTGGAGAACTGCCACGCAAACTTGACCCCGCCAAGGCAGCAAACTTGCAAATTGAAAAGATATCTGTTGACAAAGCTAGCTATGACAAGATGCACGCTGCTGATCGCATGGCAACCGACAAACTAGATGAAGGTATTAAAGGTTTCACCAAGGCATTAGAAGACCTTGAGAAACTTTTAGCAGACCGACTAGTTCGCCTTGAAACAGAGGTAGTTGCAGCTCATTAGAACCTAACAATAGTTAGTGGTTAGTGGTTGAACCACTAACCATTAGTTAGTTGCATCAGCCATCGTTGATTAACCCAGAATTTCAAAGTCCCTCTCTCATATATTGGGAGAGGGATTTAGAGTGAGGGCAAAAACTACGGTTCTCAACTTAGCTCCGGTTTAAATTCTTATTTTTCTGAAAAAGATTCGTAAAAACTGCCATAAGAATAGAATTAAATAGCCCTGAGAAGGGACAGAGACGATAAAAACACTTTAAATACATCTGTCCAAATGGTGATGGATAGTATTATTACACATGCGCCAAGCTGCGTGCTAATTTGGAAAGCATGTAAATAATTTGTCAATTTTGACTAATGGAAAACTTCAATAAGTAGGTAGGCATAATTAAATATAAGATCAAACCTCACCCTCAATCCCTCTCCGATGCTTTGGAGAGGGAAGCCGAAGGCAGGGTGAGGTTTTATATTTAATTTGACCCACTTACTTATAATCTATAAAAACGAGAGAGTATTTTTACGAGTGCGATTACTTATATTTAACTTTATTAAACTTCTGATTAGATTGAAATTTCCTAATATTGAGGAAATTACAAGCAAAGAATTAGCTCAATTGCTATTAGATTCTCGAAATCCGCGGCCATTAGTGCTAGATGCACGAAGTCAGACAGAATATGCGGTGAGCCATATCGAAACAGCAACGCAGATGGACCCACTTACACCTGACTTAGCAGTACTTTCAACAGTTCCAAAAGACCACCCAATTGTTGTCTACTGCGCCGTTGGCTACCGTAGCGCCAAATTAGCCCAGCACCTTAATGAAGCTGGGCTGAAGTGCATTTATAACTTGAGCGGCGGAATTTTTCACTGGGCAAATGAAGGAAGACTCATGTTTAGAGAGCAGCATCCAACACAGGTTGTACATCCTTACAATGCAATCTGGGGAAAACTGCTGAAATCTAGTTACCATGATCATGAGCAGTAAAGTTGAATTTTACCGTTTTTCCCGCAATCTCTATTTTTCATATTTAACATGATATCTTGATTGAGTCTAGCTTGTTGCGGCTGTGCCACAGAATAATATTTAGAAAAAATACCTAGTTGTACCATTTCTTTGTGACGCTGCCCCAAACCCTTTTAACTTCTTTCTTTGCGTCCTTTGGACGAACGGAATCGACGGAAACCGCCTTCGCGGAGCGTCTCGCAGAGAAGACTCCGACTTCTTCACTTTGCCATCGGATAATGATGTTAAGCTTGATCAATGCTGATTAATTCTGAATCTTTGAGCTTTGCGATCGCCTCATAAATGCTACTTTCGGGAATATCCCACTCAATAGACAGTTCTAGGGGCTTAATACGAAGTGGGCGATCGCATCTGCCAAAGTCAGCCTGTAATATTGTTCTTTCACAGATGCACCTCGCAGCGCAAAGTGCGGTCTTGGCGGTTTCCGCCGTTCGCAAAGCGTCTCCGACAGGAGAGGAGCAACTTTGTAAGAGAGGTTACATCTGGCACATAAATAAGTGTCAAAGATCCGTTTAAAGACGTTTGAGAAAAACATTGAATCAGGGCTAACAGTAATTACAGGTTCCTCGCCGTCAGCCTCATTAATTAAGGTTTCCAGTTCGCTGATTAAATCGCTCAGTTTTTCTAGAATCTGATTTATGTCCATAGATTTACTCCGTCAAACAAGAATGAGTGGTGTTAAAATAAATTTGCCTGGTGTGCATAGGAACCTTGGTCGGATACCGTTCACTCTGGGCGACCCTCTCTTCTCTTGAAAAGTTGCTCCTGGGGGAAACCCCCAAGACCGCACTTTTCGCTATGGCTGTGGGCTGGCGGCCAGTTAATTACCAGTCTGTAAATTCTGGCTCTAGTTCATGGTCAAATTCACATAGCTTACCCCGCGTCTCATTTGCTGCCGCATCTCTACGATTCAGCCAGCAGTACTCATACTGACGTTGAGTTTCAGCCCCGATGTACTTCCAGGCTGCAAAGATGTGTTTATCTGGGATTTGTCCCTGAGTTTTGATATTAAGCATTAAGTGTTTGGCTGCAACTGCATCCTGATTAAAAGCTTTCTCTAAACCTGAATAAGCGTGACAAGTGCAAGTGATTTCATGCTGGTAGAGTTTCACTTCGTAAAAATCACCCGTGTTACCTCTAGCAATCAGTTCATCCCAATCCGATCCAGGTTCTAATTTATATGGGTCAGCTTTTGCCCAAGAACGATTAATTAAAACTTCTATAAAATCAGCCTTTGAGATAAAGCCAGAGATGCCACGAATTTTAACTATCTGCTTACGTTTCTCGATTTTGTTGGGGATGTGGAGATAAACAATATTCTTATAACCCACACTCTGCACTTCAATTTGAAGTATAAATAGATTACATTCAAAAAAAAAGCAATAAATCAGAATAATCAGGAAGAGAATACTCAACGAGTGTGATGTTGATCAAAAATGATCAAATGTCAAAATTTTTCTTCAGAAAGTGGTTTTTCTAAGCAACAAAAGTTGGAGGAATAGTTATTTTACCCTTCAGAGATTGAACAAATGATATTTACCTTATTTTGACGTTGTTTTAACTAAGAAAGCAGATAATACTTTTGACAAGATGATGGCATAAAATTCAAAATAAAATGGCGTGATTCTGTGAGATTAAAATCATAAAAATTAAAGCATTCCCTGCTGAAAAAAAAGTGAAACTGTTCCGGGTTACTATCTCTACCGATAGAACGGATTATGTCGCAACTAATGATATCAGGACATACGCAACTGGTATTGAAGAAAACTTGCTCTTGATGACCATGTACTAAATCATCAGTTACATCAGGTGATTTTGGCTGTTCAAACCTGAACTACCTTGGTATTGATCGCGTTGCTGGTCGAGTCATACTTTAAATTTTTTTAAATGCTTGCTATATATACATTTTGTCAGTTTATACTACCGTTTTTTTTCGAGGTTGTGATAAATCTGGGATGAAGCTGCAATCTGCTGTAGGAGCAAAAAGCTATCAAATATATAGCTGAAGTGGTAAAATTTTCTCAAATCCGTTTCTGTGCCTTTGTAGCTTTATGCAAATAGTAGGTAATACGATTAAGCAAACCATCTTCTGTAGCAGTTAAAGAGGTGAGAAATTTCTGTAAATCAGGGTTTTTTGCTTGTCTAAATCTGGTGGTGGCAAAATGATTTTAAAAATAGCAAGCTTTTTAATAAAAATGGGGAAAGTATGCTGTGTATGCTTTTGGGATTTAACACTAGCTCTAAAAATTGCCAGAATTTTAGGAGTGTTACTTGCTTTTAACCAGGGTAGTGCCTTGGCTGATGTCTTGCCTATTAAGAACCAAAGACAGTCTGTTGAAGAAATTGAAAACTTAGCTTTGTCAGAAACTCGTCTGTTGACGAGCCAGCATCAATTGCGTCAGATCCCAGTACCGGCAACAGGCTTATCAAAGTTGAAGCAACTAAGATTAGACCCAATTTTGTCTCAGGTTCTCGACTCAAAGCCAATCCCAATCCCAATCCCAATCCCACAGCCACGACCAGAACCTGCCCTTGAACTTCCTCTTAAAAAATTTCCCTCCTATCAAGAACACTTAGACCTTCCTCAAAGTATCATCGTTAGCAAATTCGAGTTTGATGGAAACACAGCATTTAGCGACGAAAAGTTAACTAAAGTTACTGCCCAATTTACCAAGCGATCGCTAACCTTTGTAGAATTACTACAAGTTGAGGCTACTGTCAGCAAACTCTATACCGACGCGGGGTATATTAATTGTGGTGCTGTGATTCCGGCTGGTCAAACCTTATCTCAACAGGGATCTGTCGTCAAAATCCAGATTATTGAAGGAGGGCTAGAAGAAATTGCGGTGACGGGTACACGACGGTTGAACTCGAACTACATCCGTAGCAGATTAGCTATTGCCACCGCTAGACCCTTAAATCAAAAGCGTTTGCTGTCAGCTTTGCAACTATTGCAACTTGACCCCCTAATTCAGAATATATCAGCCGAATTGTCTGCTGGGTCGCGTCCAGAATTAAGTTTACTGACAGTCAAGGTAGTAGAAGCCGACTCCTTTAATACAGAATTTTTTATAGATAATGCTCGTGCGCCTAGTGTTGGCAGCTTACGACGCGGTGTCCGCATTAACGAAGGAAATTTATTCGGTTTTGGGGATGGCTTGAATCTGGAATATATCAATACTGATGGTAGCAACTCCTTTGACTTGCGCTACAACATACCTGTTAATCCTCGTAATGGCACAATTACCCTCAGAGGTGGGTTGACGAATACTGAAATTGTCGAACCACCCTTTGACCGCTTAGATATCATTGGTAATTCCAATTACTTCGAGTTAGGTTTTCGTCAACCTTTAATTTTATCTCCCAACAGAGAATTTGCTGTGGGTCTATCTGCGTTACGACAAGAAAGCAAATCTCAACTGCTAGGTTTTCCCCTGCTGTCAGCCGGTGCTAATGAACAGGGAGAAACCCGCATCTTTGCGTTACAATTCTTCCAAGAATATCAGCAGAGGAATTCTCAAGAAGCCTTAGCCCTGCGCTCTCAATTTAACCTCGGTTTAGATGTCTTTAATGCTACCGTCAACAATGACCCTCCTGATTCTCGGTTTTTTTCTTGGCGGGGGCAAGGACAATACGTGCGACTTTTAGCACCGCAGACTTTATTCGTCATCCGTTCTGACCTGCAATTCTCAAGCCGTGCCCTTGTGCCTTTAGAGCAATTTGGGCTGGGCGGTCTGCGTAGTGTTCGGGGTTATCGACAGGATATTCTCTTGACAGATAACGGCTTTTTGGCATCAGCAGAAATACAATTACCAGTACTGCGGCTAAAAAACGTCGGAGGAGTTTTGCAAGTAGTGCCGTTTATTGATTTTGGTGTGGGTTGGAACAGTTCCGGCAATCCAGACCCAAATCCGAATACTTTGCTGGGGTTGGGATTGGGTTTACAGTGGCAAATGAGCGATCGCCTGAATGCTCGCCTTGATTATGGCATTCCATTAACAAATATTCAAGACAGAGACAGGACTTTACAGGAAGAGGGTATTTATTTTTCAATAGTTGCGAATCCTTTCTAAAAAAATTTTGTCAAAAAATTTCTAATTAACAAAGGTCTAGAAATCAAAAGTTATGCAACATCCCAAGCGATCGCTCCTGTCTTCTACTTTACCTCTATCTATAGGGGTAAATTTTGTGTTGGCTTTGTTGTCTTGTATCGCTCCTTGTCCAGCAAAAGCACAAATTACACCTGATGGGACTCTAGGCGATAAAAGTTCAGTTGTAGTACCAAACGGTTCTATTGACCAGATTTCTGGGGGAGCAATTCAAGGAAGCAACCTATTCCACAGCTTCAAAGAATTTAACGTTGGTGAAGGAGCAAAAGCCTATTTTACAAATCCAGAAGGAATTACGAATATTTTGACTCGGGTGACAGGGAGTAATGCCTCGAATATTCTGGGAACTCTGGGGGTTTCGGGTAATGGGAATGCAAACCTGTTTTTGATTAATCCTAATGGAATTGTCTTTGGTTCCAATGCCTCTTTGGATCTAAGAGGTTCATTTGTAGCTTCTAGTGCAGATAGCCTAGTGTTTGATAATAGGTTGGAGTTTAGCGCCACAAACCCCCAAGCCCCGCCACTGCTGACAGTGAATATTCCTGTAGGATTGCGCTTGAGAGAGAATTCAGCAAGCATTGTCAATCAATCATCTGCTGTTCTTTACTTACCGGCGGGGAACACTTTGGCGCTGGTCGGTGGAAATGTCAGCCTTGATGGTGGAAAGTTGCAGGTACCTGGGGGTCGCATTGAGTTGGGAGGATTGACTGGTGCGGGAATAGTTGGTTTAAATGTCCAAGAGTCCCAAGGAATACCAAGAGTAGCTTCTCTAAGTTTTCCCAATAGTATTGAACGAGCTGATGTATCCCTGTCTCAAGGAGCAGTTGTGAATGTTCAGAGTAAGGGTGGCGGTAGTATCGCTATTAACAGTCGTAACTTAAATATTGTCGGAGGAGGTCGGTTATTAGCTGGAATAGACCCACATTTCGATTCACCTGAAACTCAGGCGAGAAATATTGAAATTAATGCCACCGATCAGGTAGTTTTTAGTGGCGCCAGTAGTGGAGCATTGAATCAAGTAGAGATTGGAGGGCAAGGCAACTCTGGTGACATCAATATCAAAGCTCGTTCTCTTGAGGTGAGAGAAGGCGCTCAACTTGGTGCCAGTACTTCCGGAAAGGGAGATGCAGGTAAGATCAACATTACTGCCACTGACAAGGTGCTATTTGATGGAGGAAGTAACCCCACCAATTTCAGTTACGTCTATAGCCAAGTGGAAAAGGGCGCTGAAGGCAACTCTGGTGGAATTGAAATCAACGCAGATAGTCTAACAGTTACTAATGGTGCTCAACTCAGCAGCAGCATTAAAGGCTCAGGCAATGCAGGCGCAATCCGCATTACTGCCACTGACAAGGTACTCTTTGATGGAGAGTCTGCCACAAACAACCGCACTGCCTTACAGAGTCAAGTTGTTGAAGAAGCAGTTGGAAAATCTGGCGATATCGTGATTAAAACTCCAATTTTAGAGGTGACGAATGGTGCGTTTCTGGATACTAGCATTAAAGGTAAAGGCTCAGGACAGGCAGGCGCAATCCGCATTACTGCCACTGACAAGGTACTCCTTGATGGGGAGAGCAAAGGCAATCGCACTGCCTTACTGAGTCAAGTTGGTGAAGAAGCAGTTGGAAAATCTGGCGATATCGTGATTGAAACCCCAATTTTAATGGTGACGAATAGTGCGTTTCTGGATACTAGTACTAAAGGCTCAGGCAATGCAGGCGCAATCCGTATTACTGCCACTGACAAGGTACTCTTTGATGGAGAGACTGACAACGGTTTCTCTAGTGGAGTATTCAGCCAAGTTGTTGAAAGAGCAGTTGGAAAATCTGGCGATATCGTGATTGAAACCCCAATTTTACAGGTAACGAATGGCGCTTTTCTCGATGCCAGCACTAAAGGCTCAGGCGATGCAGGTGCAATTCGTATTACTGCCACTGACAACGTAATCTTTGATGGAAAAAATAACGGCAATAGTACTTATGTGGCGAGTCTAGTTGGTAACGAAGCAGTTGGAAAATCTGGCAGTATCGTGATTGAAACCCCGATTTTAAAGGTGACGAATGGTGCAAAAGTAATTACTACTACTTTAGGGAAAGGCAATTCCGGCTTGATCCAAGTCACAGCTTCTGATAGGGTATTTTTTGACGGTACTTCCACTATTAGTAGTGAAGTTGGGGCTGGCGCAACCGGAGGCTCCGAAGGGATTACAATCAAGGCTCCTCGCTTGCAAATAAGTAATGCGGCTATTGTCAGCGCCAATAGTAATGGAAATGGCAATGCTGGTAACATTGAGATCACATCTGACACTATTAAACTTTCCAGTGGCGGACAAATTCGTACTAACACTTCAGCTAGTTTACAAGCAGGCAATATCACACTGAATGTACCAAACAGCCTTACTCTGTCTGACTTTGGAACCGCAGTCTTAGCTGAGACTGAAAAGACTTCTACCAGTGCTGGCGGTAATATCTTCGTGATTGGCTCCCCCAAAAATGTCCTGATTCAAAATGGCGCCAAACTCTCTGTCAATAGTCAGGGAAGTGGAGTTGGAGGTGATATATCTGTGCAAGCCAATTCTCTAACTTTGGATCAAGGAACGATCTCAGCTGAAACCGCCAAAGAAACAGGCGGCAATATCAAGCTAGACGTAGCAGATTTATTGCTGATGTCAGGCGACAGCAAAATTAGTACCAGTGCAGGCATTGAAAGCCAACCAGGGGCAATTGGTACTGGCGGGAACATTAAGATTGATACCCAATTTCTAGTTGCACCACCCTCAAAACCAAATGGTAGTGATATAACCGCCAATGCAACTTATGGTAAGGGTGGTCGTGTTGATATTACAGCTACCGGAATCTTTGGGATTGAATTTCGGGACAAACCTAGAGATTTCTTAAATGACATCACCGCTAGTTCAGAATTTGGTGGCAATCCGGGAGTGATAAACATCAATCGGTTGATTGATCCCAGCCGGAATTTAGTGGAATTACCCGCAACTATTGTCAATCCCAATGACCAAATCGCCCAAAATCCCTGTAGTAAAGGTGTTGCTAGTGAATTCACGATCACCGGACGGGGTGGGTTACCTCCTAGTCCCAACGAAGACTTAAGCCAAGAAGCGACTCAGGTTGGTTTAGTTGAACCAGTGTCAACCGTCAGCAATGTAAAACCACCACAAAAAACCTCCTCTAGCCATAATTCCCCATCCCAAATCCCCAGCCCAATTGTGCCGGCTCAAGGATGGATATTCAACAATAAAGGTGAAGTAATTCTCACCGCCTACAATCCCAAAGTCACTGAAATTCATCGCTTACCTAAGAAATTAGATAGTTGTTCTGCACGATGAGACGCAGGACAAAAGGTGAAAATAGATATTTTTGTGAATGACTTGACAGAATCAAGAAAATATGAATAAAAAAAAGCAGAGAGGGCAATCGCTCAAAGCAAGATTTTTCTCGAAAATTAGCGATTATAAACAGACTAATTTCATAGTCCGTAGATTTTATAGTAGTCAAGTGCGATCGCTAATCTTAGCACTTTTATTATTTTTCTTGTCTGTGGGAGGAGTGCTGGTTACTACCCAGGTTTGGGCATCAACTGCGATCGCCCAAACTCAACAAGAGCCTTTACAATTGGTAGAACAAGGCAAATCCCTTTATAAAAATGGGCAATTTGCACAAGCTCTAACCGTTTGGGAACAGATAGCTGCGGCTTTTGCGGCGCGAGAGGATAAACTCAACCAGGCAATGGCGTTGAGCAATCTTGCCCTCACGGCTCAACAACTTGGCAGGTGGGAGCAAGCCAAAAAAGCGATCGCTACCAGCTTAAATATCCTGCAAACACAGCCAAAAACACCAGAGCGAGCCTCCGAAAGAGGAGCTGCGCTAACGCAAATCCTCAGTTCCACATTAGACATTCAAGGACAGTTGCAACTAGCAGTAGGAGAATCAGAAGCAGCCCTCGCAACTTGGAAAGAAGCGGCTGAAATTTATCAAAATCTCGGCAATCAAAATGGTGCAATTAGAAGCCAGATTAACCAAGCTCAAGCTATGCAAGATTTGGGTCTTTACCCAAAGGCTTGCAAGACCCTACTCAAAACTTTAGAACTTGATCATCAAAACTGCCAGATAACAAAACAAGAATTGGAAACCCTTCAGGAACGATTTGTCAAGCAGAAAAATTCCTTGTCTTTACATATTTTGGCTTTGCGTAGTCTCGGCAATGTTTTACGAGTTGTTAGTCAACTCGAACAATCGCAAATGGTCTTATTCGCAGCTGGGCAATTAGCTCAACAATCAGGAGATTCGCAAAATCTGGCTGCTACCTACCTGAGTTTAGGCAATACAGCCCGGTCTTTGGGTAATAGAAAAATACAGTTGGGAAAATCAAGCCAACAACAGCTAGCCCTTACACAGCCTATAAACTGCATTCAAGGAGCTAGTATAGCCGATGCTGCCCAATTTTATCAACAGGCTGCTAGTTGCTATCGGCAAGCTGAATCATCTACCTCATCAGATATCAAAAAACAAGCTCAATTGAATCGATTTAGCCTTTTGGTACAAACTCAACAATGGACTGAAGTACCAATTTTGCTATCTGAAATCACGTCTAACCTCAATGACTTATCTATTAGTCATCCCACTGTCTATGCTCACATCAAATTTGCTCAAAGTTTGATGTGTCTGCAATTAGGACTGAGTGAAAACTCATCAAATGCTTTATCCCCAATTCTGCAACTATGTAGCATCAGAAAAAATACACCTACGGCCACTGGTGTTAAAACTCTTGAATACTCAAAAATTCCCTCATGGCCAGAAATTGGGCAAATTTTAGAAACCGCCCTCAACCAAGCTCAACAATTGGGAGACAAGCAAGCCGAAGCCGATGTGCGTGGTTATCTAGGAGGAGTTTATTTGCAAATGGGAAAATTGGCAGAGGCACGACAATTAACTGAACAAGCTTTAGAGCAGAAATCTGCTTTTAATGATTCTAGTATCACCTATCTTTGGCAATGGCAGCTAGGACGAATTTACCAAACTCAACAAGACCCAAAAAGCGCACTCAAAGCCTACACCTTAGCCTATGAAACTCTTCAGTCTTTGCGTAAGGACTTAGTTGGTATTAACCCAGAAATTCAATTTACTTTTCGGGATAGTGTAGAACCAGTCTATCGAGAACTGGTCAATTTGCTCTTGCCACCCCAAGCTTCTCAACAGATAAAGCAAACGGAGATTAATCAGGAGAATCTCAAACTTGCTCGTGATGTTATAGAAGCACTTCAACTAGCAGAACTGACCAACTTCTTTCGGGAAGCTTGTGTAACCAGCCAACCCCAACCAATCGACCAGTTAGATCCAACTGCTGCGGTCATCTATTCGATTATTTTACCCGATCGCCTTGCTGTGATCTTGTCTCGACCTCAAAAACCCTTAAAATACTATGCAACACCTCTGAAGCCTAATTCTCAGCCAGGAGAAATCGGGGAGGTTGAGCGTGTCTACAATGATCTGTTTGCTGACTTCACCCGTTACATCTACTTAGATTCACTTCGTCCCCAAACAATTTTTTATGATTGGTTAATCCGTCCAATTGAGGCAGAACTGCAAAAGGATGACATTAAAACTTTGGTGTTTGTACTAGATGGAGTTTTGCGCGCAGTACCCATGTCGGCACTTTATGATAGTCAGCAGCATAAGTATCTGATTGAAAAATATAGCCTTGCTTTGAGTCCAGGGTTGCAGCTGTTGTATTCACCTTCGCTTTCTCCAAACAAATTGCAAACTTTAGTGGGAGGTTTGGCTGAGGCTAGTCAAGGGTTTTCCAAACTACCGGGAGTGGAAGAGGAAATTCGGGAGATTGCAAAGATAGTTCCCACAGAAGTTCTCTTAAACAAAGAATTTACCCGCAATCGCCTGAAAGTTAAAATCGACAATGCATCTTTCCCCATTATTCATTTAGCAACCCACGGTCAATTTTCTTCCCAGGCTGAAGATACCTTTTTGTTGGCTTGGGATGGTCGGATTAATGTTAAAGAATTAGATCAATTATTGCAAGCACCCGATCGCCCTGGCCGAAGTCCTTTAGAATTGTTAATTTTGAGTGCTTGCCAAACTGCCGCAGGTGATAATCGAGCGGTTCTGGGACTAGCAGGGGTGGCGGTGCGTTCCGGGGCCCGTAGTACATTAGCAACGCTTTGGTCAGTAGAAGATGAATCTACAGTTGAGCTGATGAACAAGTTCTATTCAGAATTAAGCCAACCCGGAGTAACTAAAGCTGAGGCACTTCGTCAAGCTCAGTTGTCTCTGTTGCGATCGCCAAATTATCATCGTCCTTACTACTGGGCGCCATTTGTCTTAGTAGGTAATTGGTTGTAGCCAGCAATTAGTACACTATTTTTGCGGAATTGAGCATTAGTAATGAGTATCACTTAATTAAAGATAGACTTTACCAAAAGATAACTCATGTTAAATAATCAACAGTTGATTGGTCTAATGACGATCGGGTTGTTTGTGATGGGGACGCAACCAAGAATTGCCCAATCAAATGCAAATATTCCAACGCCGAATAATCGCTCAAAATCCCAACATATAATATTCAAACCACCATCAAATCAGGGTAAGCCAAAATCCACATTATCAGCAGGGTCTCGGAATGGGCAATTTCCTCAAGATACAACATTAACAGCCACTTCATTTAACCAGATCCCTGTAATGTCCCTTGTTCCCTCTAATACCATTTCTTTGTGAGGCTGCGCCAAATTTTTTTGGCTTCTTGTTTCTTTGTTTCTTTGTTTCTTTGTGTCCTTTGCGCCCTTTGTGATTCGTTCCCTATATATTTTGGCGCATCTTCATACAGAATTGGTATAAGGAACAAGAATTAAATAACATACAATTTATATCCCTAGCTTACCTCACCCTCAATCCCTCTCCGATATATTGGAGAGGGATCGTGATAATTGATGAAGTTTTGCATTTTATTTAATGCACGTTCCTAAATAGGTAATTGGTTGTAGCCAGCAAGTAGTATACTATTTTTGCGGAATTGAGCATTAGTAATGAGTATCACTTAATTAAAGATAGACTTTACCAAAAGATAACCCATGTTAAATAATCAACAGTTGATTGGTCTAATGACGATCGGGTTGTTTGTGATGGGGACGCAACCAACAATTGCCCAATCAAATGCAAATATTCCAACGGCGACTAATCGCTCAAAATCCCAACATATAATATTCAAACCACCATCAAATCAGGGTAAGCCAAAATCCACATCATCAGCAGGGTCTCGGAATGGGCAATGTCCTCAAGATACAACATCAACAGCCACTTCATCTAACCAGACCCCTGTAATGTCCCTTGTTCCCTCTAACAGCAACTATGGGTTGACTACAGCAGAACATCCGATATTTTTAGTCTATCTGCCGCAAACATCTGCCAAGCAACTAGTCTTAAGCTTAATCACAGAAAACAATCAGCTTTATTCCCAAACTTTCATTCCCATTAAAGGTAAACCTGGTATTACTAGCATCAAGTCAGCAGATAGCTCACCCCCTCTAGAAGTAGGCAAAAATTATCAGTGGGCTTTAGAGTTGATATGTGAGGAAAAACCTAGCCCTAACGATCCAGTAATCACCTCGTGGGTACGCCGTGTGGCTTTACCTCAACTCCAGAGTCAGCAGCGGACAACTTTGGAGCAGGTAGATGCTTACAGTGAACGCGGAATTTGGTACGATGCGGTCATTACTTTAGCTCAAATCAAAAACACTCAGCCTGATAATCAAGCCATAGCAGATATCTGGAGTGACTTTCTGAAGTCTGTAGGGCTAGAAGCGATCGCTACTCAACCACTTCGATTGTAGAAGTGGCTAACTGTTTTTCTCGTAACTGCTGCTCAATAAAAGCCTGATTATCCTGGCTTTCTGACTGCTTGAGGTATTCAATGGCAATTGCTCCAGTAAGGGGATGGTCTTGGCACATTTCTAAAAGCAGTGCCAAAATATGATGGAATTGGAGTCTTTCGAGTTGCTCATAAGTAACCAACTCTAAGGTAACTGCTGACCCCAAAAGCACTAGCAGTGAGGGAATCAAGGGTAACCACCAGCCCAAGCAAAAGGCTAAAAAGCAAATCCCCAAAAGCCCTCCACCAGCAAGGATTATACTGCTAGCGATCGCCATTGAAGACCTCAACTGTCGGCTTACTAATGCTCCTAACCCCGCCCAAACTAAAATCCACAGCCATTCTATGGGTTTTTGCCAAACCCGAAGCAAAGGTCTACCATCAATAACAGCACTAATTATTTGACTGATAATATTGGCATGAACAGTGACCCCAGTCATCGGCTGCGAAGAACTAAATAGACTACTATTATAGGGCGTATAAAATACATCTTTAATGCTGGCAGCAGTAGTGCCAATCAAAACTAGGCGATCGCGTAAACTATCAGGGGGAATGCGCTTTGCCAAGATATCCCTTAAAGGGAAAGTAGCAAAATTTTCCTGATTCCCTCTAAAGTTCAGCAAAATCTGATAACCTCCAGAATCCGCATGGACGTAGCCTCCATCATTGCCCACAAACCTTTCAAACACTGCTTTCCCCCAACGCAACCTTTGACGTTGGCGATCGTTCTCAACCAATTCTATGGTTATTCCTTCGGACTCTAAATAGTGCTGCGCCAGTTTCATTGCCAAACTGTAGCCTGTTTCATTTTGCGAGAGGTTTACTGATAATAATGCACGACGTACCTTGCCATCTGCATCCACCACCTGATCGGCAAAGCCGACTCTTTTTGCGTTGAGACTGGGAGGAGGCGCAATAATGGGATTTACAACTTTTTCAATTCCATATAAGTTAGGAGTTGATTTGAAGATGTTAACTAAGTCCTGATGCCCAGGTTCTACAGGCAAATCTCGAATAATATCTAAACCAATAGCTCTAGGTTTTTGGGCTTTAATATTGGCAACTGCCTTAGCTAAAACTCCATCGGGGATAGGCCACTTTCCTGCCTTTTGTATATCTTCTTCATCAATAGTGACAATCGCTATCCGCTTCTCTGGTGATTCTAGCAATAGCCGCCACCCCAAAAATTGGTCAAGCATATTCCACTCGCCACCCTGCAACAGTCCACCAAAGCGCAGCAGCAGAATAGGTGCAGTCACACATATCGCAACCCGTGGTATCCAAAATAAGCCAATTCGTCGTTGCAAAACTTCTAGCTTGGCTTTTTGTCTAGCTTGTGCCAAAAGTTTATTAGCTTGTGCTAGTGCTTGTAGTGACATTTGGGCTTGGCGTTTGGCTAATTCCTGACTAGCGGCTAAAAATTGATAATCTAAATCGCCAAGACTTTTACCTAATGCCCAAGCTAAGGTATCCTGTAAAACTTGTCCTCGCAATAGATAAGATTCATCTTGGCAAGCTGATGCTGACCAGGCTGCGATCGCTTCTGCATAAGGTCGCAACTCTGCTAATTTCCGCTCAACCCAACTGTGGTTGAATACAGCTTTGTAAATGCGATTATATACCTTGAGCTTGCGTTGTTCCTCAACTACTAACCCTGACAGTCGTAATTCGATTTGTTCAGGAGTTCCATCAGCATAAATTTCTCCTTGACGTAAAATTTGCTGGTATAATTCTAATAATCTACCTGTACGTTTTTCATTTCTGTACAAAATGCGATCGCGAATCGTCCTCAAATGCTCAGGTTCATCTTGAGATTCCCAATTCTCAACAATGTGCGACCTTATTACTTGCTCAACCGATGAAAATCTTTGAGCAGTTGACTCCAAAACTATAAACTGACACAGCTTTTGCGTCAAAAACGGTTGCCCACCCGTCCATTCTAGTATCTGCATGAGAACTGCTTCGGGGTTACTCACTCTCTGGTTCAAACCATCCATTAATGGTTGCACTTCATCAGGCTGAAATCCTTGCAGTTCAATCGCCTTGCCAATATTGAATGGTGTCTGGGTCTTATCTTGAATCAGTTCGTTAGGATTTGCAACCCCCAATAGTGCAAAAGTCAAACGCCTATATTCATAATTAACTTCTCGTTGCTGAAAAAAGAATCTAATTAAAGCAAAAAAATCATCCAATGAGAAATTCTGACTCAAAACGCGATCAATTTCATCAATAAAAATAACTATATTTTGCTTTACCTCTACTAGAAGTACTTCTTCAATAAATTTGCTCAAACACTGCACCGGTGAAAGCAAATCTCGCCGCTCACGCCACCAACTCCGCCATTGAATTTTGGAGTGCAGTTGACAACTACTCACCAAAGATTGGACAATCCCTGCATACCACTTTTCTGGAGTGACATCCTGTGTTCCCATTCCTGTCAAGTCAATAAACACACAGATGATTCCTTCTGCTTGTAGCCTTTGCATCATCTGCACTCGTAAGCTAGACTTGCCCATTTGCCGCGAGTTCAGCACATAACAAAACTGACCCCACTTTAAGCGCTCATAAAATTCTGTATCAGCACGTCGTTTCACATAGCTAGGAGCGCTACTCTCAAGACTCCCTCCTATTTGATATTCAAAATTTGACTTCGCTGCTGTCATCAAGGCTGTCCTTTACATTTTCCAATATATTTACTTTTAATTTTATATACAGTCATATAAATAATTTATTATCTAACACTCCTAGAGAAGAATTATACTATTTTCATTCATTAACTGACTTTACCTGACTTTTACCTATTTTTGATTTTTGAGTATTCCTAATTCATTAATTAATAAACATCTGACTTTATCCTCTTGTATGATCCACAACATAGCATGAAGATACTGGTATGGGTTGAAGAGAACTTACGAATACCATTAACTACTACCAAAGGAGTCTAAAATGTCTTTTCCAAGCTTGAAAAAATTTCTTTCATTTGCTTCTGGTATAAATATTAACATCGTATCAGATGATTCTATGTCTCCTGAAAACCGTTTTTCAGAAGAGAATAAGTATGCACCAATAGATGCATCTATTGTACTTACTGCCATTGTAGCTTTTTTATCTGGTAGCTATGCATTATACACTGTATTTAACTCTGTTCTAGTCTCTAGTTCGGTAGGTTTTATTTGGGGAATAAAGATTTTTAATTTAGATAGGTTTGTTATTTTAAGTAGCATGAAGAAAAAAAATAATTTTTGGGCAGATATCATAGTAATCATTCCTCGTTTAATGCTGGCTTTTTCATTAGGTTTTGTTATTGCTAAACCTGTGGAGATAAAAATTTTTGAAAATCAAATAAACCAAAAAATCGATGAGGCGAATGTTCAAAAAAATGCAGAGTTTAGCAAAGAAGAGAGGAACGCATTGGAGATAATTCATAATAAACAAGTCAATGAAATAGCTTTTTTAAAGCAAAATTCAAATTCAAGTGATCTTGTTAAAAAAAGTAATGAAGATTACGATAAGCAAAAAGAAAAAGTTCAAGAAGAAACTCAAATAAGGCGAGAAGGACTTAAAGCCAGGACTTACGCAACTGGCACATTGCGATCGCCACTTAGTAGTACTTTTGTATTGCAAGCGATATTTTCTGAAATTAGACTTTTTTATAATTGTTAATAGTAAATTTCGGGTATTAATTTTATGTGAGAATAATTAGAGGTTGCATTAAAAAATCAATTAACGATGAAATTTACTAAACTTAATTATTGCCAATATTTACTTAGCAGTCAAATCAACTACACAATGACTAATCTAGCAGAACATTTGGACAATATTAGTCATGATAAAATTAATTATTATTTAAAACATGAGAAATTAACTCCTCGTTTACTTTGGGAGAATGTGAAAGATTTAATTGTCCCTGATGAAAATGCTTGTATTATATTTGATGAGCCAGTTTTAGATAAAAGATTTTCTTTTATAGATTGAAATAGTGCGAAGGCAATATAGTGGAAATGAACATGGACTCGTCAAAGGAATTGGAATAGTCAATTGTATATATGTTAATCCTAAAAATCTAAATTTTTGGGTGATAGATTATCGTGTTTTCAAAGAAAGACAATGATGGTTTAACTAAAATTGACTATGTAAAAAATATGTTACAAGGGGTTGTATATTAAAAAGTTTATTTATTACTATTTTATTTATTGTCTTTGTAGCTGTGGTTTCCATTGCCCCAAAGGGGTATCTCACGTAGTGCAATGATCATAAGTTTTTTTAATGGAGCATTGTTATCACCATGTACGGAACAAAAAAGTTAGCTCTCAACAAGTTTAGCCTTTTGCAAAAATGGACTAATTTTGGCAAATTTCCACGCCAAGTTGCTGATGTAAATGGTGATGATCGAACTGATATCGTTGGTTTTAGCTGTAATGCTGTTTATCTATCTTTAGGTCAAAGTAATGGAACTTTTGGTCAAGCTTTTATAGCCAGAAAGGATAATTTTACTGTTAATAAAGGAGGATGGACTAGCTTTGACAAGTATCCGCCTCAACTCGCTGATGTGAATGGTGATGGTCGTGCAGATATTGTTGGTTTTGCAGGTAATGCTGTTTACGTATCTTTAGGTCAAACTAATGGAACTTTTGGTGAAGCCTTTATAGGCATAAGTGATAATTTTACTGTTAATAAAGGAGGATGGACTAGCTTTGACAAGTATCCGCGTCAACTCGCTGATGTGAATGGTGATGGTCGCGCAGATATTGTTGGCTTTGGATATGATAATGTCTTTGTCTCTCTTGGTCAAAGTAATGGAACTTTTGGTGAAGCCTTTATAGGCATAAGTGATAATTTTACTGTTAATAAAGGAGGATGGACTAGCTTTGACAAGTATCCGCGTCAAC
>NZ_JBALCW010000007.1:0-32213 GCF_036917635.1 Nostoc sp.
CTGAGGCGTTTTTCATCCCCTACCGTCGATGACAGAATGCGGTACTGCGTACCTGTTCTTTAGGGGCTTTCAAACTTCCCAGTATTCCTTGTAACAACAGGTAATGTTTGGCAATTTGGCCGATTGTATCGACAGACACGCCATATTGAGCAAGCAATCAACCTTTATCGTGTTACCGAAGAGTTAGAAATAGTGGTTAGGATCTTACTAACTGCACTCATTAACTAAGTTTAGATTTTTGAGAATTTAAAATTTAAGCAATGCGATCGCCACACAATGCAAGGATTTTAGATTGACCCCAGCAATCAAATCCCTGGCTCTGCCATTTAATTTGAGATTTGAGATTTATTCTCGTTTTTAAATTCCCTTGCTCTCAGACTTTTTTAAATTTGCAATGCAAGAATCTTCAATCCCAAATCCAAAATTTAAAATCCAAAATTCGGTTATTTTCCTGTAAGTTTAACCAGTCCAACACCACCAAAATAAAGCCCTAAAACTGCTCCCGCTAAAAGACTTTGAGTTAAGGGGTCAGTAGAAGGTGTAAGGACGGCTCCTAAAACTACTGCTCCCATAATTACGTAACGCCAACCAGAAACCATTCGTTGAGACGAGACAATGTTCAAATTACCGAGCAACAGTTGGATGATCGGAATTTGAAATGCTAAACCAGTGCTGAATAACAGTAGCAGCACAAATTCAAAATATTTATCAATTGACCAAAGTTGTTCAACAACATCTGCTCCGTAGCTGATGAAAAATTTCAAGGCTGCGGGGATAAGGAGTAAATAGGCAAATACTAACCCCGCCCCAAACAGCACACTCGAACCCAAAACCACAGGCCCCAGTATACGGCGTTCCCGGCGAGTTAGTCCTGGAAGCACAAACTGGATAATTTGGTAAAGAATGAAAGGACTAGTAAGTATGATGCCAGTGTAGGCTGCAACTTTGACGGAGACAAAGAAATATTCTCCAGGTGCAAGTTGGAGAAATTTGACTCCTTGTGCGGGAACCTCAAGTAGCTGAACAATCGGCTTAACGGCAAAGAAACAGCCAATAATACCCACCGCTATGGCAATCAGCGAATAGAAAATGCGCTGCCGCAACTCTTCTAGGTGGTCGAAAAGGGACATTTCAACTTCACCTGGCAACTCATCGAGAGGATCAGTGTCTGAGTTGCCATATTCTTCCGAGTCGATGTTGGGAACGTTTACAGTATCTACGTCTTGTGAAGGCGTCACGTCGCTTCGCTCCGAATTCAAAATTCACTCATTCAAAATTCAAAATTAACAATCCCATAAATAAATTTAGGGGCTTGTATCTTTTTTTTGTCGGTCATCGACCATTTCGGTGACTTGGCACTCTTCATTATTTTATCTGGGGAATGCAGCTAGCAAGATATGTTTTTGAATGCTGTGAGTTTTTTGTCCTGTTTTTTCGGGTTGCATCTGCATAAATTAGTAGTAAGCCATCTTGTAGGCAATGTTTAACTTAAAAAAAGAGTGGAACCGATAATTTAGAAATTACGTCTCTGCGGCTAGTAGCGCTGAGTAAATTGACACAACATCATACAATACTCAGTTTTGGAAATCCGGTTGATTAAGATGGTATCTATACATACATAGCGTAATCGGAAATTTTTAGCTGAGGTGTTATGAATCACACAATTTGCATTGGACTGATGGCATTGCCTGTGTATTTATACAATCTTCAACTAGGCAATACTTATAGTAGTGACGTGTCAATTGTCGAAAACCAGCCTCCGATAATAACTGCTCAAGTCGTTTACAGCACAAATTCTCAGTTAGACAAATTCTTGTGGCAAATATCGGCTAGAGACGACCAAACCGAAGATTGTCTTCGCGCTGGTACTTGCAGAGATTGATACTAATTCGTAATTGGTAATTTCAGTAATTTCATCATAATACGGAGAGAGTTAATGGTTGCAGGAAATCAGCGCACAGTAGTGGTTACAGGAGCATCAACAGGAATTGGTCAGGCGTGTGCTTTGCTTTTAGACCAGTTGGGCTTCTCCGTTTTTGCTGGCGTGCGTCAAGATATTGATGCTCAAACACTTAAACAAAAAGGGTCACAAAGACTCACTCCGATTTTTTTAGATGTTACTGATGCTGAATCGATCGCAGCTGCGGTTGATCAGGTAACAAAGGCAGTCGGTGGTGCGGGGATTTTAGGTTTAGTGAATAATGCCGGAATTGCTGTCCCAGGTCCGTTGGAATTATTAGCGATCGCAGAATTTCAACACCAGATGCAGGTTAATGTTACTGGACAATTAGCAGTGACACAAGCATTTCTTAGTCTATTACGCCAAGATCGGGGTCGAATTGTCAATATGGGTTCCATTTCTGGTAGAAGCCCGACGCCGTTCTTAGGAGGTTACAATGCTTCTAAATTTGCCCTCGTTGCACTCAATGATGTAATGCGGATGGAGTTACGCCCTTGGGGAATCTCGGTTTCAATTATTGAACCTGGTGCGATCGCTACCCCAATCTGGGAAAAGTCCCTAAATCAATCTGAAATAGCACAGCAGGATCTACCCCAAACGGCACAAAATCTCTACGGACAGGCGATGAATATTGTCCGCAAGAAAATGCAGATTCTCGCATCTGGAGGAATTTCTGCGGATATTGTCGCTCAGGCTGTTCTCCATGCGCTGACTGCAAAAAACCCCAAGACACGCTATCTCGTTGGACAAGATGCCAAACTTGGAGCTGTGCTGAAGCATATTTTACCCGATAAGCTGCACGATCGCGTTATTTTATACTCAATGGGTTTGTAAATTACTTCCCGTTTTTCAGAGGTATTTACCCTGAATCCAAAAGCTGTTGTTAACTAAAATCATGGTTTTCATCAACAAAATCATGATTTACCTCAACAAAATCATATTCATTTAGCAAGGAGATTAAGCTCAAAATTGCAGTAACAAAACTCTATATTCAAAAACACTAGAAAATTGTACTTAACAGTACCTTTTTTTGTGTTGGATATTTTTAATATTCATAAGAGTACCTTATTTAAGGTTAAGAATTTTTGCTATTTGTACTTATAGTAGTATTTCTGCTTACTTAAAATCAAATATCAGCATTACAATGTGCTACACATAACTTATATATGAAAAATTATCCTGAATGCTGCTAGTTTAGTTAGTAGTTTAGGTGAGATGTACTTAAATTAAGGAATCAATTCCCTAAAACCAATATATTTAGCTAGTAAATTTTGTCATCCCCATTCTTAAGTGAACTCGATTAGTTATGCTCCTAGATTTAGAAAGATTTTATCAGGCTTGCAATCCGAGCAGACCTCTAGTCATAGGAAATGCCAGCGATCGCAGGTACTATATCGATTTTGCTGCGGTGCGGGGTGGTAAAATCATTGAGGCTTTGCAGCGTACCATCGCTAGAATATCGCCAGATGCCCCAACCTGTCAACTATTTACCGGACATCTCGGTTGTGGAAAATCAACGGAGTTGTTGCGGCTCAAAGCTGAATTAGAAGTAGAGCAATTTCATGTAGTTTACTTTGAGTCTACCCATGTCTTAGAAATGGCAGATGTGGATGTGACTGATATTTTGTTGGCGATCGCAGGCCAAGTGAGTGAAAGCCTAGAAGCAATGAAAATTAGGCTCAAACCTACCTACTTTACCAAATTGTTTGGTGAAATTGTCGATTTTTTGCAAACGCCAATTGACCTTGGGGTAGAAGCAGAATTGTCTGTAGGGATTGCGAAAATTACCGCTAAAACTAAAGAAAGTCCCCAATTGCGGCGGCGGTTAAGAGATTATCTAGAACCGCGAACAGCAAATATTTTACAATCAATTAATCAAGAATTGCTAGAACGTGCCAACAAAGAACTGAAAACCAGAGGTAAAAAAGGACTGGTGGTGATTGTTGATAACTTGGATAGAGTCGCAATTCGACCTTTACCATCGGGGCGATCGCTACCAGAATACTTATTTATTGAGCGCGGTGAACAGTTACGCAAACTAAATTGTCATGTAGTCTACACTATTCCCTTAGCCCTGACTTTCTCCAACGATAGCGCCGAACTTCAGCATCGTTTAGGAGGAGGAGTCGCACCAAAAGTTTTACCGATGATACCTGTACGTTTGCGCTCTGGGGAGATTTTCAGCCAAGGGCTAGGAATGATGCAGCAAATGGTGCTAGCTAGAGCCTTTCCAGACATTCTGCCTAGCGATCGGTTAGGCTTAATTACAGAGGTGTTTGATAGTTTGAAAACCTTAGATCGATTGTGCCTGATTAGTGGTGGTCATGTACGCGACTTGCTAGGGTTGCTGTTTGACTGTCTGCGAGAACAAGATCCACCCTTTGATCGAGATTGTGTCGAGTTGGTGATTCAAAGACAACGGGATTACCGAGCTAACGCCATCGATCCTCATGAGTGGGAATTAATCTTTCAGGTGGTGCAACAGCAGAGAGTTAGAGGTGATATAGAATACCACGCTCTCTTGCGAAGTCTATTTGTATTTGAATACCGCGATCATCAAGGAGCTTGGTTTGCCGTCAATCCAGTTTTAGCAGAGACGGACAAATTTAAATCATGGTTGAAGGACACGCACAAGTTGATATAAGAGCCGCTAACGAGCGTGCTCTACGGAGTTTGGGGAGAGCAATTACCCTTTCTAGCGGTCAATTCTCTCTGGTTTTGGTGTGCTGTAATTATCGAGTTTTGCAAGAGCGAATGCTGCAACGACTCGAAGAACTCTCTTCAGGAGTACACCGAATTCAAAAGGTAGTTCTGTCGCATAATGCTAGAAGCCTTTACACAAGTATTCATTTACAACTGATAACCGAAAAAAATCCGCCATCGGCGTTGATGATTTTGGGTTTAGAGTCAGTAGATGGACTTGACGATCTACTTAGCTCGATCAATCATATTCGTGATGAATTTCGCAAGCGCCACCCATTTCCGATGATTGTGTGGATGAATGAGGAAGTGTTGCAAAAGGTTGTACGTTTAGCGCCAGATTTCGCTAGTTGGGCGGCGACACCAATTAGGTTTGAGATGACAACTGAATCATTGCTGCAATTTTTGCAACAGGAAACTGACTCTTTATTTGCCACGGTGTTACCAACCGATACTGCACAACACCAACCTCCTCAAGTTGCAAAGCATTATTTCACTGTGGAGCAAGTCTGGGAACATAGCTATGAACTCCACTTTGCCATTAGAGAGTTGCACAATCGTGGTATTACCTTAGAGCCAGAATTACACGCTAGTTTAGAATTTGTTTTTGGTCTAGATGATTATATTAGCGATCGCATTCATCCAGCTTTAAACCATTTTCAGCAAAGTTTGCTAGTTTGGCAAAAGTTAGGCGAGATAGAGGATAAGGGAGCAGGGGAAGCAGGGGAAGCATTTTCTTCGCCTACGCCTCCTAATCGCCCATCTCTACTACTTCTGCGACAGGGAGTTTTGCTGTTTTATATTGGGCTGTGTTATTGCCGTTTAGCAGAGCAAAATCAAACAGAAAACCGCCGTCATTGGTACACAGCTAAATCTTATTTTCAGCAGTGCTTGACTATCTTACAGGTGGCTGGTCGTCCAGATATAGTTGCTGGATTTATTAGTCAACTCGCTGAAGTTTTGCAATATCTGCAAGAATGGCAAGAATTGCAGACAGTTGCTCAAAAGTCTCTGGAGTTGCATCAAACTTATGGTAGTCAAATCCAATTAGCTTGTGACTACGGTTTTCTGGCGCAAGTGGCTGTGCAGCAGTCGCGGTGGGTACAGGCGAGTATATTAGCACACGTATCACTGCTGAAATTAGGTGAGGCGCAAAAGCACAATGACCCTTATAACTGTTTGTTTCCATTACTGTTGGGGCAAATTTACTATTTAGTTTTAGCGAAAGCACAGCGAAATTTAGGTGAACAGGAAGTAGCCCGTGAATACTTAGACAAGGCGACAAAAGAACTACCCGCAGCCTTAGAAAGCAGCGCCCATCAATACGATGCCCATCGTTATATTCGCTTATTGCGGACACTGCGATCGCTCTATTTTGAAGAAGGGCGATATCTGGAAGCCTATTACATTCGCCAGAAACGGCGTTCTGTTGAGCAGCAGTACGGCTTTCGGGCTTTTATCGGTGCGGGACGCTTGCAACCGCAAAGACAGGCGACAAACCCAGCATTGATGACACCTTCTGGGAGTAGCAGCGTTGCTTTAGAAATTGCCGCTTCTGGCCGAGAGCGTGATATTAATAACTTAATTGGCAGAATTAGCCGCGCTGATCGAAAATTAACGGTAATTCACGGTCAATCAGGGGTGGGTAAAAGTTCTATCGTAACTGCGGGTTTAGTTCCAGCACTGCAAAATCGCGCTATTGGCGATCAAATAGCTGTACCTGTAGTCCTGCAAGTTTACACCGATTGGGCGCGGGAATTAGAAAAATCTTTAAGTGAGGCGATGTCTAATGACGCATCCCTTGCCATCTACGCTGATATCATGCCAGAAGCAGCCATTGAACCGGAATTGCCCTATGCCACACCTATTGCTATCCTGAGAATTTTACAACAACTAAAAGAAAATGCCGATCGCCATCTGATCACAGTTTTAATTTTTGACCAGTTTGAAGAATTTTTCTTTGGTAATAGCGATCGCAATCAAAAGCAAGAATTTGATAAATTTATTAGCGACTGCCTGAATATACCCTTTGTTAAAGTTATTCTTTCTTTACGAGAAGATTATTTACATCGTTTATTAGACTTTAAACATGTTTCCGCACTAGAAGCGATTAATAATAATATTCTCGACAAGCATATTCGCTACCAGTTAAATAATTTTTCGCCAGAATATGCTAAAGCAATTATCCAAAAATTGACGGAGCGATCGCAGTTTAATTTAGAGCCGGCTTTAATTGATGCCTTAGTCGAAGATTTATCCACAGGATTTGGAGAAGTCCGCCCCATTGAATTGCAAGTTGTAGGAGCGCAAATTCAAGATGAGCGAATTACTACATTAGAAGAATATCAGCCATATAGACCGAACAAACTCATCGAGCGATATCTTAAAGAATTAATTAAAGACTGCGGCCCAGAAAATGAACGAGCCGCGTTACTCGTCTTATATTTATTAACAGATGAAAGTAACAATCGACCTTTTAAAACTCGGGCTGAGTTAGCGGCGCAACTAGCAGAATTAGAAGATGCTAGTAAATTAGAGTTAGTATTAGAGATTTTAGTTAGCTCCGGTTTAGTGGTATTATTCCCTGATGTACCAGAACGCTATCAACTGATTCACGATTATTTAGTAGACTTGATTCGCTACTTGCAACAACAAGAATCGAGCTTACAGGTACAACTTAACCAGCTGCGCTACAAAGTAGAACAGAGTCAAGCTGAGATTGAGCGACTTAAGAGTGAACTTAGCCAAAACGAGCAGCGATCGCAATTGGTAGATCCTCATCCCCAACAGGGTTTGGATTTATTAACAGAATTACGCGAATTACACAAGCGCGAAGAATTAAGTCAGTTAGAAATTGAGCAATTACGAGCTGAACTCAAAGAAAAAGAATTAACAGCAAAACTCGCAGAAAGTCAAAAGAAACAAAGGCTCAGTGAAGCCCAATTAAATCGCTCCTTAAAAATTGCACTTACTGCTTCTATTCTCGCCATATTAGGATTAAGTGTGTCCATCGTCACAGCAGTAGATAGCGAAATTAAAACCCTCAGCGCATCTAGTGAAGCCTTATTTGCATCCCAAAAAGGTATTGATGCTTTAAAAGAAGCTTTAAAAGCAGGGAGAAAATTACAACAAATAATCTGGGTAGATTCCAATACCAAAGAGGAAGTACAGACGGCGCTATATCAAGCCGTTTCTGGGTTAAAAGAATATAACCGTTTGGAAGGGCATATATCTGGGGTAAATAGTGTTACATTTAGCCTCGATCGCTCTTTAATTGCCTCAGCCAGTGCGGATACTACAATCAAACTTTGGCATCCCGATGGTAGCTTGGTCAAAACATTATCGGGGCATAGAGATGTAGTTAATAGCGTCAGTTTCAGCCCCGATAGTCAAATCGTTGCTTCCGCCAGTCAAGATAAGACGGTGAAACTTTGGAGTCGAGATGGTCAACTGCTTGCTACTCTATTAGGGCATCAGGGTGTGGTGAATAGTGCCAGTTTTAGCCCTGATGGTCAGATTATTGCTTCGGCGAGTAGCGACAAGACGGTGAAACTGTGGAGTCGGGATGGTAAACTGCTAAAAAGCTTGCAGGGACATAATAGTGCAGTTTTAAGTCTCGCTTGGTCACCTGATGGACAAACCATTGCTTCCGGGAGTGCTGACAAAACGGTGAAATTGTGGAATCGGGATGGTAAGCTGCTTAAAACCTTGCAAGGACATGATGATGCAGTCTTAAGTGTAGCTTGGTCGTTCGATGGGAAAGCGATCGCTTCTGCTAGTTTAGACCAGACAATCAAACTGTGGAATCTGGAGGGTAAGCTACTGCGAACCTTATCAGGGCATAGTGCTGGAGTTACCAGCGTTACTTTTAGCCGTGATGGGAAAGCGGTAAGCAAAGCCATGCCCTACGGGCTTATCGCTTCTGCAAGTACCGATGAGACAATCAAACTCTGGAGTTCTGAAGGTGTGTTGCTCGAAACCCTGAAGGGGCATAATAATTGGGTGAATAGCGCCAGTTTCAGCCCAGACGGTCGCACCTTGGCTTCTGCAAGCCGGGACAAAACTATTAAACTTTGGCATTTGGACGATGTATTACTGCGAAAGCCCAAAGCCGATAATGATGACTGGGTAACTAGCATCAGTTTTAGCCCAGACGATCGCACCTTAGCAGCAGCAAGTCGAGATAAAACTATAAAACTTTTCAGTCAAGACGGTAAACTACTCCGTACATTCACGGGGCATAAGGGTGAAGTTTGGGGCGTTAGCTTCAGCCGCGATGGTCAAGTAATTGCTTCGGCTAGTAAAGATAAAACAGTGAAGCTTTGGAGTCGTGACGGTAAACTGCTCAACACATTACAGGGTCATAAAGATACCGTCTTGAGTGTAGCTTGGTCACCTAATGGTAAAGTAATTGCCTCGGCTAGTAAAGATAAAACAGTGAAGCTTTGGAGTCGTGACGGTAAACTGCTCAACACTTTGCAGGGACATCAAGATGCGGTGAATTGGGTAAGTTTTAGCCCAGATGGCAAGTTGCTAGCCTCAGCCAGCGATGATAAAACAGTAAAAATTTGGAATTTAGATGGTAAATTGCTATACAACTTAACTGGTCATAGTCGCCGAGTAAATGGGGTTGCTTGGACACCTGATAGTCAAGCGATCGCTTCAGCTAGTATTGATAACACGGTGAAGATTTGGAGCCGGGACGGTCATCTGCTAAATAATCTTACAGGCGATGGTGATAGTTTCATCAGTGTGAGTTTTAGCCCCGATGGCAAGACTCTGGCAGCTAGCAGTGATGACAAAGTAAGAATTTGGAACCGAGAAGGGACGTTACTGATTGCTTTGAAAGGTGATAAGGAAGAGTTAACTAGCGTTAGTTTTAGTAATGATGGCAAGACTCTGGCTGCCGGTAGTGGTAATGGTACAGTGATTTTCCAAAATTTGGCAGATATCCAACTGGAAAAATTGCTTACGCGGGGTTGCAATTTGCTACATGATTATTTGCAGACTAACCAGAAGGTAATAAAAAGCGAACGCGCCTTGTGTTCTAAGTAAGTGGGCGCAACTACGAGCCAAATACAGAGATTTTACTTTTTGTTACATAGTTTGGTTTTATCTTGCCTACCTACTCAGTAGGTGATAGAGAAGAATGATGAAAGGCGTTATATATATTAATTATCTATCCGAAAAATTCTAACTCATCCAGAAAATCGTATCCGATCCAAAAATAATGATGGGTAAACCTGTCATTTCAGCAACTCATATTACAGTTGAATTAATTCTCGAAAAACTTGCTGCGGGTGAAACACCTCTTTAATTCTGCCCTGCGGTACTAGTAGTCTGTCCCAAAAGTTTTCAGAGGTTCGTGGTGTTCAGATCCCCGCAAAATTAATGGGACAGACCACTAGTTAATGCGCGATCGCTCCGACAATGCCAAGAGCGATCGCTAGCTTAACTCAATAGACATCTCCAAAAATTAAATATGCGTAACCTAAAACCCTTGTAGAGACGCGAAATTTCGCGTCAAAACAATTCTTTTTCGGAGATGTCTAATAGACTTTTTGCATGAGTTAGTCTCTGTGTTTGAAATAGAGTTACCTGCAAGCTGCTTTTTAATAAATCTGAACTTGCTCTAAACTCAGATCCAACATGGCTTCCATCCTGTGCTATGGCGATATAACGATATGAACTACCTCTAGCTGGCTTCGCCTGAGCTAGAGGTTTCTACATCCTCTAACCTGTTTTTAGCGAAATTACTTTGAGATTTCTGACGCTTCTTTTCTCCTAGTTGCCTCATACTTCCTGCTGTTTTGCGGGTGCGTGAGGTAGGGCTAGCAAGATCAGCGTCTGCGAGGCTTGTTCCAAACCCCGGTAGAGTGCCTTTAGCCCAATAAAGCATTACTTCGGCAGCAGCGATATCCCTATCCTGACGATAACTACAAACACCGCACTCATGTACTCGAATATCGAGTGTTTTTTTGTGTTGATGTCCACATTTAGGGCAGGTTTGAGAAGGCTTTACTTCGCGCAAAGGAACCTCTACAAATACACCACCAATCTGTTCTATTTTGTATTTGATAGTGCTGCGTAGCATTCCAAATCCGACATCAAGTATTGACTTGTTTAGTCCAGCCTTTTGTTTTTTGCGTTTGCCTTCTTGACGCAGTTGTTCATGGGGGAAACCCCCAAGACCACACTGTGTCGCTTTTTTTGCTTTAGCAGTCATATTTTTAACTTCTAATTTTTCAGTCGCTACCATGCTATTACTGCTGGTTATAAGTGAGGCGACTTGGTGTACCCAATCCTGGCGTTGATTTGCAACCTTGCGGTTAAACTTGCTAACCTTTAATTGAGCTTTTTTGAACCGTCTAGAAGCTTTTATTTTTTTCTTTCTATCTGGCGCACGTTTGCGTCGTTTATCCTTAGATGCTTTTTTGATTAGATGTTCTGCATTCCTCAAAAACTTTGGAGCATCAATCTGTTGATGCTTTTCCCCGTCAGTGATTGATAATGCAGAATTACACCCTAAGTCAATACCAACAGCACCGACAGGTAAAATCTCTACCTGGAGAATTTGGTCTAATACGTTGACAGTAATTGAGGCGTACCATTTGCCATTGCGATAAACGATGGTGCAAGTAGTAGGTTTACCCCAATACAAAGCCAGTCCACGCATCTGAATCTTGCCAATTTTTGAGAGATTCAGATACCCATTTTCACCGTTAGATTCTACCTTAAAACCTGCACAGTCTGGGTAAGTCCACCCTGAATAATGTCTAATTGATTTGAATTTCGGACGCTTGCCTAAACCCTTGAACCAACGCTCAAAGGCAAAATCAACTCGTTTTAGAGTTGCTTGCAGTGCATGGCTGGGGAGTTGCTTGTACTCTATCCAGACTTCTTTGAATGCTGGCAAACAATTCTGCTGCTCGAAGTAATCAACCTTGTGATTATATGTTTTGTATTGGTTAAATCTGTTATTTACTGCGGCGTTGTAGAGGTCTTTATTTAACTTTCGGTGATAGCGCAATATTGATTCAGTTTTCTGATTGGGATATAACCGAAAAGTCATCCTTCTTATTGCCACAGCGCTTTTTTATCTCCTTTTTGTCTGGTATATTAGTTAGAATACATCAGACACGGATATTTGTCAAATGCTACCCCGTAAAGGTTCACACTCAATTTTTTCTATTCACCTACACTTTGTGTTTGTTACCAAATATCGTAAAAAAGTAATTACGTTACCAATGCTGGAAAAGATGCACGAGATATTCGCAAATGTTTGCATTAAAACTAACTGCATTCTGTTAGAGTTCTCTGGTGAGTCAGACCATGTGCATTTATTGGTAGACTATCACCCAGACAATAATATCTCCGACTTTACATCTAGCTTAAAATCTGCAAGCAGCAGAGTTGTCCGTAAAGAGTTTAAAGAGCATATTGACAAGTTTTACTGGAAACATGCATTTTGGTCTAGTTCGTACTATGTAGCATCAAGTGGTGGCGCACCTATTGACAAACTAAAAAAATATATCAAAGAACAAGATGCCCCAACTTAAATATTTATAGATTGGTTATTTCCACTTCGTTTCAATAACCCGCTCCAACCCCTACCCTATGAGTACATTGAGGGTAGGGACTGCCGCGATACGTTCAAAACTAGTAACTCTTTCTAGTAAAGTAAATTACTACCAGAAATTTAATTGATCGGAACTGTGTGTAAATACCGATTTTTTTGATAAGTTATTGTGAAGGGATTTTGAAGAATCAGTAATTGCCGCAAGCATATACATTGACTCATGTAATATGGGTGTATCTACCAATACCTTCACCAAAAAGGAGTATGAACACCTGGGCTAAATACATTTGTGAGGGTTTAAGCAATAACGCTTTTTGTCAATAAGTAGAAATGCTCAGAATATTCTGAATAAGAATGATAATCGTGTGTGGTGAGAAGGAGGCGATAGTCGCTCGCCTCCTTCTCCCCTATAAGCAATAAATCGATTTTTTCCCGCTATTAACTAAAGCAACAAAAATAACACAGACAGAGTATGCAGCACATAACCGAAACGCCATTACAAAAACAAGCCCAAAACATTTCTCTTGAGTCGGAACTATTTAGCATTCCTATGCAGGACTGCCAAAAGTTTTACTGTCAGCGATTCCTAGAGGCGACAAAACTTGACTACACGATGGCGGGTCATCCATCGAGCGGTTATTGGGTTATCAATTCTATCAAAGTTAATCAGAGTGAAAAAGACACGCACTTTCTATTTGTTTCAGAGGGCGAAGTTACCCTCAAGAGCAGTAACGGAGAGTTCTTATTGCGAAAAAACTGCTTTGCAGCAATTCCAGGGAACTTTTCTTTAGATGGTTCAGCCCAAGTGTTAGTGGCAACGCGACTCAACTATACTGGACTTTTCACAATTGGGGGGCCGATTGAACCATTAGGGCGATTGAATTATATTGATGGCTGCTCCTCAACGGTTCTGATTAATCCTTTAAGACGTGGAGAACCCTGCTTGAATTTCCTCTACGTTCCTCCAGGTGTATCGCAAACTCCCCATACTCATCCCTCATTGCGGATTGGGCTTGTCGCCGAGGGTAGTGGAACTTGTCAGGTGGACGAAGGAACGTTCAAAATGGAGGCGGGAACGGTCTTCTGTCTTCCAGAAAACAAGTTACATAGCTTCAGTGCGATTGATAATTCTTTAAGAATCATTATCTATCATCCTGATTCTGATGTAGGCCCAACTGATGATTCCCATACGATGCTAAATAATACTTTTGTTGGAGAAAAGTCAGCCAAAGTTTTGGATGCGATTAGAACCAAATAACCACGCTCATCAGGCTTGCCTTTTCATTCTAGTATTGTAAAGGCAATCTGAGTGTTATTGATAGCAGTTTTCACATCAGTAAATTACAACTTTTATAATAGACATCTCCGAAAAAGAATTGTTTTGACGCGAAATTTCGCGTCTCTACAAGGGTTTAATTTTGCAGATATTTAATTTCCGGAGATGTCTAATGAACGCAAACTTGACTAAATGAGCATTAGATAAACTATTATATACCTGCTCTAGGAGTGCTGATGATTCTGCTGACAAGCGATACTGAAACAAAGCCGACACAGGCGATGCGACAAGCGATCGCCACTGCTGAAGTTGGAGATGAGCAAAAAGGAGAAGATCCGACCGTTAACCAACTATTAGAACGGGTTGCAGATTTACTAGGCAAAGAAGCCGCTCTTTTCTTTGCTTGTGGAACCATTTGCAACTTTGTGGCAATCAAGACTCATACTCGTCCTGCTGATGTGGTGCTAGTAGAACAGATGGCACACATTATTCGGGCTGAATCGGGGGGGGCAGCGATGACTTCTGGTGTACTTATGGAACCGATTGCAAGCGAGCGAGGAATTTTTACAGTCGATGCTCTGGCTCAATCACTTGAAAGAGTCGCAACTGCTCCTTACCTTTACTCTGCAATTCCCCGCTTATTGTGTGTAGAGCAAACCCACAATTTTGGAGGGGGTTCGGTTTGGCGGCTTAATGAACTACATGAGGTTTGCAAGTTCTCCCGTCAAAAAGGTTTAGCTACCCACATGGACGGGGCAAGACTTTTAAATGCAGTTGTTGCATCTCAAACTACAGCCAAGGATTTTGCTGGCTGTGTTGATTCTGTCTGGATTGACTTTACTAAAGGACTGGGCGCACCAATCGGTGCTGTTCTTGCGGGTACACGGGAGTTCATCGCACAAGCACGTCGATATAAACACATTTTTGGTGGCGCAATGCGTCAAGCTGGCATTGTCGCAGCAGGTTGTCTCTATGCACTTGACCATCATGTTGAACGTCTACAAGAAGACCACGACAACGCAACTTATCTGGCTCAACGACTGAGTGAAATCGAAGGAATTATAGTTCGAGATCCAAAACCTGAGACAAACATTGTTTTCTTTGATGTTTCAAGACTAGGACTCGACAAAGCCATGTTTCTCAATCTGTTACAGCAGGGTGGTGTGAAAATGGGAGCCGTTGGTGATTCTATTCGGGCAGTCACTCATTTAGATGTTTCGCGGGCTGATATCGATTTTGCGGTTGATGCTATTTTCAAAGTTGCGAAATCCTCGTGGCACTAAGAGAAAGGAGATCGGGGAGTTTCATAGACAATTAAAAGAACTACTCGTGGTGGTTTTTGGATAGATGACTGAGCAAGATTGTTATGCAGTAATTTTCCAGCTACTACGGTAGAAAAAAATCCCTATAACCTGCTATTAGTCAAGGTCTTAGGGATTTTTTGCTTACGGGACTGGTGCGGCTCGAACGCACGACCTGACGCTTAGGAGGCGTCCGCTCTATCCAACTGAGCTACAACCCCAACTATGAAGCATATATAATTATAGCAGTACTTTTACCGAGACTGCCAAGAATCATCCCAAGGGCCGCCGCCTACTTCTAAACCACAAAGAAAACTTTCTGCTTTCAAGATTATTTGAGATTTTCTCCCATTTACTTCTCGTAACTCTAAATTTAATTTTCCTTGCATCGTGTCTTTGCAACAGTATCTTAAACCATCCTCTGTAGGCGCACGCAGAGGTGTACCAGGTAAATCTGTGGTTCCTATCAATTCAATTTCATAATTACAACTAGTAGCTTTCATTTGCCATCTACCCCAAGGCTGAATTTGCCAATCTACTTGGGAATTCCAGGGAACGAATTCATAAAACTTGCCTTGATAGTGCAACCCAATCATCGCTACAGATTCCATCCACCACAGCACACCCCGCCGCCCACCACCAGCAGTTAAGGCTAAGTCGGGTTCGCCCTCAAAGCAATTACAATTTAGCCAAAACCATTTTTGCGGAAAAGCACCACCCCAATTTTTCTCGCCGTAGGCTGGGGCGTTGGTGAATTCGTAGATTTTCCCATTCCAGTCAATCTTCCCACTGGCTAAACCGTGAGCCATCAAAATTTGCCATCCCGGTTCAAAAATCTGTGAGAATGAGAGCCAGCCGGCGGTTGATTGCTGAATGCTATTTTGATTACCCCAACCGTATACAGGTTGAATTTCATACTCCCAACGGCAATAATTATTAGTGGCGCGATCGCTAATTATTCCCTGATTCAAAGTGGCTGTAGCTTGATAACCCTCTTGAACATGATACTCAAACTCTGCTGGGAGCAAGTATAGAGGAGAAATTTGTAAATCTGTTTTACCCCAATGACCTAAACCCAGGACATCTCGACTACCCCAAAATTTATTCACATCAGGAAAAGTACGCCATAAATACTCATCATCGGGTCCGAGGATTTGGGCTGCACCACCACTATGGGGTTTACCGCCGATGGGATCTTCAATGGAGTACATAAAGGCGAACGTTTGCCCAATTTCCGGTAAAGTGACGCGGTAATACCAGCCTTCAAAGAAGCGGCGACTACTACCATCCCAGTGATAACCAGAATGGGGCGTTTGAGTTGATTGAAGCAGATTTAAGGGAATAGTTAACATATATCTATATAGTTATAGTTGCCGATTTTTTCAGTATGCGCGATGACCTCGATCTCAATCATGCTTATGAAATTCTTGGGTTGGAACCGGGTGCATCACAAGCACAAGTAAAGCGAGCTTACCGTCAACTGGTGAAAATTTGGCATCCCGATCGCTTTCTTGAGCAAAAGCAAAAACAGGAAGCTGAGGAAAAAATCAAATCAATCAACTCAGCTTACAACAAGCTCAAATCTGAAAGTCCATCTGAGCCTCCCATTCCTGAAAACCCACCTTCATCTTCGCCTAAAAATCCTACAAAAATATCTGTCAATCGTTGGGATGCAGAAGCTTTCTATACTTTAGGGGTAGAAAATGCTACACAAGGGAGATATGAAGATGCGATCGCAGATTTTACCCACGCAATTCGTCTAAATCCTCACTATGTTGAGGCGTATAAATATCGTGGGCTAGTTTGCTCTCAACTGGGATACGAATATAGAGCCGCTTCCGATTTAAATAAAGCTGCACAAATAGAACAATTAAGAAATCCGGGCGCTGTTCGTAATGTACGTGCAGGTAGACCTGTATCCAAACCTAGACCTCTTATAAAAAGATTTTGTGAGGGGATAAAAAGTTTACTACGGCTAAATCGGCGTGGGAGATAAGAAGCAAATATACTTTAAGACGCAATATACGGCGACACCATACCTTGAGTTAGTTAATACTTACGCTTGGGAATACTAAGTATAGTAATATTTGCTGCTGATTTTCTACTATGAGCGATCGCTTTGATATAAATGGTGTTTACGATATTCTGGGGTTGAAACCAGGTGCATCTGTTGATGAGGTCAAGCAAGCTTATCGCCAGATGGCTAAGACTTGGCATCCAGATTGTTTTTTTGAACCGCAACAAAAGCTAGAAGCAGAACAAAAAATTAAAGAAATCAATCAAGCTTATGCAAGGTTAAAATCTTATCCGCCAAGTGAGACAAATCAATTTGCTTCCACATCTACCAAAATTGATTTCACTCCATCTAATGCTGAAAGTTTCTATAAACGGGGCTTGGATAAAGCTCAAAGAGGAAAATATACTGAAGCAATTGAAGACTTTACCCAAGCGATTCGTCTAAACCCCAACTACTTTGAAGCTTATAAATACCGAGGGATTGCTTGCTGGAAAATAGGATATGAAAATAGAGCAAAGTCAGATTTTAAAAATGCTGGAGAACTGGAACTGAAACAGAAAAAAGCATCGTCTGAACCTACATCGCCACCGCCAAAGCCATCAACGCCACCCAAACATACATCACCACCGCCAAAGCCACCAACGCCACCACCTGAACCACAACCTCAACCTTCAGCGTGGAAATGTGTACACACCCTGAATCATCTGAACTGGGTTTTTATAACTGCAATCAGTCCAGATGGGCAAACTCTGGCTAGTGGAAGTAGTGATAATACTATCAAGATTTGGCATCTCGAAACAGGAAAATTACTACATACTCTCACTGGACATACAAAATGGGTAAGATGCCTAGCCTACAGCCCAGATAGCCAAACTTTGGTTAGTGGCAGTGATGACAGCAGTATGATGATTTGGGAAGTGTCTACAGGTAAATTACTCAACACGCTCAAAGTACATTCAACCCCAGTTTTTTCTGTAATCATTAGTCTAGATGGTCAGACTGTCCTGAGTGGCGGTAGAGACACCACTATCAAGATTTCCCATATAGAGATGGGACAATTACTACACGTCCTCAAAGGTCATTCTTACTTGGTCTACTCCCTTGCTATTTGCCCAAAGCAGCAGATTTTAATCAGTGGTAGTGCAGACAATACCATTAAGCTGTGGAATTTAAAAAGTAGGAAACTGCTGCAAACTCTCAACCAGCATTCAGGTTGGGTGACTTGTGTTGCTATTAGCCCTGATGGACAAATTTTAGCTAGTAGCAGTTATGACCAGACTATCAAGTTATGGAACATCAATACAGGTAAGCTAATTAACACACTTGCGGGACATCATAATTATGTTTGGTCTGTAGCTTTTAGTCCCAATGGTCAGCATATTGCTAGTGGTAGTGCAGATCATACTGTAAAGCTATGGGATGTTAACACCGGACAACAACTTTACACGCTGGGCAACCATTCAGATTGGGTTAACTCTGTCGCTTTCAGTCCCGATGGCAAAACTTTGGTTAGTGGTAGTAGAGACATGACAATCAAGCTTTGGCGATGCGATGTCTAACGACAAACTGAAAGACTTGAGGGGGCGACACCATACCTTAAGTTAGTTAATATTTATGCTTGGGAATACTAAGTATAGTTAGATTTGCTGCTGATTTTCTAGTATTCTTAAATATGCAAGATTTAATTTCTGTACGCACTCTCAAAGGTCATTCAAATAAGGTAATGTCTGTCGTGTTCAGTCCTGATGGGCAGATTTTAGCCAGTGGTAGTGATGACAAAATCCATAAAAATGGGGATAAAACTATTACCATATTCCCTATTGGTTAAGGCTGTCATGCTTTTATAAATGACCTCTAATCATAATCTATTCAAGTTGATTAAAAATTTAGATAACTGAAGCAAATTCCGAAATTTTTCCTAAACGCATCACCTAACAGTTTAATAACATCTATCTTTGGGATACTCTTTCTCTTGATTAAGTATTAACTTCCTACAGATAGAGCCACTTGCTAATCTCAGAGGTTATGCTGAGAGTTACCAAGAGTTGAGTAGCAAATAAAACTCAATATTTATCAGCAACATAAATTTTTAAGCTCATTAAAACCTCTTGTTCTTACAAAACTTTAGTTTGTCAAAATCATATCTAGGAGTGAAATCAACAGCTATGTCTATTCCCAATGAAGGCGAAAGCAAAAACAGTGAAGTTAAGCAAGCATCTTACACTGATACTAATGGTAAGATTCACACTGACTTAACGCGAACTACTGAAACAGTCAAGAACAACACAGCTAATCCTAACTCTTACACTAACGGTTACGTACAAGGTCGAAATACTGAGCGTAGCAATCAGCAAGCTGATTTAGCCGAGCGTGACGATAACAATGCTAGTCGTGGTTTGCTGTTGGGTATTATCGTTACTTCCGTACTTGGTTTGATTATAGGTGGGGTCTGGTACTTCAACCAGCAGAATAACGCAGCCGTTAACAATACTGTGCCGGTCGCGGTTCCTGTACCAAGTAGTAGTCCAACTCCTAGTGCTTCTCCTCAAACAAAAACGACAATAATCGAAAGAACCAGGGAAGTACCTGTACCTGTTGCTGTTCCTGTTCCACAACAGCAGGTTGCACCTCCGTCTGCACCTCGCCAACCGAATATTAACATTACTATTCCACCCCAACAGCCTGCCGCAGAAAAAGCGCCTTCTGCAATCCAGCCAACCCCTAAAGCGACACAAAGTCCGACGACGAGTCCAACTACTAATACTGTTGCGCCAGCTACGAAAAGTGACACCTCTAAAACCACTCCATCTAAAGGAGTAGACCAGTCAAATAGTACATCTAATAGCGGTTCTTCTACCGCAGATGATACTACTACAGGCGGTTCTGCTCAATAACGGCTTTTGAATCAGCCTACTTGATAATGCTGACCTCACCCCGTATTTGCTCACGCAAACACTCTCCTCTCCGATGCTTTGGAGAGGGCTTGGGGGTGAGGTTTAAAAATGTACTTCATGCAAATGAGAATTGCTAAGTAAGTGGGTCAAATTAAATATAAAACCTCACCCTGCCTCCGGCTGACCCCGACAATAACAAGGAGAGGGATTGAGGGTGAGGTTTGATATAGATGTTTAATTACGCCTACCTACTTATAACAAGTGGGAATATTCTTAAGAAAGATTTCTGAATTGTTACGAAAAATTAATGGTATTCAAGTTTCGTAAACGTGTCTTGTAGCTAAACAAACACAATGCTAGATTAAGAGCAAGGTACAAAAAGGTTAAAAGTTAAACAAAAACTTTCCAGTTAGAGCCTGTACCTCCTGCTCTAATGTTCTTGCGTAGGCATAGCCCGTCGTAGACATCGCTATGCTTGGTTGTGGCATCTATTGAATGTGTTTTCCCTTTAAGTTCAATGAGTTGTTTTGGAGGTTTTAAAACGCACAGCCAGAAAATGCCTGCCTAGTTGAAATGTAAGGATGTGCAATTCTGAGTAGAGCGATCGCCAATGCTGCCCACCTTAGTTTGAGTTACTTACTTCTGAATTCTCCAATCTTCAAGAAACCGCCCCAAGCTGCTGATAATTATCGCTCGTAGCTTCAGGCGGTTTCTGCTTTAAGTGTTATGCATTTAAATTGCACACTGACCAGTAAGGGCTGTCCTTTGTCATTCATTTAGACCAATGACCAATGACCAATGACTAATGACTAACTAAAGTAATTACAGTCACTTCTGGCGGACAAAATAAACGTCCTGGTTTATAAGTTCCTAAACCCCGATTGACATATAGTTGATTTTCTTCGACCTTATGAAACCCTTGCGCCCACTCCCAATATCGTACGACTTTAGAACAGTCTCCTAAGAAAAATGTTACCCAACGCCGTAATTTTTTGGGAATTTGTTTGAGTAGCTTTTTATAATAAAATACTACAGGGCCAATGCCTGGAATGACGATGTGACCACCGTGGGTATGACCAGATAGTTGCAAATCTACGCGCCATTGTTGCAATATCTTAGCTGTATCTGGGTTATGAGATAAAACAATGCGTGGTGTAACGGAATCTAGTTGATTCATGACTGGTGCAGGGTAGAATTCCCGTGACCAATAATCAGCTAATCCTACTAATGGTAATTCTTTTCCTAGTGGATAGGCAATTTCATTCCAAAGCACATGCACTCCAATGCTAGTTAACGCCTGTGTAACTTCTGCTTTTGAGTGACTGTAATAGATATCGTGATTACCAAGTACGGCGTAGATACCACAGCGACTTTGCAGATGTTTGAGTCGATGCACCAATTGGTGAATCGGCGTCGGATCGTCAGTTACGTAGTCACCAGTTAATAGAATTAAATCTGGTTCAGCTTCATTAGTAAGTGCGATCGCTTTTTCTAACATGTCTTCCGACAGCCGCAAACCATCGTAGTGAAAATCTGACAACTGCACGAGCGTTGTACCTTGTAAAGATGCTGGAAGTTCCGCAATCTTAACCGTGATTTTATCTACTCTTAAATGTCCCGTAAACAACCAATGCATAAGCCAACCGATACTCCTCATACCAGCGCTTACAGCTTACCAAAATTAAAATGTAACTTGATAAACTGCAATAATTTATGTCACTCCAGATACAATTAACTAATTGATTGAAATTCTGAAACTAAACTACAAATAATCATTAGCCAGAATACATGCTGTGATTCCGTTCTTGAATTTTGAAATTTGAACTATTACTCACCCTGTAGGGTGATTATAGTAACTTCTGGGCGGCAAAATAAGCGTCCTGGGAGGTAAGTTCCCAAACCACGATTGACATATAGCTGATTTTTTCCCAACTGATGGAAACCCTCCGCCCATTCCCAATGGCTGACTACAGAAACATTTTCTGCTAAAAATGGAAATCGACGCTGCACTTTTTTTGGTATTTTTTCTGCAAGCTTTTCGTAAATAAGCATCACAGGGCCAATTCCAGGAATCACGATTTGACCACCGTGAGTATGACCAGATAATTGTAAGTCAACTCGCCATGCTTGCAGTATCTCCGCAGTATCTGGGTTGTGGGATAAAACAATGCGGGGTGTGTCGGGGTTTAGTTGATTCATAACTGGTACAGGATTAAATTCCTGTGACCAATAATCAGCTAGTCCTACCAATGGTAATTCTTTTCCTAGTGGATAGGCAATTTCGTTCCAAAGCACATGAATTCCAATACTAGTAAGGGCATCTGTAACTTCTGTTTTTGCGTGGCTGTAATAGATATCGTGATTGCCAAGAATAGCATAGATACCACTGCGACTTTGCAGATGCTTGAGTCGAAGTATCAGTTGGTGAATCGGCGCGGGATCGTCAGTTACGTAGTCACCAGTTAATAAAATTAAATCAGGTTTAGCTTCGTTAGTAAATGCGATCGCTTTTTCTAACATCTCTTCCGACAGCCGCAAACCATCGTAGTGAAAATCTGACAACTGCACCAGCTTCTTACCTTGTAACGATGCAGGCAAGCCTGTAATGTTAACCGTCAATTTCTCTATACTCAACGGCCCAGATAACAACCAATGCATAAGACGTTCGATAAAGCTCAATCATAGCGCTTACAGCTTAACGAAACATCCTGGGTTCGTGTGTAAGTAAGTGGGTCAAATTAAATATAAAACCTCACCCTCAATCCCTCTCCGTGAGTTCGGAGAGGGAAGCCGGAGGCAGGGTGAGGTTTTTTCTTATATTTAATTACGTCTACCTACTTAGTAACCAGTGCAACTTATTGAAAATTTTATAAAAACTAATAAAAAGCCTAAAAGCTAGACATAGCAAAACTTTTTAGCCTTGCACTTTTTTGCACAGATATTCGATTCAGCCCCAAAAAGAAACCCCCTCTGCTTTGGTTATAGTAAAGTCATTACAACGCAGAGGGGTTTCATTTTTTATTTTTATATAGTGTAGAGGCAGATTTTAAAGATAATGCTGGCAAAAAACCAGTTTCTCTGATGTTGTCTTTATTCTAACCTGCCTACCCAGTTGAGACTATTTCCAATCGGGAATCTCAGCATCTTCTCCACCAATACCGATTCCAGTGTTAAATATTTGGGCATCAGTAAGGTTCAGATCATTCATTGATGCTTTATACACATTAGAATCGTGAATCGTAGCGCCAGTAAAATTTACTCCGTTGAGATTGGTTTGCTTCAAATTCACATTACTTACATAAGCTGATGTTAGGTTAGCACCTGCTAAGTTTGCACCAGTTAAGTCTGCACCTTCAAGGTTAGCCCCTACAAGGTTGGCTCCTTGCAGCTTCGAGCCTCTCAAGTCAGCACCAATTAAATGAGCGCCACTGAGGTTAGCTCCCGATAGATTGCACTGGATGCATTCCCCAGTTGAAAGCAGCTTTTGTAAGTCCTGCGGATTCTCGGCTCTAACCGAGCTAATAAAAAATAGGGGAGTTGCTAAGGCCATGGTCGCTAATAGCTGGAGTTTCATAATTTTCCCCCTTAAATAATCAAGTTGCGTCCGTTCTGTCCCTCACAACTCTATTATCTCATTAAACTTGGTTAGGTCAATCTATCTCTTGACAACTTAGTTGTGATATGAAACAGGCATAACGGTAATCTAATAAATGCCGTTAATTCTGATTTTTGGCGATTTTTACTTGACAATGCCTAAAAAACTGCCAATATTAAATCACTGTTAAATCTTTTTAAAAGCTTGGACTACTCACCATTTGATAAGTATTTATACTTTTTAGTAAATACTGTTAGTTTTAGTTCTTAGAAATTCTCGCATATACTGATTAACCAATTCAGGCTGTTCTTGCTGCACCCAATGGCCACAATTGGGTATGTATTTGATTTGAAAGTCCCTGACGTAGGCTGCGGTGTCGTAGGTTAGTTCCTTGCCGAGTGCAGTGTCATTTTCTCCCCAAATCATTAATGTTGGTACTTCCAGAACGCCCCAACTTGGATTTAGCATTCTCTGTTGAAAAATATTGCGGTAGTAGTTCAACATTGCTGTGAGGGCACCGCGTTTTGCCGCAGCATTTTTATAAGCGTCAATATCCGTTTTGGTGAAAGCACTCTTGTTAACTGCTGTAGCTGTAAAAGCTGTTTCAATTGCTTGGTAGTCTGAAGATTGTAAAAGTAATTCTGGTATCCACGGTAGTTGGAAGAGGAATATGTAGTTGCTACGTAGCAACTGTTGGGGAGTGCGTAACCCTTGGGCAAATTTGGCAGGATGAGGCAGGTTAAGAATAATTAATTGTTCTAACATTTCCGGGTGATTATATGCAAAATTCCAAGCGATCGCACCTCCCCAATCATGTCCAACTAATACACATTTTTGATATCCTAATCCTTTAATTACTCCCTGAATATCTCTGATAAACTCATCCATTACATAAGCTGATTGCTCATTTGGTTTATCACTATCGTTATAGCCACGCAAGTCAAGGGCGACGACTTTAAAATCTTGGGCAAATTCTGGTATTTGATGCCGCCAAGAGTACCAAAACTCAGGAAACCCATGCAACATCAACATTAAGGGGCCTTCACCTTGGGTAACGTAGTGGAGTTTTACCCCATTGGTAGTTATATATTCGTGTTTCCAAGTCAGTTCTGTTACAGTCATCTGTTGTATTTTTTGTTGGTTGTATTCATTATGTGTAATATTTTTGGTCAAAACATCTGCTGGGAGATATAGCGGTTCGTAAGGTACAAGAACCCCAACCCCAACCCCCTCCCGAAAAGCGAGGAGCTTGCTCTGATTAGGAAATGCTATAGTTTTAGAATTACAATTAACATTGGGTAGATACTAGTAAGAAATCAGTAGAGTTTCATATAAGTAGGAAAATATATAGCAATCCTGTCTGAATTTGTGAAAATGAACGTAGAGGCGTAGCGTCTGGTACAGAAGAGAAGAAAGAGAAGCTTTCAGATATGATTTAGGACTGGTATATCAAGCTGGATAATATAATTATTTGATACATAAATGGGTAGAACAGAAATACGTGGTATTTGGCTGACTACTACTGATAGCAAGGTTCTCAGGTCAAAGCAACGCATAGCTGAGGCGATGGATTTCCTGGTCGAGACGGGTTTTAATGTGGTGTTTCCCGTGGTTTGGAATAAGGCAGTAACTCTGTATCCTAGTCAAACAATGCAGCAGACGTTTGGAGTTGAAATTGACCCTATGTCTGTAGGACGTGACCCTTTAAAAGAAGTGATAGTTGAGGCGCGGCGAGTTGGGTTGAAAGTTATACCTTGGTTTGAATACGGTTTTGCCAGTTCCTACAATTTGAATGGTGGTGTACTTTTACAAAAAAAACCGGAATGGGCTGCGCGTGATTGTAACGGTAACTTACTGAAGAAAAACGGCTTTGAATGGTTGAATGCACTCGATTTACAGGTGCAGGAATTCTTCTTAAATTTGGTGCTGGAAGTTGTAAAGAATTATGATGTGGATGGTGTTGAAGGAGACGATCGCTTCCCTGCATTCCCCTCTGAAGGAGGCTATGATGTGGGAACTATCACGCGTTATCGCCAGGAATTCAATCGCAATCCGCCACAGAATCCGAAGGATAGACAATGGTTACAGTGGCGTGCAGATATTCTCACTGAGTTTTTGGCGAATCTCTACCGAGAGGTGAAAAGGGTGAATCCTAATTTATTAGTTGCGATCGCACCTAATATTCATGATTGGGCATTCCAGGAATATCTGCAAGACTCACCCGCATGGCTGAAGCAGGGAATAGTTGATCTGATTCAGCCGCAGATTTATCGCCGTGACTTTAGGAGTTATTCTGCGATCGCTGATAAACTAGTAAACCAGCAGTTCACAGATGCGACACTACCGAAGTTAGCACCGGGAATACTGATGAAGCTTGGTAGTTATTGTATTAGTCCAGAATATTTGGTGCAAGCAATTGAGTACAATCGTCAACTTGGCATTCAAGGAGAGGTATTCTTTTTTTACGAAGGTTTGCGCGAAAATAACAATAACCTAGCTAAAGTTTTGCGAAATGGCCCCTATGCTAAGTCTGCATCATTTCCTATTTTGTCAGATTTGAGTACGGGTGGTGTGAATAACAAGAATACATCTTCAATTTGGCAACAGTTGTTAAAAAATATTTTTTAAGGAAAAATGCGCGTGGAATCTCAATTATCGGTGGAACGGGTAATTAAGACTTTAAAAGAGGATTTACCGACACTTTTTGAAAAAGATATTTCATATCACATTTATACAGACGATATCTATTTTAAAGACCCGGTGAATACATTCAAATACAAATTTAATTATCGGATTATATTTTGGACTTTGCGATTTCACGCTCGGCTATTTTTTACTCAAATTTACTTTGATGTGCATGAAGTATTTCAGTCAGCCGAATATACGATTTTAGCAAAGTGGACAGTGCGGGGAGTGTTGCGCGTTCCTTGGAAAGCTGGTTTGCTTTTTAATGGCTATTCAACGTATAAATTAAACCAAGATAATTTGATATACGAGCATATTGACACTTGGGATAGAAAGCCAGGGGAGATTTTAAAACAGTTTTGGCAAAGAAGAGAAACAGCTAATTAGATACATAGGGAGTTAAAAATTTATCCATAATAAGCAGACAAACGCCGAAATAAGAAATTAATGCACGTCATCAGTCGGAAAAAGCTACGACAATTCTGCCAAAAACACGCTGATTGCTGTGAAGCACTTGATGACTGGTACATAACCGCTAGTAAAGCAGACTGGGGTAATTTGCTAGAAGTTCAAACTATTTATCCTAAAGCCGAAGCAGTAAGCAAGTTTATAGTTTTCAACATCAAAGGTAATAAATACCGCTTAATTGCTAGTATTAACTATGAAAAGCAGGTCATCTATATAAAATATGTCTTAACTCATGCCGAATATGACAAAGACTCCTGGAAAAATGACCCTTACTTTTAACTCAGACATTTATAGCCAATTGCTGTCTCAACATCAACCTCGGATTATCAAAACAGAAGAGGAAAACGAGAAGTTTTTAGAGACCGTTGAAGAACTCCTTTCTCGTTTCCATCTGACTCCTGAAGAAGATGCTTTGTTGGAATTATTGGTAAAACTGATTGAGGATTTTGAAGATAAGCATTATCAGCTTAATGTTTCAACACCTCAATCAAGACTCAATCATTTGATGGAAGCTAGAAGTTTGGAACAAGCTGATTTGGTAGAAATTCTGGGTTCGAGCGAGATTGTTACCAAAATCATGAATAGGGAACTAGAAATCACTAAAAAACAAGCTGAAGCTTTGGGTAAGTTTTTTCACGTTGAGCCAAGCTTGTTTATTTTAGAATAAGGGATCGCTTTTTTTAAGTGAAATCTAATTAAGAGATAATGGGCGATTATTCATTTAGCCCAATTTAATGGCTATGAAAGTTTTTGGCTTTTATAGCCATTAAATTATAATTTCCCTGGTATGATTATTAACTAAAATGTTGTATATATTTATAATCAGTAGAAAAAACTAAAGAGCCATTTAAGATGCCAAAAGATAGCCCAAAAGTTAGCCTAGATGCACTTATACCTAGAGAAGCATTTGAGGTTCAAGGACAGCAATCTCAAATGATACTCAATAATATTCCTATGATACAAATTCGTAATTTAGATCAAAAAGATTTTTTCTATCCATTTTTACGAAAACCCGATTTTCAACGAGAAACCAATGAGTGGGATGCTCAGAAAATATGTGATTTTATTGAAAGTTTTTTAGATGGTGATTTAATACCAGCTGTTATTCTTTGGAGAAGTAATAGTGGTTATTTTTTCGTAATTGATGGCTCACATAGGCTAAGTGCTTTAATAGCCTGGATAAATGATGATTATGGCGATAAAGATATTTCCAATAAATTTTATGATGCATACATCACAGAAGAACAAAAAAATGCTGGTCAGGAAGTTAGAACACTAATTAAGAATAAGATAGGCTCTTACCAGGATTATGAATTATCAACACAGCACTTAGACAAAATAGATCAAAAAACACTTGAGAGAGCAAGAAATTTAGGTAGTTTGGGTATCCAACTTCAGTGGGTTGGTGGTGATGCATCTAAAGCAGCAGATTCATTTTTTAACATTAATCAAAAAGCAGCACCTATTAGTCCAACTGAAATGCGTTTATTAAAGGCTAGGAATAAACCTAATGGCGTTGCTGCTCGTGGAATTATGAGAAGTGGTAATGGTCATAAATATTGGTCAGAGTTCTCACAAGATAAACAAGATGGTGGCTTAGGTAATTTAGGTAATGCACAGTTAACTCACCTATACTGCAATACAACATTCAAAAATTAAAGATTCTCAAACTAGGCATAAAAATTAGAGATAAGATTCTTTAGTTTTATCTAATGCAAGTTACTTTGGAAAAGACTAAGATTTCATAGCCGGATACTGTTTCAACACCTGCTTTAAATATTGCCCAGTATAAGACCGGGGATTTTTTGCAACTTCCTCCGGTGTACCTACAGCAATCAATTCTCCGCCTTTGTCGCCACCTTCTGGCCCCAAATCTATCACCCAGTCAGAACAACGAATTACATCTAAGTTGTGTTCAATTACTAGTATTGAATTACCTTTATCTACCAATCTTTGCAACACATCTAACAATTTGTGGACATCATAAAAAGATAACCCTGTTGTCGGTTCATCGATTAAATAAAGTGTCTTCCCTGTGGCGCGTCGAGATAATTCGGTTGCTAATTTTACCCGTTGCGCTTCACCACCAGATAAGGTAGTTGCAGGTTGTCCTAGTTGGACATAACCCAACCCGACATCAAATAAAGTTTGTAAACGCGCGATCGCTTTAGGAATATTCTGGAAAAAGTCTAAACTTTCCTCGACTGTCATTCTCAAAACATCAGAAATAGACTTATCTTTGTACTTAACTTGCAAAGTTTCGCGGTTGTATCTTGCACCCTTACAAATTTCGCATTGCACGTAAACATCCGGGAGAAAGTTCATTTCAATAACATTTACACCCTGTCCGCTACAAGCTTCGCAACGTCCACCTTTAACGTTGAAAGAAAATTGTCCGGCTTTGTAACCCCTAGCTTTGGCTTCTACTGTTTGGGAAAATACATCTCGAATCGCATCAAAAATTCCTGTGTAAGTTGCAGGGTTAGAACGTGGTGTGCGTCCAATGGGAGATTGATCGATAACGATCGCTTTATCAATCGCATTCAATCCCTGAATTTTATCCAAATGTCTGGGTAAGGGAACTTTCTTAGTTAAATGGTGTTGCAGAGATGGGTACAGTAATTCGTTAATCAGGGTAGATTTGCCAGAACCAGACACACCAGTAATGGAGACGAGTTTACCTAATGGTATGTCTACATCTATATTTTGTAAATTGTTGCGATGGGCATTTTTAATTCCCAAACTCCGCCCATTTCCTTCTCGGCGTTCTGCTGGTGTGGTAATTACCCGTCTTCCTGATAAATATGCACCCGTCAAAGAATCTTCTGCTGTTAACAACGCCTGAAAATCACCTTGGGCGACAATATTTCCGCCGTGAATTCCTGCACCGGGGCCAATATCAACTATGTAATTAGCTGCACGAATTGTTTCTTCATCGTGTTCAACGACAATTAATGTATTACCTAAATCGCGCAATTTCGTTAAGGTTTTGAGCAATCTGCCATTATCTCGTTGATGCAAACCAATACTCGGTTCATCTAAGACGTAGAGAACTCCTGTTAAACCAGAACCAATTTGCGTTGCTAAACGAATTCGTTGGGCTTCGCCACCAGAAAGCGTCATGGCGGGACGGTCAAGAGTGAGATAATCTAAACCGACATCTAATAAAAATTGCAATCTAGCTTTGATTTCTCTCAATACTAAATCAGCAATTTGTAACTGGCGATCGCTCAACTTAAATTGCTCAATTCTCTCTCGACAATCCCGAATTGATACGGTAGTCAATTCTAAAATTCCATATTGTCCCAACTTCACCGCCAAGGCTTCCGGTTTTAACCGTTTACCCAGACAAACTTCACATGGTTGATCGATTAAATACTGCTCTAATTTTTGCTTAACTAGCTCAGTCCCACCCTCATATTGCCGTTGCAAAATTGGAATAGCACCTTTAAAACTCTGCTTCCTCTGTGCCTCTGCGGTTCGTTCATCTTTCTCGCCATACAGAATAATTTGCTGCTGTTCTTCTGTCAGCTTGCTCCAATTTGTCTGTAACTCAAATCCATAGCTTTGCCCTACACTATAGAGTAATTCCAGATAATAAGAATTATCTTTTTCGGACCAAGGCGCGATCGCAGCATAAACCGGCGCTTCCCAGTCGGGTACTATCAAGTCTGGCGCAAATCTTCTTAAAGTCCCGATTCCATGACAGTGCGGACAAGCACCATAAGGCGAGTTAAACGAGAACAATCGCGGCGATAGTTCCTCCATTACCGCCCCATGTTCTGGACAAGCAAAATTTTCTGAAAATACTAATTCTTCTTCTTTTTCTTGTCCGTCGTCACCAAGCAGACTCACAAGAATGGCTGCAATCCCACCCGATTGCTTGAGACACGTAGACAGGGAATCAACCAAACGCTCCTGAATATCAGGCTTTTTTACTAAGCGGTCAATTACCACTTCGATGGTGTGGGTAAAATTTTTATCCAATTCAATCGAATCTGACAATTCGCGGATCTCGCCATTGATCCGCACGCGGACAAAACCTTGAGATGCCAGACTTGACAAAAGCTTCCGGTGTGTGCCTTTTTTCCCCCGGACAACAGGTGCAAGAATTTGAAAGCGGGTGCGATCGTTTAATTCCATGATGCGATCGCACATCTCATCGATTGTCTGGGGTGCAATAGAGCGATCGCATATCGGACAATGGGGTTCGCCAGCCCGACCAAACAATAGCCGCAAATAGTCGTAAATCTCTGTCACCGTCCCGACAGTGGAACGCGGGTTATGAGACGTTGACTTTTGGTCAATAGAAATTGCTGGACTTAAGCCATCAATCGCTTCCACATCCGGCTTATCCAGTTGTCCTAAAAATTGCCGTGCGTAGGCGCTGAGGGATTCTACATAGCGACGTTGACCTTCAGCGAAAATGGTATCAAAGGCTAGGGAAGACTTACCAGAGCCAGAAACGCCAGTGAATACGATTAGGCGATCGCGCGGTAATTCCAAGTCAATATTTTTCAGATTATGCTGCCTAGCACCCCGAATCCGAATGGTATTCTGGCTGTTGTGGCTGGGGTACGGAAGATGGCCATTCAAGGATGCTGCTAGCTGTTTGTCTGACATATTGGGCGGCAAAGAGGGAGTTTCTTATGAAACAGTCCTTAATAATACTATCTTTAATCAGTTTATAGTAGAACAATGGTACTGTTTTAAATTGAAGTTTTACTTGAGATATTCCGAGCTATCGCCTAAATGATTTAGGAAATTAGGACTTACGCACTGTACAAATGCATGGCGATGTGCATTAACGATGCATAAGTTGCTTCAGGCTTTTATTAATTATTCTGCGATCCGAAATAGACCATGCTGTAAGGGCACAGCAATGCTGTGCCCCTACGAAAGATGTGGATTTTAAACTTAATTTGGCATTTCTTGTCAATGCGTAAGTCCTAGAAATTATGAACTGCAAACACCGGATGCAAATAATCGTCAAAGAAGAGGACTTGGGGACAAGGGGACGGGGAGACTTGGGGAAACCCCATACTTGAAAGTAGGGGCTTGATAGAAGGACATCTTGTATCTCGCACTACGTGTCTCTATCCAAATTTTTCTTTCTCTCCACGACTTAAGTCGGGGGCTTTATCAATCTTTCCCCTTGTCCCCAAGTCCCCTTGTCCCCCCCTCCTCTTCGGTCACTGGATTGCCGAAATCAACTTGTTTTTAGGCGTATGGCAAGGAAGCCGAGAAAACCGTACAGGTTATTGGTTACGTTGGTGGGATGACAAGGGCGAAGTATTACTGTGGGGTTTGGAGTTAGGAGCAAAAGAACGGCAACGTGCAGAGAGATTAGCCGCTCAGTTAAAAGCGCTGGGAATCGAACCAGAGGCAATACTGTTCGGTTAAGCCTAAAAAATAACTCCAATGTAGGTTGGGTTGAGGAACGAAACCCAACATTTTCAGGGGTTTGTTGGGTAACACTAAAGTTCAACCCAACCTACAAATTTTCTTAACCGAGCAGTATTGGAACCGGAGGTTTAACTCGGAACTTCGACCTTTTTACTCAATTATTCATGTTCAGAATTCGGAAGTTCGACCTTTTTACTCGGCCGTTGGTGTTCGGAACTCGGAAGTTCGACCTTTTTGCTCGGCCGTTGGTGTTCGGAACTCGGAAGTTCGACCTTTTTGCTCGGCCGTTGGTGTTCGGAACTCGGAAGTTCGACCTTTTTGCTCGGCCGTTG
>NZ_JBALCW010000008.1:0-252569 GCF_036917635.1 Nostoc sp.
TCACAGGATGCGTAACAGTAGCCGTCTTCTGTGTAAAAAATTTCTAGCAGTATTCCTCGGTATTTTTCGTAGAGTACTACCATGTCAAAATTCCATTTTTGTCACATTTTAGCTGCCTACTGGAGAAAAGGCGTTTTTATTCAAATTAGTCAAAATTAAATTCTGGTTATCCTTGCTGAATGAGGATTGTAGCGGATAGTGTTTGCTTGATTTAGTCAAGATTTAGTCAAGATTTAGTCAAGGATAAAATCTAGAGGCTGAAAGTAGTGGGTGACGAGGGATAAGAAAGCGCAACCAATAGATTAAGAGTCTACTGCTCTGAATGAGTAGCATTTGAGTAGCGCGATCGCTGGTTGCGATCGCTAAAAATCGGGGCAAGACATAGCTGTTTTGAGTAGCAAATGAGTAGTAAATTAGGATAGGTGCAGTAGAAGCCTTGTTATTCAGGGATTTGTTTCGGTTTTGCCAGAACCGGAGACACCCATTAGGATAATAATCATTGACTGTTTAATCATATTTTACTTAAGAAAAGTTAAGTTATTGAAACGGAGTCATAAGTCAGGACTCCTAAGAACAATTAAGCTGTTCTACAAATAATCTTGCATAATTAGGGCGAGCTTTTCGCCCCACCTCACAAGAGTTATAATTTTGATTTGCGGAAAACACCAAAATGAGAAAGCAAACTGGGGTTTGAGAAAGTAATTGCGGATTTTGCTTATTAGACCTCTTGCAAAAGTCCCTAACACCCCACCCCCAACCCCTCCCCGATATTTTGGGGAGAGGAGGGTAAGTTTATTCAAATGCAGGGTGGGGTTCTTTATTTTTGATTTATGCAGGAGGTCTATTGAAGTCAGATTTTAATGCAATAAGCAATTAAATCTTTCCTCAAAAAAAGATCCCCGACTTATTGGAGAAGTCGGGGGATCTGTCTTTGGTGCAATGCCATTAGGGATTTCCAAGAAATAAATTATCCAAATAAACGAACCTTTCTAGGCGCAGAGAACACAGAGAGAAGAGAATAGAGAAGATTTTTGTGTCAGTTTTGGGATATTTTTTTACTTGGAAGTCCCTTAATTCCGATTTAGAGCGATCGCTAAAGTTGGTGGCTCACTGGCAATACTGCTCGGATAAGACTAAAAACCTTGTGTAGAGACGCGAAATTTCGCGTCTCTACAGGTCTAAAACACTATCGAAAAATCCAAAAACCGAGCAGTATTGGGCTCACTGGTAGAAAAGAACAGCAGTATTTTGTTACAGCGATCGCGCTATATACAGACTTTCTTTTTACATCTAAGTAGGTAGGCAAGATAAAACTAAACTATGTAACGAAAAATAAAATCTCTGTATTTGGCTCCTAGTTGTGCTGTCTTGCGCTTTAGGACAACTACGAGCCAGTGATGATTTGATTATTTGCGCCCACTTACTTACAGCTGATAAGAAGCCGTCAAAGCTACCGCCAAAGCATCCGCAGCATCATCAGGCTTGGGAATATCATCTAAATCCAACTCCCGCGCTACCGCCTCTTGCACATCTAATTTATCAGCATTGCCATACCCCGTTAAAGCTTGCTTAATTTGAGCAGGAGTAAACTCTACGTAGGGAAGACGGCGCTGGCCTAACACCAAAATAAGTACACCCCGCGCCTGTGCAACTAGGATTGTATTTGACATTCGATAGAAGAATAGCTTCTCGATCGCAACCAAATCTGGTTTAAATTCTTCCATCACGGTGTGTAAATCATCAAACAAGGTACATAAGCGCTGTGCCATTTCTACATCTGCTGACGTTTTTATTACCCCAAAATCCAGCATATTTACTCTAGTCTCTTGTACCTTGTTAAGAACTTGCGTGCAGGTAATTACCCCAAATCCTAAAATTGCCAGTCCTGGATCTAATCCTAAAATTCGTTTTTCCATTAAATTCACATTTATCAAGCTAGGGTATTGTTTACCGCACTTTTCAAGTAATTGAACTACACCATTCCCTATTCCCCCTCTTAGTTGTGGTCTAAATACCTGAAAAATGCTGTAAATAGAAATACTGGCAATCTTGACCACTTGCTCTTAGTCTAAAGGGATAGACAAATATAATAGTTTCACGCCAAGTGTTTTAAACCAACTGGTGTACATTTTCTGTTAATTATTGTTTGTAGCACAGCTCCAAATCAGGTATGTCAATTGGTTTTCTCAGACAAGCCCTCAACGCCCTGCAAAAGCAGTCGCGTTCTCGTACTTCCTATCGGGTTAACCAGTGGTTCAAATGGTTATCCCCTGGATTATCGGTAAAACGTTGGTTGTTAATCAGTGTTGGGGGTGTACTGCTGGCAAGTTTGGGGTTAGCTATCTGGATTAAGCTGACCCCAATTTTTTGGACTATCGAGTTGTTTAGGAGTTTTCTCTTAGTAATCACCAACATTTTACCCAACTATGTTAGTGGACCTTTGGTGCTGCTTGGCGGCTTACTGTTAGTGCTTTGGGGGCAAACTCGCACTGTAGGCTCAATTACTAAGGTACTAAGAGCAGAAGGCGGAGAGGAACTGATTGATGTTTTACTGGCACATCATCGATTGTACCGAGGCCCGAAAATAGTGGTAATTGGTGGTGGTACGGGACTTTCTACGTTGTTGAGGGGACTAAAAACCTACAGCGCTAATATTACTGCTATTGTCACTGTCGCCGATGATGGTGGATCTTCTGGGCGGTTGCGTCAAGAATTTGGAGTGTTACCACCAGGTGATATTCGCAATTGCTTGGCTGCACTAGCAGATGAAGAAAAGTTATTAACAGAATTGTTCCAATACCGTTTTCGAGCTGGAGATGGCTTAACGGGTCACAGTTTTGGTAATTTGTTTTTAACGGCAATGAGTGATATTACTGGAGATTTAGAACAAGCAGTTGCAGCCAGTTCTAAAGTGCTAGCGGTACGGGGACAAGTACTACCAGCAACTCTTAGTGATGTTCGCCTCTGGGCAGAATTAGCCGATGGTCGGCGCATTGATGGGGAGTCTAGCATTCCCAAAGCTGGCGGTAAAATCGTCAAAATTGGCTGCATTCCAGCTAATCCTCCAGCAGTACCAGCAGCTATTAAGGCACTTAAAGAAGCTGATTACATTATTATTGGGCCAGGTAGCCTTTATACAAGCCTGATTCCTAATTTATTAGTACCAGAAATTGCCGATGCGATCGCTCAAACAGATGTCCCCCGTATTTATATCTGCAATATAATGACTCAACCAGGAGAAACTGAAGGCTATACTGTTGCAGATCATATCAGAGCAATTGATGCTGCTTGTGGGGAAAGACGGCTATTCGATGCTGTACTGATACACAAAAAATCCCCCTCAGAGCAATCACTCATGCGCTATGCCGAACAAAACTCCCATCCCGTTTTCTTGGATAGAGAAGCCGTAACTCAGCTAGGGCGAAGGATTGTTCCAGCTAATGTTTTGTATGAAGATGAAACGGGTGTTATCCGTCACAATCCGCAGAAACTAGCACAAGTGTTGTTGCGGTGGTACGGTAAAGGTCATCACGGTAAATAGTCATTTGCCATTTGTCATTTGTGAACAACCAATGCCCCATATCTAATGCCCTATGACTAATTATGAAAATTTTTCTTGCAGATACAGAGGCGACGCTACGCTTAGGTATTAGTTTGGGTAAATCCCTGACTCCTAACAGTGTAATTTTACTAGAGGGTGATTTAGGTGCTGGTAAAACTACCCTAGTTCAAGGTATTGGCAAGGGTTTGGGAATTGCTGAACCTATTGTCAGTCCCACTTTCACCCTGATTAATGAGTACACGGAAGGACGCCTCCCCCTTTACCACCTAGATTTATATCGCCTAGAACCACAAGAAGTTGTAGCCCTGAATTTAGAAAGTTACTGGGAAGGTGTTGAAGTCATACCAGGAATTGTGGCAGTTGAATGGGCAGAACGATTGCCTTACAAGCCAGATAGTTATCTAAGTGTGAGCTTGATTTATGGAAATGAAGGCACTCGTCAAGTCGAACTCATCCCATTCAATTGTGACGTTAGCGAAGTCATTGCCACGATTTCAGCTCATCTCCCGACTTAGTACGAGAAATGTCACTTTCTTGAGAACATGCAATACGATAAAATTTTTGCAAACAGTCGAGGGAGAACTCCACACTCGTTCTATCTGCCACTACCACGCTCACCACTGTAAATCACTAACATTGTTATCTCAACCCAAAATAAATGAAGAGTTTTTACAGAACTTAGTCAGCTTGGTTTTACCCGATTGGTTCTCTACTGTCATTAAAAGAACAAATCTGGATTACTTAGCAGCCAAAGCTAGTAGAGAAAAGTTAAATAACATCAAGTTATCTAAAAGTTGTCTAACTTTTCCTTATCCTCAATATACCCAAATTAAAGTAGTAATGTATACACATAAACACTGAACTTTTAAAATTATTTATTTAAATTAATTTAAATAAATAATTTTAAATAGCAATAAGTTCTTCTCTTCACCTATGTAGTTAACACCGAGATTAATAAAGCTTTAAATAAAACATCTCGTATTTCGACAATAATTATCTAGAAATACGAGATGTTTTATAGCGGTTCTCGTTTATGTGAGGTATAGCAACCGCCAAGGCAGTTAGGACGCAATATGTAAGATATGCTCAATGGCATCTCGTAAACAATCAAACTGGTCTAGTTTTTTGCGGATTCGACTTTTTAACCAAGACCAGCATTTCTCAATCTTGTTAAGGTCTGGAGAATAGGGCGGTAGGTATAGAATTTCACATCCTGCATCCTGAATCAGTTGTTGAATACGCCCACCTTTGTGGAATGTTGCATTATCCATTACTACAAATTGTCCAGGTTCGAGTGCTGGAAGCAAACAAGTTTCTCTCCCTCGTTTCAAACACCATTCGATTACACGCTCCTTCACAAGTGAAGGGAGCTATTAAGTTTTGGTTACATAGTGCTGCAATCATGTTTACCCGTCCCTGACGTCGCCCTGACTTAAGTGCATCAAAGCGCTGTCCTTTTTCATTCCAACCGTAATCATACTGGTCTCGGCTATCCATCCCAGACTCATCGAGGTAAACAATCTTCTCTCTTGGTAGGGTGGACAAATTCGCTATAAACGCCTGCCGTTTGTCTTCATCGCGTTCACGGTAGCCGTAGGTCTTTTTTTTGGAGTGAAGCCAATTTTCTTCAATGCCCGTGAGATCGTGCGATCGCTAATTTGTCCCTCCCAAAGTGAGGCCATATCAACTTGGGTTTTATCGCCATGAGATGAAGCAAACTCACGGAATTTTTCCCAGTCGGTGATTTTATGACCATTACCGGGAGGCTTATTGGGCAAGGCTTGGAAATCGTCTGTTTCCGCTCGTCGCTTCAGCCATAAGTCTATAGTGTTGCGACTGATATTGAAAACAAGACTCGCTTCACTTTTCTTTAAGCCATCGAGTTCGATGGCTTGAATCACCTTTTGACGAAGGTCGTAACTGTAGGGTTTAGGCATATGTACAGCGATCGCGCTCCCCAGCAAAAGGAAAGAAACTATTTCCAGTTTATGCCCAAACCGCCTTGGCGGTTGCTATACATCAGTAGGGGCATGGCACTGCCATGCCCCTACACCTGGCGATATAATGTTGTACCGCATCTGAATGGGAGCTAATGTATTTTAAATTACTTTTACTAATATATCTACTTAGATATACTAGTTATCTTTAATGAAAGAGGCGATCGCCTCTTTTATCGGATAACCGGAGTCATCTCTGGTATAGTACGTAAGACCTTTATCAATGAATGCAGAAGTAGTATCTATTAACTGCTGAATAATCTCCGAACTAGCGTTATCTATTTCTTTACTGACTTTTTGCCCTGTAAATCGGTTTTTTCGATCTTCTGGAGGTAATACAATGCGAGGATCTTTATAAGTCTCTTCTGGCTTGGCTTTAAATGTCTCATTTAAGTCAAACTGAAGCCGTAAGTAACGTTTAGAATCGTATCCACCCATGATTTGTCGGCAAATAGTACTATCAATCTCAGATGTAGGTTCCATAAAGATATTAGTAAGATTTTGTACCCAGTCGAAGCCTCTCCATTTGCTTATTTGCTTATATTGATATGGTTCCCCAGTTTGACCTGTACCAATAGAAAGAATAGAAATATCTTCTAATCGCAGATTATCAAGTTTATATTTTTGTTTGATTGTTGGAGAGACTGAAGATTGACTGATCCTCATAACTAGACTCAAAGCTGCGAGACAGGGGTTGTTAGCAGAAACTCCTCCATCAATGTGTGGGAATTCCCAATCACCAAATTTTTCTTTATCTACAGGTTCTAATTTATATGGTGGAAAAAAAGTAGGAGCGGAGGCAGAAGCAGTACATATCTCCCATAAATAACAGTCATCGTACCATCTGTCTCCCAGATCGGGATGACAATTTGTAAAAAAGGTTGTATTACGATATAACGTATCGTAAGCAAGAATCAAAATAATGGGTTTTTCAATATCTTTTATTATTGTGGATTTATATGTATCTTTGAGGACGCTAATAATTCCATCATGAGAATATTTAGGTGCTGAAAATACATCAATAATTGGTTGGATGATGGACGGCAAGTTTTTATAGCGCTCTTTTCTATCCAACGGGAATATAATTTTCCCTCTATCTTTATACAGTTGAATCAGTTCATGACTCTCCTTTCCTAGAGCAATTCCTCCTGCTAATATTGAACCGGTAGAAGTGCCAGAAATCAGATCAAAGTATTCGTGTAAATAGTTTCCTTTCCCCTGGTTTCTAATTTCTTGTTCTACTTCTTGAAGTATTCGGGCTGCAATGACTCCGCGAATACCACCACCGTCTAAAGCTAAAATTTTGAAGGACATAGCAATTCTCCTTGATTCTTTCTATCGTTATGTTTACGGGCATAGTTTCTGGGAACAAGCATCATCAGATTTCTTGCAATACTACCTATCCGGCTGGAAGATTTAACCAACCACCAAGTAAGTAAGTGAGCGCAAATAATCATCACTGGCTCGTAGTTGCCCTAAAGCGCAAGAGGGCGCAACTACGAGCCAAATACAGAGATTTTACTTTTCGTTACATAGTTTGGTTTTATCTTGCCTACCTACTTACGCCATCGCGCAGCGTCTCGTTAGAGAAGAATGCCTTGCAGGGAAAAGAAGAATAAATAGGTAATCTTATAGCGCGAAGGGAGTAGTTATTGAAAATTTGACTTCAAACACTTATAAGCTTAAATAAATATTTCCTATAAGAAAGTTAAAGCTTGACCCCGCACTTGTGTATTTACCTGACCTTTGTCATAAACTACCTCACCGCCGACAATGGTGGTTGTAGCCCAGCCGGTGAGGCTCCAGCCTTCAAAGGGACTCCAACGGCATTTGGTTAAGAGTTCTTCGCGCCGGACTGGACGGTATGTGTTTAAATCTACAAGTACTAAATCGGCATCATAACCAGGCGCGATCGCTCCTTTTTTGGGAATACCATAAGCCACAGCTACATTTTTTGACATCCAGTTAACAACTTGAGCAATAGTACACTTTCCCTGCATCGCCGCAGTTAACATCAAAGCTAAAGAAGTTTCCACCCCAGGCATTCCCGAAGGGCTATTGGGGTATTCTTGAGCTTTTTCTTCTAAGGTGTGCGGCGCATGATCTGTGGCGATGAAATCAATCACGCCATCGCGCAAAGCTTGCCAGAGAACTTCGTTATCGTGGGGCGATCGCAAAGGTGGATTCATCTGTGCTAAAGTGCCAATCTTCTCATAAGCACTGGTGTTCAATAACAAATGCTGTGGTGTTACTTCTGCTGTTACCCAACTAGGTTTCTCCTGACGCAGCAAATCTGCTTCTTCGGCAGTTGACGTATGCAAAATATGCAAACGACGTTGATATTTTTGAGAAAGTTTTAATGCCAGTTGGGTTGCTAGCAATGCCGCTTGATTATCTTGAATTTGCGAGTGAACGGCTGGATCGTGGATGTTGGCAAATTCTTGGCGACGTTGGTTGATTCTAGCTTGATCTTCGGCATGAACGGCAATTAAGCGAGCGCCTTTAGCAAATATCGCAGACAGTGCTGTTTCGCCGTCAACTAGTAACTGACCATGCATCGACCCCATGAAAATCTTAATTCCTGGTGTTGGGTTTGCTAAAACCAAATCTGGAAGATTCTCTGCTGTTGCCCCAATAAAAAAGCCATAATTAACCAAGGACTTTTGTGAGGCACGTTTTAGCTTGTCGTCTAAAGCCTGCTGTGTCGTTGTCAGGGGGCGTGTATTGGGCATTTCTAAAAAAGAAGTGACCCCCCCTTTAGCACAGGCACAGCTGGCGGTGAATAAATCTTCCTTGTGTTCTAGTCCAGGTTCTCGGAAATGTACCTGCGGATCAATGACTCCTGGCAACAAAGTTAACCCTTCTGCGTCAATTTCTGTGGCTAGTGCTATTTGGGAGATTTCTGGGGCAACTTCGACTATTTGGCGATCGCGGGTCAACACATCCCCAATCATCAGTTCACCATTGGGTAGAATTATGCGAGCGCGGCGAATCAGTAAAATTTGTGCAGATGACATAAGGTTAATTTTGTTGAGAGAGGGAGCTATGTATTACAGAAAACTATGCTTTTAGGTTAAACTTATTCGCGATCGGAGTAACCAATTTTTGCCGCCTCTTAAAAAAAAGTTTATTTTTAATTTATGAGTAACCCCGTCAATCAATTTTGGATTTTAGGTCGCACCTTTGGTGCGCTTCCAGCGCAACTTGGATTTTGGATTTTGGATTAACCGTAGCCTAGAGGGGATATTAAATCAGTTAACGGGAGCATCCCAATGAGTGGTTAAATCTTTTCCCTCAGCCCCTCTCCCATATGACGGGAGAGGGGAGACATAATTCTAGGTTCCCTCTCCCAAATGATGGAATTCGGGGTTAGGGGATGAGGGCTATCAAGGTTTTTGCACCTGACGGGATGCTCCCCAGTGAACAGTCAACAGTTATCAGTTATCACGGTTTCAGTGCGGGGGTTTGAAGAAAGACACCAAATACACCACTTGTTAGAAGTGGGGGACTCTGACTCCCAATTTACAATCAAATTCTTAACTGATAACTGATAACTGGTGACCGTAGCCTAGAAAGGATGCAATTTGGCTATTTTATATTGGTTTTGCCCAACAGAGGCAAGTCATAAACCACAACAAACACCCCAATCCAAAATCTAAAATCCACAATCTAAAATTGGTAGTCAAGATGGGAGCATGACTAGGAAATTAAAATTTTCCCCTTAAGATTAACAAAAAAAGTCTCGCTAGGCGAATTAATTACCTACATCTTTCCTTCAGTTAAGTAATTTCATGCAAAATAAAGTGTCTGATAACAACTCTAGTCAACAACCCGATAATTCTTGGATCGCAGAGCTAGGTAGAACAATTGTATTGAGCATTGTTTTAGCTCTGGGAATTCGTACCTTTGTTGCTGAAGCACGCTGGATTCCTTCTGGATCGATGGAACCAACTCTACATGGTACGCCAAACCAGTGGGAGGCAGATAAAATCATTGTCGATAAGTTGAAGTATAAATTTGCGGACCCGCAACGGGGAGATATTGTGGTGTTTTCACCTACGAAAGAGCTACAAAAAGAACAATACCAAGATGCTTTTATTAAACGTGTAATTGGCTTACCTGGAGAAAAAGTACAACTTAAGGATGGCAAAGTTTATATCAACAACAAACCTCTACCAGAAGGCAATTACCTCAGTTCTGGTCAGACTACAGTCATTGATGTTTGCCAATCAGGGCTACAGCCACCTTTTTTGGTAAAACCCCAGACTATACCAACCGGTTCATATTTAGTACTAGGTGATAATCGTAATAATAGTTACGATGGTCGTTGCTGGGGTGTTGTCCCCCGCGAGAATATTATTGGACGGGCTGTAGTTCGCTTCTGGCCTCTAAATCATGTTGGAGGAATAGATAAATCGCCTATATATCCATAATTAACAATATTATTGACGCTCCTCTGGTTAAACAAGTAACGCGAGTGCTTACTTGTTCGGAAAACTAGGGGAGTCATTGGTCATTGGTCATTGGTCATTGGTCATTGGTCATGGGTCATTGGTCATTGGTCATTGGTCAAGAGTTAAGTAGCTAGGCAAGATGAAACCAAACTATGTAACGAAAAGTAAAATCTCTGTATTTGGCTCGTAGTTGCGCTTCAGCGCTAAAGCGCAACTACGAGCCAGTGATAATTATTTGCGCCCACTTACTTAGAAATTCTTCCCCTGCTACCTGCCCCCTGCCCCTCCCTCCCCTGCCTCTCAATGTGATGCCTTACCTAGCCAAGATTTTACTGTATCCAGTTAAGTCACTTGATGGTGTTGAAGTTCATAAGGCTAGAGTTCTTACCAGCGGCGCACTACAGAATGACCGCGAGTTTGCCATTTTTGACGAAGAAAATAGATTTGTTAATAGCAAACGTCATGCTAAAATCAGCTTATTAAGATCGCAGTTTGCACTCTTAAATAGAACTATCTCGTTGTATATCCCAGGCGGTGATTCACAACAAATTTTTCATCTGGATAAGGAACGGCAAGCATTAGAAACAACTATGAGTAATTTTTTTGAGTTTGCTGTCAGATTAAGGCAAAATTCTTTGATGGGTTTTCCTGACGATACAGACTCACCTGGCCCAACGGTAATTAGTACAGCAACATTGGCAGAAGTAGCTTCTTGGTTTCCCGGTTTAACTGTAGATGAAATGCGCCGTCGGATGCGTGCCAATATCGAAATTGATGGTGTACCAGCATTTTGGGAAGATCGGCTATTTAGTAAACAAGGTGATTTAGTCTCCTTTCGAGTGGGAGATGTGGATTTTTTTGGAGTTAATCCATGTCAGCGTTGTATAGTCCCAACACGCGATTCTTACTTAGGAAAAGCTTACCCAAACTTTCAAAAAATCTTTGCAACCCAGCGACAAGCAACTCTGCCAAATTGGGTTGCTTCATCGCGTTTTAATCACTTTTACAGATTGAGTGTCAATACCCAATTACCCCAATCATCAGCCGGAAAAATTTTCCAAATCGGCGATGAGGTTGACATATTTCTACAAGAAAATTAATATTTATTTAAAATAAAAAATATTAAGTAATTTTTTTTATATTGACTCTGTATTTGTATAAAAATTTGAAAATTATTTTACTTATTTTTGTACAAGTTCAAAGGTTTTGAGACGGGAAAATCAAGACATCAGCGATTAAAAACTAAATTTAGGATTGCGTGCTAATGACGACCTGAATTTTAGAATGGCATACTGTAGCTTATCGGTTAAATTTCAGTTCATCCGAGAAAATTTAATAAAACTGAGTAAATTCAGGGGGAATGTCTACGACGCGCTATAACGCTTGATAGCGCAGTGTTAGCACGGTAGCGAATCATCGAGCGGTCCGACCCGCTAAGGCAACTTTTGGAGACGTTATGCGTAGCAAGATCCCCGTAGAGGGACGCTATCGGCGTCGTTAAATCTGAAAATTAAACGTTGGAGGAATTTAGCCAGTCAAAAAAGTAGAAAATAAAATTTTTGTAGTTTTTTATACTTAGAAACTTAAATAAATATTATGACAAACGCATAATATGTCGTAATTATCCTGATATTAAGTGTAGCTGATATGGCAAGAATACTCCTAATATATGCTGGGGAAGAATTAAACAACAATGTTATCCAAACTTCAGCCGATCAAATCTATTAATCGCTTAGTTGGCAAAGTTTATACCAATATGCCCCTGAGGTATGTTCTGATTGTGCCGTTTATATTGCAAATTTGTGGCGCGGTTGGACTTGTGGGCTATCTTTCGTATCAAAACAGCCAAAAAGCGGTAACGGAGCTTGCTAATCAATTAGAAAATGAGATATGCGATCGCATTGAACAGCATCTTGATGACTATTTAACAAACCCGAAGCAAATTAATCAAATCAACTTAGATGCGATTGAGCTAGGTTTGCTCAACCTTTCGGATTTTAAAACCACCGGCAATTACTTTTGGAAACAAATGCAAGTTTTCAATGTTGGCTACAACAGCTTTGCCAACTCCAAAGGTGAATTTATCGGTGTTGAACGTCTAGATAATGGCAAGCTCTTAATTAATGAAGTTAGCGAAAAGCATGACCTCGGCAAACTTTATGTTTACCCTACAGACAACCAAGGGAATCGCCGCCATTTACAGGAAGTTAAAAATTATGATCCTCGCCTAGAAGCTTGGTATACAGATCCAGTCAAGTCAGGTAAACGAGTTTGGAGTCAAATTTATCAATGGGAAGATAAACCAGAAGTCTTATCCATATCTTCCAGCTATCCTGTTTACGATAAAAATCGCAAATTTGTTGGGGTGATTAGTGTTGATTTGCTTTTATCACAAATCGGCAAATTTTTAGCCAATTTAAAGATTAATGATTCGGGGAAAACTTTTATTTTAGAGCGTTCTGGGTTAATAGTGGCTTCTTCTACTAGCGAGCCACCATATATTATTATGAATGGTAAGGGAAAACGTCTATCAGCATTAGATAGTCAAAATTCTTTAATTAGACTCACAACAGAGTCTTTGATCAAACGCTTTGGCAGTCTTAAGTTTGTTGGAGAGAAGCAACAGCTAAGTTTTACCGCCGATGGAATGCGTTATTTTGTGCAGGTAAAAAACTGGAGGGATGAACTGGGTTTAGATTGGCTAATTGTGGCGGTGATTCCCGAAGGCGAATTTATGGAGCAAATTAATGCCAATACCCACATCACTATTTTGCTGTGCCTAGTTGCTTTTTTAGTCGCTACAAGAATTGGGATTTTGACTAGTCGCTGGGTAATTAAGCCGATTTTACAATTAAACACATCAGCGAAGAAAATTGCTAAAGGTGAATGGGAGAAAATACTAGAAATCCAGCGTTCCGATGAACTGGGGGAACTAGCCAAGTCATTTGAAACTATGGCAAAGCAACTACAAGTATCGTTCAATACTTTAGAAGCAAAGAATGCTGAGATGCAAGTGTTAAATGAGGCGCTATCTCACAGTCAGAGTCGGCTAACTCAATTTTTAGAAGCTATGCCGATAGGTGTATTTATTGTAGATGCTGAAGGTAAACCTTACTACACAAATAAAATTGGGCAGCAAATTCTAGGTCAAGGAGCGATGGCAAAAGTTAGCAGCGAATTGTCAGAGGTGTATCAAGCTTACCTTGCCGGGACAGATCAACTTTACCCGAGCGATCGCTTGCCGATTTTGAGAGCATTGCTTGGGGAAAGTACCAGGATTGATGATATGGAAATTCGTCATTTTGATAAAAGTATTCCCATTGAAGTTTTAGGAAAGCCAATTTATGATAAATCAGGAAATCTTACTTTTGCGATCGCTACATTTTTTGATATCACCCAACGCAAACAAGCAGAAAACTTATTAGCAGAATACAATCGTACCTTAGAGGCTCAAGTAAAAAAACGTACTGAAGAGTTCCAGCAAGCTATCGAGCAACTGCAAATCACCCAACAAGAACTAATTCAATCGCAAAAAATTGCCGCACAAGAACAACAAGCAGCCATTCGTGAAGCAGCGCGAAGCACCGCCGCTAACCTCGCCAAAAGCGAATTCCTTGCTAACATGAGCCACGAACTGCGTACCCCACTCAATGCCATTCTCGGTTTTAGCCAAGTCATGAGCCGAGATTATTCGCTATCTGGCGAACATCAAGAAAACTTGGCAATTATTAATCGTGCTGGCGAACATCTACTCAACTTAATTAACGACATTCTAGAAATGTCCAAAATCGAAGCTGGGAGAATCACATTAAATAAGAGCAGCTTTAACTTAATTAATGTATTGAAGAAATTAGAAGAGATGCAACACGCAAGTGCTGCATCTAAAAATTTAGAACTAGTGTTTGAATATGCCCAAAACATTCCTAAATACATAGATACGGACGAAAATAAACTGTGTCAAGTCTTGCTCAACCTCTTGGGAAATGCCATTAAATTTACTAATACTGGGAGGGTGACACTAAGGGTGAGACTGGGGGCTGGGGGCTGGGAAACTGGGGAGCAGGGGGAGATGAGCGAGGAAAATCTTCTTCATCCCCCTCATCTCTTCTTCGAGGTACAAGACACTGGCTGCGGTATTTTCCCACAAGAAATTGACTTGTTGTTTGAAGCTTTTGAGCAAACCGAAATCGGCAGAAAATCCCAACAAGGGACGGGACTGGGTTTGGCGATTAGCCGGAAATACGTGCAACTGATGGGAGGAGATATTACTGTCAGCAGTATACCGGGTGTCGGTAGTAAATTTGCCTTTAATATTCAGATTGCTTTAGCTTGCCCTACAGAAATTCCGACAAACCAAATTAGATACCAAATTCTAGCTTTAGCGCCTACTGAGAAAGCATACCGCATCTTAGTAGTTGACGATTCCAAAGAAAGCCGGATGTTACTAGTTAAAATTCTCACATCTATTGGCTTTGAAGTCAGGGAAGCTACAGATGGTAGTGAAGCAGTTGCTAATTGGGAATCTTGGCAACCACACTTGATTTTTATGGATATGCGAATGCCGGTCATGGACGGTTACGAAGCGACAAGAATAATTAAAGCTAAACAAATAGGGTATGGGGTAGCCAATGCGTTGCGGAGGTTCCCAAACTCGGAACATCTGCTGTCGTCGGGGAGCCAGTACCTTGCATCTGGGTTCCCCAATTCTGGTGAGTCCGAAGTTCTCAAAATTTTACCCCTATTCCAAACCCAAGTAGGTGTAGCGTCTCCCACACCAGTTGCTTCTGGTGTCATGGAAAATGATGCCAATGGTGCGTCTAAAAAGCGATCGCCAACAGCCCTAGCTCTCCTTTGTGACTTATCTGGGACAGAGCAGAATTGCTCCAATACAGACACGATCGTTATTGCCCTAACTGCTAGCGCCTTTGAAGAAGAACGCCAGAAAATTTTATCTATTGGCTGTGATGATTTTATTCGCAAGCCATTCACACAAGAAGTATTATTGGAAAAACTGAGCCAACATCTGGGTGTAAAGTATACCAACCAAATAGAAACCACAAACACAAAAGTTGTCGATCAACCTACACAGATATTTATCAGTGTTACTGAACTCCTGAGCCATTTATCCCAAATGTCACCTGAGTCGCTCCGACAGATTTACTATGCCGCAGCTAGCTGTAGCGATGAACTGATTTTAGAGTTACTCAAGCAAATTCCATCAGAAAATAGTCAAGTTTTCAAAGTTCTCAGGGATTTAGCGAATAACTACCAGTTTGAGAAAATCATGGAATTGACTAAAACATACGTAGAATGAATTACGAGTATTTAGACTCTAAGAAAAAAGATATTTTGATCGTTGACGATATAGCTGATAACGTCCGAGTTTTATCCGCCATATTGACAAGGGAAGGGTATAACGTTCGTAAAGCCTTGAACTGGCAAATGGCACTGACCGCAACTCAGATAGTATTACCGGATTTGATTCTACTTGATATTATGATGCCAGAAGTAGATGGCTATGAAATTTGTCAGACCTTTAAAGCTTGGGAGCTAACATCTGATATTCCGGTGATTTTTATAAGCGCTTTAGATGATGTTTTTGACAAAGTTAAAGCCTTTAGGGTAGGTGGTGTAGACTATATCACCAAACCTTTTGAGTTTCAAGAAGTTTTAGTACGCGTGCAAAATCAACTGGCATTGAGGTCAGCGCGATTAGAAATATTGAAGCTAAATGTCGAATTGGAAGATCGGGTAAAACAGCGAACTGGGGAGCTAGAAAAAACTCTCCAAAAACTCGAAGAAGAAATAAATTCCCGTCATAAATTGCAAAGTCAACTGCTAGAGATAGCGCTGCATGATTCCCTGACTGGATTACCAAACCGAGTTTTGTTTATTAGGCGACTAAAAAATGCTCTAAATCGAGCTAAGAAAAAATCTAGTTATCAGTTTGCTCTCCTTTTTTTGGACTGCGATCGCTTCAAAGTTATCAATGATTCCCTTGGACATCTGGTGGGAGATGAATTACTGATAGCGATCGCTCACCGCCTGCAAGCATGTCTCATACCTATTCATACTCTAGCACGATTGGGCGGTGACGAATTTGGAATTATCCTAGAAAATATCACAGATATCAATATGGCAATTCAAGTTGCCGAACAGATTCTGCAACAGCTATCACTCGGTTTTAAGCTGTCCAGATATGAAGTATTTATGAATGCCAGTATTGGGATTAGTTGGGGTAATAAAGATTACGATCATCCTGAATATTTGCTGCGGGATGCTGATACGGCAATGTATCGGGCTAAGGCTCAAGGAAGAGGCAAGTATCACGTTTTCAATCCAGCGATGCATCAGGAAGCTATTCAGCTTTTAGAATTAGAAAATGATCTGCGAAGGGCTGTTGAAAGAAAAGAATTCCTCGTTTACTATCAGCCAATTGTTTCCCTCCCTACAGGCAGAATTTCTGGATTTGAAGCCTTGATACGCTGGCAACATCCGATTCGCGGTCTGGTTTCTCCCATAGAATTTATTCCTGTGGCAGAAGAAACAGGTTTGATTAATGCTATCAATATTTGGGTATTACAGTCAGCTTGTCATCAACTCAGCATCTGGCAACATTATCCAATAACACCAGAACCTCTAACTATGAGTGTAAATTTGAGCGCACGGTTATTTTTACAGCCTAATTTGTTAGAGCAAATTGACCGAATAATTTATGAAAATAAAATAAATCCTGCATACTTAGAATTAGAAATTACAGAAAGTGTAATTATGGAAAATACTAATGCGATTGAAATAATTCTTGAACAATTAAAGCAGCGAAAAATAAAGTTGATTATGGATGACTTTGGTACAGGATATTCCTCTTTGAGTTACCTACACAGCTTTCCTTTAGATGCACTCAAAATTGATAAATCTTTCGTTAAACGGATGCAGGAAAACAAAGAGAATATGGGACTAGTCCCAGCAATGATTGGCATTGCCAACTCAATGGGCATGAGTGCGATCGCTGAAGGTGTCGAAACCCAAGAACAGCTAGCCCAATTAAGAAGTTTAAACTGTAATTTTGCTCAAGGATATCTGTTTTCTAAACCTATAGAAGAACAATTGGTTACTAAGTTTATTGCCGCATCACCTCAATGGTAGTTATCAAATAATACCTGGAAAAAGTTTAGTGTTGAGGGTCGGCTAGATAATCTGGCTCTATTATCTACTATACTGCTATAGGAATCCGATTTGATTCCTGAAATTATTTGCGTAGGCTGAGAGTAGGGAGTAGGGAGTGGGGAGTAGGAAAGAAGACTTTTTGAGTTGAGGGCGAGTTTTTTCACGCAATCAAATCATACTCGTATATAAGCGGGCTATCAAGTTCGCAAAGTTCCTAATTGACTAATGGCTGTGGTAGTCTGTAGAACTCTTTAAGCAGTGTGGGAGTTAGATTATAAATACAAGTATTTCGGTGAAATTGATAAAAAAATTTTAAGATTATTTTAAATAAGCATTTACTATTCTTAATTTTTAGAAATATAGCTTTTGATACATAATGGATTTAAATCAAACTAACCATCATAAAAGAAATATTTTAGTGGTCGATGATACCCCAGATAATTTGCGACTTTTATCGGCGATGTTGACTGCACAAGGTTTTGAAGTTCGCAAAGCTTTAAACGGTAAAATGGCACTGACTGCTTGCAAAATGGTTTTGCCAGATGTGATTTTGCTGGATATCAATATGCCCGATATGGATGGCTATCAAGTTTGTCAACAGTTGAAAGCTAACGAGAAAACTTGTGAAGTCCCAGTAATTTTTATTAGCGCCCTAGATGATGTTGTAGATAAGGTAAAAGCCTTTGATGTTGGTGGTGTAGATTATATTGCAAAACCTTTTCATGGGGCAGAGGTTGTGTTGCGAATTCAAAATCAGATTAATTTACGTATGCTTCAAGTTAAACTGCAAGAAAAAAACTTATTACTCCAACAGGCTATTGACGGCTTGAAAGCCTCTCAAGTTCAACAGATTCAGAACGAAAAGATGGTGGCGCTGGGACAGTTAGTGGCCGGGCTTGCTCATGAGATTAATAACCCCATCAGTTTTATTTATGGGAATCTCCAATATGCTGGTGAATATGTGAACGACCTAATTAATCTGATCGAAGCTTATCAACAGGAATATCCCAAAGCTACACCAAAAATTCAGCAAATAGCTAAAGATATAGACCTGAATTTTATGATTAAGGATCTGCAAAACCTGATAGGTGCAATGTATAGAGGATCTGATCGCATTCAGGAAATTGTACTAGCATTACAACACTTTTCTCGGCATGATGAAGCAGAGATGAAGCAGGTTAATATCCACGAAGACATGGAAAATACTTTGGTGATGTTACAACATAGACTCAGGGAAACAGCAGACCGTCCCGCAATTGTTGTAGTGAAAGATTATGGAAAATTGCCCTTAATTACTTGTTATGCGAGTGAATTAAACCAAGTATTTATGCATCTGTTGAATAATGCTATTGATGCAATAGAAGAGGGAGTGGGGAAACAATTTTCTACTCCCTACTCCCTACTGCCTACTCCCCAAATTCGGATTCATACAGAGGTGACATTGAATACGATCAAAATTGCGATCGCAGATAATGGCCCTGGTATTGAAGAGTCGTTGCGATCGCGTTTATTTGATCCATTTTTTACCACAAAACCTGTGGGGAAAGGTAGTGGGCTAGGATTATCGATTAGCTATCAGATTATTGTCCAAAAACACCGAGGAAATATTACCTGCACTTCTTCTGTTGGGCAAGGAGCAGAGTTTGCGATGGAAATTCCCATTGAGCAAGAGCCTTAGCAACAGCGAACTCGGTTAATGAAGAGGGCAGTTCTTGCTCCCCTGCTTATAAAAATCACTAATCACTCTGACAGGGTTAACGGCAGTTGAACTATGAACGTTGTCCAGCCCTGAGAACTGGTAACTTCAATTGTGCCTTGGAGATATTCTACTAACTTCTTCACTAATGCTAAACCTAATCCTGTACCGCTATGTTGCCAGCGATCGCTTTGAGGAATTCGGTAAAACGGCTCAAAGATCCGAGATTGTTCTTTTTTAGGAATTATTACCCCAGAATTGCTAATTATGATTTGAAAGAATGAAACTTGAAGATTATTTAATATATCAGATTCAGCATTCTCATTTATAATACTTTTTGTGGTGTCGATTAGCCGAACATTCACCGTAATCTGTTCATTAGGAGGAGTAAATTTACAAGCATTTTTGAGTAACTCTGAGACAATTTCGGTCAAGCTAGCCAAGTCTGTTACTAAAGGTGATAAATTTGGAGGAACACTAACTTGGAAAGTCTGTTGCCTAACTCCAGCCTGTTGCTCAAAATACTCGGCAACGTGAGGCAGCCAAGTTTGCAGTTGAATTGAAGTTAATTCCAACGGATAGACATCTGCATCAATCATTCGCATATATAGTAAATTGTCTACTAAATCTAGCTCTTGTTCGCACTGTTCCCGCAGGATAGTTAAGTAGCGGCTTATAGATTCAGAGAAGGAAAGTTCGTTTGAATTTAAGATCCCCTGCCGATCAAGAAGATTTTCTAGCACGGAAATAGTCATTTTGATGTTTGACAAAGGCGTTCGCATTTCATGAGAAGTGGTTGCGAGAAAATCTTCTTTCAACTGATTTAGGCGTTGGAGTTCTGCCACTTGAATTTCTAGTTGCTGGGTACGTTCAGCTGCGAGATTGCGTTCTTCAGTTAGTCGTCGTTGTGTGTCATCCCGAAAAACTAGTACAGCTCCTGTAATTACACCATTATTATTTCTCAGCAAAGTAGCGCTATCAGCTACTGGTATAGTTTTTCCGTCTCTAGCAACTAGTAAGATCCGATTGCCTAAATAGATAGTAGTTTCTTGTTGCAGGGCTGTGATAATTGGATTTTGGGTGGGGATCTGAGTTTGTTCATCAACAAGCTTGAATACCTCGGTTAACATCTGTCCCTTGGCTTCATCGCATCGCCACCCTGTCAATGCTTCAGCAACCTGATTTAGGTACTTGATTGTTAACTGAAGATCGACTACAATCACCCCCTCCCCCATTCCTCGAAGCACAGAACTCAAAAATTGCTCGCGATCGTAACAATTGAGTGCTGTTTGAATGGCAACGTAGAGTTCTTGCTCCTTGATTGGTTTAAGAATATATCCAAAGGGAGATGTCAGCGTTGCCCGATCTACAGTACTCTTATCAGAGTGTCCAGTGACGTAGATAGCAGGAATTTGCAAATTATGCCAAATTTCTTCTGCTGCCTGGATGCCGTCCATTTCACCGCTTAACCTGATATCCATTAGAATCAGATTTGGGCGTAATTCGGTTGCTTTTACAACTGCCCCTTCTGCGGAATCGGCTATATCTAAAACAGTGTATCCCATAGACTCTAAACTTTCTTGCAAATTAATTGCAAGAATGTATTCATCTTCAACAATAAGGATTCTAATTGTCTCCTTTGTCTCTAGATTTAATGGGATGCAAATCGTGTTCATGCCCGGCTGTTTGTAAAAGTAATTTTGAACTGTGTTCCCTGGTGAGAGTTAATTTCGAGCTTTGCTCTTAGTTGCTTGACTAAACCCTGAATAAGGGTTATACCAAGTGTTTTAGCTTTCTTGCTATCAAAATTTTCAGGTAACCCAATACCATTATCTCGGATAACGAGTGTCAAAGTAGACTTTGATTCTTGAGAAAATTTAACCTCAATTTCCCCTCTCCGATTACCAACAAAGGCGTATTTTAAAGCATTGGAAACCAGTTCATTGATAATTAAACCACAGGGAATAGCGGTTTCGATGTCGAGGCTAATATTATCAACTTGAATCTTCAGTTGAATTTGGCTAGAACTGACATTATAGGAATCAAATAAATGAGTTGTTAAATCTGGGATGTATTGAGCGAAATCAATATCAGCGAGGTCTTCAGAGCGGTATAACTTTTCATGAACCAAGGCAATGGAGGCAATGCGGTTTTGGCTATCGCGCAAAATTGCAGTTACTAAAGGATCTTCTGTGCGTCTGCACTGCATTTGCAGCAAACTACTGACAATTCCTAAATTGTTTTTAACACGATGGTGAATTTCTTTGAGTAATACCTCCTTTTCTTTCAAAGAGGCTTTGATTTTTTCCTCTGCTTGTTTATTCTCAGTTATATCTTGTTGGACAGCGACAACGACGCTTCCATACTCAGGATGCTCAAAAATGCAAGCTTTCGCCCTACACCAGAACGGAGTGCCATCTTTTTTAAGATTATAAACTTCATAGGTTGCTTGTTTGTGTTGCAAGACAGCAGTCTTAATTGCCTGGTTAATTTCTTCAGGTGTATTATGTTCATCACCATAGTTGACAATCGACACATGCTGACCGATTAATTCACCAGATTCATAGCCAAACATCTGCTCAAATTTAGGATTAGCGTAAACAAACACGTCATCTGTGGCACGAGCTAGACAAATTCCCTCTCCCATATTGCGGGTAATCACTGCTTGCAGTTGTAACATCTGTTCAGCACGTTTGCGATCGCTGATTTCAACTACAACAATGCCTATGCTAATGGGTTGATCGGTTTCAGACTGAATCGGAAAGTAGGAAACTAACCAAGTCCTGATTATACCTGGGAATTTTGGGGTTTCTCCACTGATTTCTAAATCCAAAATCGGTTCACGCGTTCTCAAAACATGTTGAAACACCTGCTCCTGTTTTGGTGCCAAATCAGGGACAACATCCCACGGTGTCTTGCCAATATGGGCGGCTGCGGGAATGCCATTAATTTTTGCTAATGCTTCATTAATGAATGAAAAACGCAGTTCCCCATCAAGAATGGTTATACCAACAGGTGCGTTAATCATAAAAGTATCTAATAACTTTTGCTTGTGAGCCAGTTCTCGCTCCAAAATCTTGCGTTCTGTGATGTCGATCGCTACCCTACCCACTAGCTTTTGTGCAGACAATCCCACAATCGGGAACTTATATACCAAGAACTCTCCAAGGGTGCCGTCTGGTCGGGAAGCAACTTCCATCGCCTCAATTACCTGATTTGTCTGTATAACGGTCTGAATGCGATCAAAATGCTGCCGAGCAATTTCATCTGGGTAGAGGTCAAAAATGGATTGTCCAATCACCTGTTCGGGTAGTAATTTGAATGTATCCAGGGATGTTTGGTTTAAGTAAAGTACACGCCCGTTTGGATCGGTGATCCAAGCTAGCACCGGGCTATTGTTCATAAATGCCTGGAACCGCGCTTCACTTTCTTGCAGGGCTGCTTCTGCTTGCTTGCGTAAGCGAAGCTCGTCGTAGACATCGCTGATATCAATAATTACCCCTAACATCCGAACAGCCTCACCTGCTTCGTTGTAAATGCCGCGTCCTTTCCCCATCAGCCAGTGAACTTTGCCATTGGGATAAATCGCTCGATATTCACCTTCAAAATTAGTATGTTGTGCTAAAGCATCTAATAAAGCTTGTTCAATTCGGTCAACATCCTCTGGATGAACCCGATCGCGCCATCGCTGATAGCTGGCTGTTAATGTTTCTGGCTCTAAACCTAACAAACGAAAATGGTTGTCATTCCAGATAACTTCATTTGTTTTAACATTCCAATCCCAGATACCGATGTGGTTAAATTCTAACGTTAGTCTGAGTTGTTCTTCACTTCTGGCTAAGGCTGCTTCAGTTTGTTTGCGTAAGCGAAGGTCATCGTAGACATCGCTGATATCCCGATGAGTACCAGTCATCCGCAAAGGGTTACCCTGTCCATCTCGGATTACAACTTTACCGTAGTTGGCAATCCATTTGCATTCGCCCGATTTAGTTCGGAGTCGATAGTTAAATTTGTAGAGGACTGAATTATCCTTTAAGTGATCTGCTAAGATTTTCTCAACCCAAGGCAGATCGTCTGGATGAACTAATCGCTCCCAAGTACTAAAATCCTGTGGAAGTTCATCGAAACTGTATCCAAGCATTTCTAAATAGCGCGGGCTGTAATAGACCTCTTGAGTGAGAATATTCCAGTCCCACAAAGCATCCCCAGAAGCTTCTAGTGCTAATTGTAATCTTTCTTCACTTTCTCGGAGTTTTTCCTCAGCTTGTTTGCGTTCGCTAATGTCTCCAAGTGAACCGACCAATCGAACTGGATTTCCTTGCTGATTCCAGATACCTTTGGCCCGCGATCGCAACCAGCGATAATTGCCATCTTTGCACCGCAGACGATACTCAACATTATAATCGGCAACTTGCCGAAGCAAATAAGCTTCTTGTGCAGCCATTACTCTGGTATAATCATCAGCATGAATGCGAGTACTCCACTCATCATCGCAATCGCTGATTTCGTTGGGTTCATATCCCAAGATTGTGAACCAACGCTCAGACCGGAAGGTTTCATTAGTAGTTATATCCCAATCCCAAATTGCTTCATTAGTACCTGCGATCGCTAATTGCCAACGTTCTTGACTTTGGCGTAATGTTTCTTCAGCTTTTTGGCGATCGCGCAATGCAACTTCCTGTCCGGTGACATCTTGGGCAGTACCATAAAGGCGGATTACCTGTCCATCGGCGTTCAATTCTGCATGTCCAATGGCCTCAAAGTAGCGATGAGAACCATCTGGCTGGGGTACACGGAGAATTTCTTTGTAGGATTCACCAGTGGCGATCGCTTGCTCAACAACTTGGTGCAATTTCTCCCCATCTTCAGGGTGATACAATTGCAGATTTTCCTGATAATTTGGCTCAAGTAGTGCGGGTTCTCGATTGAAGAGGTCAAAAAGCCCCTTCGACCAGGTAATTTTGCCACTAGCAAGTTCAAACTCCCAATTACCAAGACCAGCAACTCGCTGCGATTCTTCTAGCAGGGTTTGACTTTTGCGTAGTATTTCTTCACTGCGCTTGAGATCGGTGACATCTATCACCAATCCATCCCAAACCACACGCCCATCTTTCAACTGATGTGGTGTAGAGCGAAAATGAAACCATTTGAGTTTACCACTGGGCGTTCGGATTCGCAGTTGAATATCAAATACAGACAGATTCAGGCAAGACTCTGCAACGGCTGCTTGTAGGCGGGGGATATCCTCTGGGATAAACTGGCGATAAAGCAGAGATGAATCTTTGAGTGCATCTTCTAGCAAGACTTCCATTAGTCTTTCAATTCCCCGACTCAGGTAAGAAAAGCGATCGCTACCATCCAATTCGCGGATCACCCGATAAACTGCGCCATTGGACAGATTATTTCCAATCAAGTACAACATGACTTCACGTTCAGACAAGGCGAGTTCTGTTGCTTTGCGTTCGGTGATATCTCGCCCTTCTGGAATCAACAAAACAACTTGGCCTGTCTCGTTTGGCAACGGACGCAGTGAAAAATCGATTGTTGCTACTCGGTTATTTGCGCCGAGAACATCAACTTCATAGCGGACAAATTCTCCTTGAGCTGCACGAGCGATCGCTTGTTTTAATTCTTGTTGAGTTTGAGGTGAAATCGTCCACCAGTGTGCTTCCCAAAAAGGGCGATTAATCACATCTTCAAGCTTAAGTCCGCCAAAACTTAGCGCAGTCTGGGTCGCCTCCAATAAAATACCATCTGGCGTTAGCAGTCCTGTTAATTGGAAAGTGTTATTGAAAATTGCCCGGAATCGGCGATCGCTTTCCTGTAGTGCAGTAGTGCGTTCCTCCAGTTTGGCTTCTAACTCAGTCTTGAGGGTTTGTAGGTTGTCGTGAAGTTGGGCTTGTTGGATAGCGATCGCTAGTTGCACCGTCAGTTGGTTAAGGAATTCTACCTCAAATGTTTGCCATTCGCGGGGGGCAGAAAATTGATGCACGATGAATAACCCCCATTCAGCTGCTATCCCTTGGTTCTCTAACAAAATAGGCACAACTAAATTTGCCTTGACTTGAAACTGTTCCAATTGAATATGGCGATCGCTTAAACCAGCTTCGTAGATATTCGTCGCTGTCGAGATTTTTCCTTGGCAGTATTCTTCCCCTTGGCTATGCTGAAAATGCTCCCTTTCCTCTTGTTCAATCTCCAGTCCCAAGGTTGTTGTCCATTGGGGTAAAATCGACTCTGCCACCACCTTACCCCGCATCTGATCGGTAAATTGATACACCAACACGCGATCGGCCTTGAGTAACTGGCGGACTTCTTGGACACTTGTAGCAAGGATATCTTGAAACTTTTTGGACTTGAGAATATCAAGAGCGATCGCTCCAATCAACTTTTGTTGTTCCTGTAGCTGTTTTAGCTGCTGCATTAATTGTAATTTTTAGCTTTTAACCTACGTATAAGTACTCAATCCTTTGTTCCTCAAACGCAACTTCACTCATGGAACCCCGGCAGATGAGTGGCTCCCCAACCTACATTGGAGTTATTTTTTAGGCAAAACCTACACAATATTGGAATAACTCCAAACTCCAAACTCCAAACTCCTAACTCCTAACTCCTAACTCCTAACTCCAAACTCCTAACTCCTAACTCCTAAGTAGGTAGGCAAGATAAAACCTACCTATGTAACGAAAAGTAAAATCTCTGTATTTGGCTCGTAGTTGCGCCCTCTTGCGCTTTAGCGCAACTACGAGCCAGTGATAATTATTTGCGCCCACTTACTTAACTCCTAACTCCCAACTCCTAACTCCAAACTCCAAACTCCTAACTCCTAACTCCAAACTCCTAACTCCTAACTCTTAACTCTTAACTATTTTGCCCGAAGCCCTAAATCAAGAAATCCGGACTTTTTCTTGATTACAGACTACTATTTTTAGTCGCATAAACGCATAATAGAATAGTGACTGATCTGTTCGCCCCTTTACAATCTCTCAAACAAGGTGACTGGTTCAAGCTGATCTGCGGAGCCAGCTTCCAGCATTTACCGGCAGTCAGAAGTTTAACGTTAGCCTATACTTTGGCGGGCGCTGACTGCATAGATGTTGCAGCTGATCCAGCCGTAATTGCAGCAGCGCAAGCAGGGCTACTTGTAGCTAAATCTCTGGCTACGGATGCTCAAAAGCGAGGCTTTAGCTACAAAGGCAACTCACCCTTTTTGATGGTAAGCCTGAACGATGGAGAAGATCCCCATTTTCGGAAAGCAGAATTTAATCCTACTGAGTGTCCTAGAGACTGCCCTAGACCCTGTGAACGGATTTGTCCGGCACAAGCAATCGTGTTTAATAATAAAGAAAACTTTTCGGGAGTAATATCACAAAAGTGCTATGGCTGCGGTCGTTGTATACCAGTTTGTCCTTATGGTATAATTGATACAAATTCATATATGTCAACGCCCGGAGCGATCGCGCCATTGGTAATCTCAACGGGAGTAGATGCCGTAGAAATCCATACAAAAGTCGGGCGGTTGACAGAATTTAAGCAATTATGGCAGGCAATTTCACCGTGGGCTGATCAATTAAAGCTATTAGCTATCAGTTGTCCTGATGGCGAGGGGATGATTGACTACCTAAGAGCAGTATATGACCTGATTAGCCCACTCAAGAGTGCCTTAATTTGGCAAACCGACGGTCGTCCCATGAGTGGTGATATTGGCGATGGCACCACAATAGCCGCGGTGAAATTAGGGCAAAAAGTTTTGGCAGCTGAGTTACCAGGATATGTGCAGTTAGCAGGCGGGACAAATAGCTATACCGTTGCTAAGTTAAAGGCAATGGGACTACTCAAAGAGGCAGAGGTCCAGGGGGCGGGGGGCAGAGGAGAAGAATTTTTCCCCCTGCTAATAGCTCCCTGCTCCCCCTCCTCCATCGCTGGGGTCGCCTACGGTAGCTACGCCCGCGTACTGCTGTCACCAATTCTTGAACAGTTAGAGAATAAGGAGGTAAATAACACCAATGTGCAAACGAATCTTCGCCTCGAAGAAAATGATGTATTACTTTGGCAAGCTGTAAAACTTGCCCATTCTCTCGTTTCCCAGATAAAGTCACAGTACGAGCGCTAATCGCTATATGTTTTGAGCATTAGGATGAGCATCTAAGAAAGAGCGAAGACCGAAAGTATTGATTTACGTTGTTTCCGTCACCAATAGAAAGCATGACGATTACAGACGATCTCCAAAAGTTATTAGATATTTTGCCCCAAGACCTGCAACAAGTACTAGAGAGTCATCCCAAACGAGATAGTTTAGTAGAAGTGGTCTTGGATTTGGGTCGTCGCCCAGAGGCTCGGTTTCCTAATCAAGCTGAGTATCTGAGTGAAGTACCTGTTACTCAAGAACAGATAGATGATTGTATTCAACGAGTTGGAATCTTTGGCGGAGATAATCGAGCAGGAATTGAGCAAACTTTGCATCGGATCAGCGCCATCCGCAACCGCACGGGTAAGATTATTGGCTTGACCTGTCGCGTTGGTCGAGCGGTATTCGGAACCATTGGCATGATCCGCGATTTGGTAGAAACTGGTAAATCGATTCTCATGCTGGGGCGTCCAGGCGTGGGCAAAACTACTGCCTTACGGGAAATTGCCCGTGTTTTGGCGGACGATCTGCATAAACGGGTAGTGATTATTGACACCTCCAACGAAATTGCTGGGGATGGTGATGTTGCTCACCCCGCCATTGGTCGCGCTCGGCGGATGCAAGTGGCTCATCCAGATCAACAGCATCAGGTGATGATTGAGGCAGTGGAAAACCACATGCCAGAAGTCATCGTCATTGATGAAATTGGCACAGAACTGGAAGCTTTAGCGGCTCGTACCATTGCCGAACGGGGTGTACAGTTGGTAGGTACTGCCCACGGGAATCAGATCGAAAATCTGATAAAAAACCCCACCTTGGCTGATTTAGTTGGGGGTATCCAAGCAGTGACGCTGGGAGACGATGAAGCTAGACGGCGAGGTTCTCAAAAGACTGTTTTGGAGCGGAAAGCCCCTCCTACCTTCGAGATTGCTGTGGAAATGTTGGAGCGCCAACGCTGGACAGTACACGAAAGCGTAGCTGACACAGTAGATAATCTGCTGCGGGGGCGTCAGGCTACCCCACAAACAAGAACCGTTGATGACCAAGGTAAAATCGCTGTTACAAGGCAGTTAGCTGTTGTCAATGGTCGCGGTGGACAGCTAGCGACAGTGGAAGAATCTTTCCCACCGGCGCGACCGTCTAATGGCTGGCGTTCATCTGGACAAATGGTAGCACTGCCGCAATTGCCTGTAGAGCGGGTGACTGGGCGCAGTGAGTTTGACCGTTTGCTGGATGAATCCTTCAATTATTCTGAGACCATTGATTTTGATGCTGCTACCAGACAGCCTGGGCCAAATGGTGAAGATTTGCCCCTGCACGTTTATCCTTATGGGGTTAGCCGCCATCAACTCGAACAGGTGATTAGTGTGTTAACTTTGCCCGTGGTCTTGACAAAAGATATAGATAGTGCTGATGCAATTTTAGCACTGCGATCGCACGTCAAAAACCACGCCAAATTACGCCAAATGGCCAAAGCCCGTCATGTACCCATCCACATGATTAAGTCCAGCACCATTCCCCAAATTACCCGTGGTTTGCGGCGATTGCTGAACATGGACGATCCCGAAATGGCCGATGACCTAGAATTGCAACTGTTTTTGCACAATGGTAGCGATGATGAAATGGATGCCTTGGAAGAAGCTAGACTTGCTGTTGAGCAAATTGTGATTCCCAAAGGACAGCCAGTGGAGTTATTGCCGCGTTCTCCCCAAGTTCGGAAAATGCAACATGAGTTGGTAGAACATTATCGCCTCAAGTCGCATAGTTTTGGTGAAGAACCAAATAGAAGATTACGGATTTATCCGGCTTAACCTCACCCCCAACCCCTCTCCGAAAAGGAGAGGGGATGTCACTAAAAGACACTTAAGTTAATGTCCTATAGAGAGTTTTCTTTAAGAAAAGTAAAACAAGACTTTAATCTTATCCTAGTTGAAGGTGGGCGATTTTTACCTCCTATAGAACCAATTTCACCGAGTCCTCTGCTGGCTGAATTTTTAGCAGAAAGTATCCAGTTAGCAATTGCAATGGGTTCTGAAAAAGCTAGATCAGAATTGATTATCAGCCCAATATTGTTTGAAGTCCGAAAAATTCTCAACAGACAAATCAGTTTTTTTTCTGGAGAAGAATTTAATGTTGAACCAGAAGTTGGACTGGTGGGATTTTGCGATTTTCTAATTAGCCTTTCGCCAGAACAGTTATTTATTGAAGCCCCAGCAGTGGTGATAGTGGAAGCCAAAAAGGAAAATCTTAAAGGTGGTTTGGGGCAGTGTATTGCAGAAATGATCGCCGCCCAAAGGTTTAATTCTAAATACGAAAAACCGATTGCTACTATCTACGGTAGTGTTACTAGTGGTAACTTGTGGACGTTCCTAAAGTTAGAGGACAGCACTGTAACTATTGATTTAACTGAATATTTAATTAGTCCAGTAGAGCAAGTCCTAGGTATTTTAGTGTGGATGATTCAGTCACAATCAACTTACAGCAGTTTTCATGTATTTAGACCACAATTATAAGACCTAACCCCCAGCCCCTTCCCTGCAAGGGAAGGGGAGAAAATCAAAGCCTCTCTCCTCGTAGGAGAGAGGAATGGAAGTGAGGTCTATTTGTGGTTCATTTACCTGAAAATCGCTGTAAGTTGAGGTTTTACTAGGATGGCCTCTGTAACTACAAATTATCTCATCGGCAATCTACGGGTACGTACACTAGCATCTTCTATAGTTACAGCACCACCTTCCCTAAGTATTTGTTGTACTTGAGAAATTGTGTTCATGAGCCTTTTAGTAATGATGTCTGGGTCAGTTAATGATAATCTCAACGTGACTAAGCTTGGTTGACTGTAGCCTCCCAAGGCTAGCAACATAGAAAAGTCTAAATCTTGAGTTATAACAACTCTATTTTCCTGGCGGGCAAATTCTAAGATTTCCAAATCGGATGTAGTTGCAGGCAAAACATCAGAGACTCGAATAATATCCCATCCTTCCCCTTGCAACGCAGCTACAGTCTGAGGTGAAATATTCATGTCTGCTAATAGCCTGATATCAGTCATACTATGTCCGCATAATTAGTTATGATTCTCACAATCATTTCACCCCACCCCCAGCCCCTCCCCTTGCAAAGGGAAGACGAAGCGTAGTTTTGATTTAATAAGTAATTAAACGGACATGATATCACAGATATTCGTCAAGCAGTTGGGACTATCTGAATTTGATCGGAAACAACCCAAGCGGCGTATTTGAGTGCCTGCTGAATATCTTCAGCTTCTAGTTCTGGATAGGCTTGTAATACGTCTGCCACTGACTTACTATTCGCTAGCATCTTGAGGATGACACTAACAGTGATTCGCATACCCCGAATAGTCGGTTGCCCCAAGCAAATATTAGGATTAAGGGTGATGCGATCAAGTTTTTCCATGTTTCTCTGCGTGCAGCTGCCTTGCAGTTCAATTATAGTGCGTACACGCGCTAATTTATCTAGTTTAACCGTTGTAGTCAGCGATCGCCTCTTTATACTTTTTAGTATTTTTTAACAGTAATTTTACTTCTTCATCTCACAAAAAATTGTAAATAAAAACCGTGTTGACTCTGAAGCCAAGAATGATGTTTCTGTTGAATCATTAAGGTATTTAAGCTAACCACATACTTGTAAAAATACTGAAAAAAATGGCGACTGACTTTAATCAAAACCAAACCCCAGATTCTCCTTGGAATCCTTTCCTGCCCACTAAAAGAGATATAAGGAGAACTGAAGAACTAGCAGAAAAAAGCCCTGTAGTTGCTGGTATATTAACATTTTTTCTTGTCCCTGCTGCTATGATTTATCTCAACAGAGGAGTAAATAATCTGAAAATTCTTGGATATGTATTTGTCACTGCTTTTATGGTAAGTATAGTTTCATACAAAGAAAACGATGCTGGAAAAATGGAAGGAATGAGTAATCTAGTTGGATTCTGTGGACAAGTAGCTATAATTACCGAGAATGTCAAAGCAGTTACTCTAGCCCGTAAGCGATTAGCTTCTAAGCAGTCTTAATAATTACCAAGTGTTAAGTACTGTACCTCAGCAAAAAATTCCAAACAAGCTTTTACTACTTAGTATATAAGTTTGCCACTAGAGAAAAAAGCCTGCTTTTGCAGGCTCAGATATATTTAACACAAAGGCGAAACACTACTCCGGTAACTTATATTGCCCAACAATACGCTTGGCAAATTCTGGAACATGCGCTTCTAATTTCTCTGGATAATTTCGCTTTACATACAAATAATTCCGAGTAAAGTGAGAATCAATGGAAAACCGCGCATATTCCAAACCCTTGGGGCCGATTCTTTCGATTACCACACCCATGAGTTTTGCCGCCCACATCGGCAGGGTAACGCCTTTATCGTAAGCGGGAATACTTTGCTGTACAGCTTCCTTCCGGTTGCCTTTAGATGTCACTGGTTGAGTATCTAACTGGTCTTTCACCAAATCCAGCATTTCCTTACCTATGTCATTTCTAACTACAATCCATTGCCAGCCGAAGGGTGCGCCCATATAGCCAACGACTAAATCGGCTAGGGAGTTGACGTAATCAAAGCAACTCATACAAGATGGGGCAAAAACATCTTTAAGCTGGTTAGTCTTCAAGCCAAAGAAAGGCACAGTTTCAGATGAGCCATCCTCATGTTTGAAGTGAACCCGGAAGTCTTGCATGAATTCGTAATGCACAACTGTATCAGGCGATCGGCTGGTGGTTTCTAAGAATTTTTGCAGACCGGCGCGGTTCACATTATCTACGCAGGGTGTACCCAAAACATACAGCTTTTCTAAACCAAGTTGTTTTTCTACGGCTCGTAATGCCTGGATTTGACAACCAACACCAATTACTAATAGCCGTTTCATCCCCGATTTTTCTATCTGTTCCAACACAGAAAGGTTCGGGGAAAGTGTTGGTTTATTTACCCGCGCTGCTAGTATTTCTTCTGGAGTCCGGGCGATGATCGGCATGGGTTGAAAGCGGTCTTCTTTGGTATTTTGCACACAGACGACACCTTCAACTAAGCCGCGATTGAGCATTTCAATGGCGATGCTGCTAACAATACCCGTCCATTGTGCGCCTTCGATGGGCTGTTGTTTCCGCGCCGCTATCATGTCTTGATGAACACCAAAGTAGAGTTCATCGGGGTTGTCGAGATGGCGCGATCGCGTGTGTGTTTCTTCTTCAAGTTCACCTATCTGCTGATTAATAAAAGCGCAGGCTTCCTTGACATAGTGGATATAGTATGTATCGCATAGCCCACACTCGCTACAGAGTTCTTTAGCAGGGCGGCGGCTAGTAGGTTTTAAGGCTTTGGCTTTTTTGTGCTTGCTAGAATCAACTGAAGTCATATAAATTTTTTGTTTTATTCAGGAATAGCTTTTATTACAATACCTTCACTGGCTATGAACTTCACGATAGAGATTGAACAAGAAGAAGATGGACGCAATAAGCTCAATAAAAATGATAATCGTGTGTGGGGGAGGGGAGTTAAACCAATAATGTTTTTCCACAATCGGCTGGTGATATAAAGTCATTAGCTGATTAGCATTTAAACCCACATTCCGCACTTCAAAATGTATTATCTATCTTTTCAATAAAAATTCCTAATAATGTTCAAATTATTAAGTATTAATATTGAATACCATTGGCGATTTATGTTGTTGATTTAACCATTTTTTTCCACCTATGGGAAATCTACGCATATTACACGATGAAGTGCGGAAAGTCGGTTTAAAGTTTCTACTGCATAAGCTCGTCCTGTTAAGTCGCTGAATTCTACTTCAAAAACTCCAGGCTCATATTCATCTACAATCGTTCCTACTTGGCCGCGATATAACTCCAATTCTGGTAAGTCTTCGGTTAGGGCAACGACATCTAAAAATTGTAAATTATCATTCATTGTCTTGATAAGCTTTAATTTTTTCGTACAAGCTATCAACATCCTCCTGAGCAAACAGCTTGTCTTTTAGTTGTAAATAATCACCTTCGCCTAATTTACAAGCTGCCCAAAATTTCATCACTTTGGATGGCTCTAAATGTGCGAGTAAAACCTGTATTACTTCTTGTAGGTTTTGCTGTTCGTTAATAACTTTAATTGTCATTTTCTATATCCAAAATAAAATCAGTGGGGTTGATTGTTTTGAGTGTTAAACCTTGACAGCGATTGATTAATCTCTTATCGCAAGTGATAAAATAATCACTTTGAGAAGCTTCGGCACAAGCAACGTGGAGAGCATCAATGGCTTTAGTCCCTTGTTGTTCTAGGTGTTTTGCTCTCCCTCTAATGTTTTCATCTAGCAATACTCTCAATGTAGCTATTTGTAAGTATCGCTCCATTGACTGTTGGTTTATAGGAAAAGGGTTACGGCTATTTTCATATTCTAGAACTGAAGAACTAACTAATTCTATTAATTTTGCTTCGACCATTTGTAAAATAAAGATGACAGCTTGTGTTTCTAGAAATACTTTTGGCTGTGTTTGGTCATCAAAGGGGCGGTTATAAATACTTGTGTCTAAATAAACTCTGGCCATTTAAGCGCCTCTAATACTTTTTCAGCTTCTTTGACGCGGATTTCGCCTGATAGGAGTTTGGGGAGTAAGGTGTCACGGATAGATGCAAGTACTTTTGACTGTAAACCATTTGCCTGTCGTTTTTTAAAGAACTGACTCACTATTGTCTCAAGAGAATTTTGGCCTTTTGCTGCTTTGCGTAAATTACTGGTGACGTTGTAGCTTATGTTTCTTAAGCTGAGGTAGATCGCTTCCGTGATTTATCAACATTAAATTAAGACAATAAATCTTATGCAACGTTTATTTCAAAAGGCTAAAAGACTGATTTCGATGTGTATAGTTACACTACTTATAGTGACTAGCGCTCTGACTATTTCACCTGCTCCAGCTAGGGCATTAGGAGATGTAAAGATAGAAATCTTCAAGTGTGAGTCAGAATGTGGAAATATGACGGCATTTGCTGCGGGAGTGGCTTCGGGCAGCGCGGTAACGCTGGTTGCTACGGGACACGCGGCAACTCTAGCAGTGGCTGGGGCTGCGGTTAGTTCAGCAGTAACAACGGCTGCAAGTGGAACTATAGCCGCCGCGGGGGCTGCGGTTGGTTCAGTCGTAGCAGCTCCGGTATTAGTTCCAGTAGCCGTAACAGCAGGAGTTGGCTATATTGGATACCGCGCATGGGAAGCTCTTAACCACAGTGAGCCAAACGCTTAAATTTAGTTTATTACAAGAGTTGTGCAAGATTAAATTTAAACTTTGCACAGTACCTCTGGGACAAATATTATTTTTAGCCCTTCGGTGAACTTACCGAAGGGCTTTCACTATTTCATAAATCTCTCTTCCTCTGCTTTCTCTGCGCCTCTGCGGTTTATTAAAAACTTACATATCCTATCAAGATTTCATAAATTTCCCTGAAGTCAGAAAAATTTATTAAGTCTATGCTGTAAGGAACTTAAACTACCTATAAATAAAACCAGTGACACAAAACTCTAAAACAGGTGCAGCATTTATCGCAGGCGGAACCCTAGCAGGTGCTGGTGTTTCTGCAACTGTAGGCGGGATGGGATTAGCAGGCGGATTTGGTGCAGTTGGTATTGGTGTAACTCCTGTAGTAGCTGCTGGCGCTGTGGCTGGTGCAGCTGCTTATGGCGCAATTAATGCGATCGCACAGGGAGATGCAGCTGCTTTTGGTACAATAGGAATTGGTGCAGTCGGCGGTGCTGGCATTTATAACGTCGTCGGTGGTATGGGTTTAGTCGCACCTAAAGTAGGGCTGGCATTTGGGATTGGTGGAGTACCGATGGCAGGAATTGGTGCAGTGGTGGGACTCGCCGCCTATGGGATTGCCAAACTGTTAGATGAATCGGGAATTAGCGAAACTCCAGCACAGCTTTTTGAACGAATGGAAGAAAAAGTTTTGCTGATGGACTACTATTCCGAAGCAGTGATGGAATTAGAAGCATTTTTATCTGGTGAGGATCTCAACCAAAAATTTGCTGCTTTGGAAGTCGAAGATGAGTTACAAGCACTTAAGGCTGAATTCAAGAAAAAATCAGAATTTGTTACCCCTAAACCTTCTATTCCCAATATTGAAGTAGAAAGAATATCTCTGACAACCCAGCTACCTGAAACCTGGAGATGTGTACGCACACTCAAAGGACACTTAGCGGCAGTTAATGCGATCGCTATCAGTCCTGATGGTACTACCTTAATCAGTGGCAGTGATGACAGACAAGTTAATTTGTGGAATTTGAAAACCGGAAAATGGCTTTACACGTTCTCTGGACAAGCAGAGGCAGTTTTATCTGTTGCTATCAGCCCTGATGGACAGCAGATTGCAAGTGGTAGTGTCGATTGCAAAATCAGCAGTTGGCAGATGGATACAAGAAAATTTCACGGGACATTCTTTTATTTAAGTTCTCCTTACAGTCATAATGGCTTTGTTAACTCGGTAGCATATAGTCCTGATGGGGCAATTCTTGCTAGTGGTAGTGCTGATAAGACAATTAGAATTTGGGGACGCTACACGGGAACAATAAAACGCACCTTAAATGGACACTCAGATCCAGTTTTGTCTGTGACAATCAGCCCCGATGGTAAAATCCTTGCAAGCAGTAGTGCTGATAAGACAATTAGAGTTTGGGATTTAAAAACTTGGCAACAGCGTTATATTCTCACTGAACATTTGGGAGCGGTGAATACAGTTATTATTAGTCTTAACAGTCAAACTCTTATTAGTGGTAGCACCGACACCACAATAAAGCTGTGGAATCTCCAAACTGGAGAATTACTCAGTACTCTGGTTGGACACTCAGCAGCAGTTTTGTCTGTTGCCATCAGCCCCGATGGAAAAACTCTCGCCAGTGCCAGCAGAGACAGTATCATAAAACTTTGGAACCTACATACTGGGGAACTGCTACAAAGTCTTTCTGGGTGTAGTCCTGTTGCTTTCAGTGCTGATGGCAAAACGCTGGTAAGTGGCAGTAATGGCGGAAGCATCAAGATTTGGAGTCAAATACCAAACTTTGATAAATTTACTCTCGACTCTGTATTATCTGGGGAATGGTGGGAAGTCTTGGGTGTAAATCAGAGCGATCGCCCCAAACATGTCAAACTTGCTTACCTTCAATTAGCAAGATTGTATCATCCTGATATCAACAGTTCTACAATCGCAAAAGCCTCAATGCAAGCAATTAATCAAGCTTATAAAGAATTCCAGGAGCAGTTAAACGCTCACCAATGTCAAATGCGGTAAAATATATAACTCTTCAGAAGTATTGACATCTTGACTTTTTGAATAATTCATCTTGCATATTTTGAAAAAACGTTATAAATTATTAGATTATAGGGGAATAATCTGACTTCTTAGTGTCAAAAACTAATCCGGATCAAGTAAATATACTGCAACTAATTTTAACTTCATGCAAATCCTAAACAGCACTGAAGATATGTTCTTATTTGGTAAAGCAAAAATTCTGTACATGAAACGGAACAATAAATAATCTAAAAATATATCTTGTGTGACTGTTTTAAAATCATGTTACTGCTTGCGGTGAGGAACAACAACTATAATTCACCAAAAGAGTAATCTATTATAAGCAAATTAACTAACAATAAAGCTGCATCTGTAAGCCGATTTATTCGTTTTTAGTTGATTAATTTTTCTCCAAATTATATTTGCTATTCAAAGAATCGTTTTTGTTATGCTGAGAATGGCAAAAATAATAAATGAAGACGCATCTACCACAAATTCACAATCCAAATGGAGCTATTCTGGCGATGCATGTAAACGAATTGGAAACTACTGAAAATTTAAAAGAAGTCGAAGAAGCTTGGCGAACACTAGAAAAATCAATTCTCTATTATCAGGGACGGCCTGTTGGGACGGTAGCCGCTTATGATGCATCTGTAGAAGCGCTTAATTATGACCAGTGCTTTGTTCGGGATTTTGTCTCTTCAGGTCTAATTTTTCTGATCAAAGGTAGAACAGATATTGTTCGCAATTTCTTAGAAGAAACCTTAAAATTACAGCCTAAAGAAAGAGCATTAGATGCCTATAAGCCTGGACGAGGATTAATTCCAGCTAGCTTTAAAGTTGTATCAGAAAATGGGCAAGAATATTTAGAGGCTGATTTTGGTGAACATGCGATCGCTAGAGTTACACCCGTAGATTCTTGCTTATGGTGGATTATTTTATTGCGTGCTTATGTAGTCGCCACAGAAGATTTTTCTCTAGCCTATCAACCTGAATTCCAAAATGGTATCAGGTTAATCATGGAAATCTGCTTGGCGAATCGTTTTGATATGTACCCAACGCTGTTGGTTCCTGATGGTGCTTGTATGATTGACCGTCGTATGGGCATTTATGGACATCCTATAGAACTACAAGTACTTTTTTACACGGCATTGCGTGCATCTCGTGAACTGCTAGTTTGCCAAGGTAATTCTGATATTGTTGCAGCCATTGATAACCGGTTGCCTCTTTTATGCGCTCATATTCGCCAGCATTATTGGATAGATATTAATCGCCTGAATGCAATTTATCGCTTCAAAAGTGAAGAATATGGCAAGGGTGCTATTAATCTGTTCAACATATATGTAGATTCTGTTCCCTATTATGAATTAGATAAGTGGCTGCCAAGAAAAGGTGGTTATCTAGCAGGTAATGTCGGTCCGTCGCAGCTAGATACTCGCTTCTTTTCACTCGGAAACTTAATGGCAATCATTTCAGACTTAGCCACCGAAGAACAGTCACAAGGAATTATGACTCTCATTGAGGAACGATGGGATGATTTGGTGGGAGATATGCCAATGAAAATTTGTTTCCCAGCTTTAGAACATGAAGAATACAGAATTGTAACTGGATGTGACCCTAAAAATATCCCCTGGTCGTATCATAATGCTGGTAGTTGGCCAGTTTTAATGTGGATGTTAGCGGCGGCGGCGGTGAAAACTAACAAAACAAGTCTTGCACAAAAGGCTATTGAAACTGCCCAAGGACGCCTCAGTACAGATGAATGGCCAGAATATTACGACGGTAAGAAAGGGCGACTAATTGGCAAACAAGCTCGCAAATATCAAACTTGGACAATTACTGGATTCTTATTAGCAAAAGAACTGATGGCAAACCCCACTTATTTACCATTAATCAGCTTTGGTAAATTACCAGCAGAACAGGTTTCGAGAGCATGTGAGTTTGAAATCGCCAGTGTAGACCCGTATATGACTTGATAGGGAAGTTAGGAGTTAGGAGTTGGGAGTTAGGAGTTAGGAGTTAGGAGTTAGGAGTTAGGAGTTGGGAGTTGGGAGTTAAAATACAGAAGCCTCCTGACTCCTGAATTAAGTTTCCATGACAAACCCCCGTCAACTAGCTTTTATCGCCCTGCGAGATGTTCATAAGGGGGCTTATGCTGATGTTGCCTTAGATAGAGTGCTGCAAAAAGTTAGTTTGCCTGATAGCGATCGCCGCTTGCTGACAGAATTGGTTTATGGAAGCGTCAGAAGGCAGCGCACTCTTGATACTCTCATCGATCAACTCGCCAAAAAGAAATCTCATCAACAACCGCAAGACCTCCGTACTATCTTACATCTGGGCTTCTACCAACTGCGTTATCAACAGCGTATTCCCGCCTCAGCTGCTGTTAATACCACCGTCCAACTCGCTAAAGAAAACGGTTTTTCTGGACTCACAGGTTTTGTAAACGGTCTATTACGCCAGTATCTTAGAAAAGCAGGGGGAGCAGGGGGAGCAGGGGGAGCAGGGGGAGCAGGGGGAGCAGGGGGAGCCAGGGAAGAAAATACTCCTTTATCCCCCCACATCGATCCGTTACAACTTCCAGAAAACCCAGTCGAACGGTTGGGTATTTTACACAGCTTTCCTGACTGGATTATTCAAGTCTGGTTAGAACAACTGGGTTTGGTTGAGACAGAACAACTGTGTAAATGGATGAACCAAACACCAACAATTGACTTGCGTATCAACCCACTTCGCATTTCCATCGAAGAAGTTGAGGCGGCTTTGCAATCTGTTGGTATTTTGGTGAGACGGATTGCTCATTTACCTCAAGCTTTACGATTACTTGGTAATGCTGGGTCAATTCAAAAACTACCTGGTTTCAAAGAAGGTTGGTGGACTGTCCAAGATAGTAGCGCCCAATTGGTAAGTCATTTGCTCGACCCCCAACCCGGTGAGGTGGTAATTGATGTCTGTGCTGCACCAGGGGGTAAAACAACCCACATTGCTGAGTTAATGGCAGATAAGGGTAAAATTTGGGCTTGCGATCGCACTCCCTCTCGGCTTCGCAAACTCCAAGAAAATTCTCAACGGCTGAATTTACAATCTATTCAAATTTACACTGGTGACAGCCGCCACTTCAACCAATTTAAAAACACCGCAGACCGGCTATTATTAGATGCTCCATGTTCTGGACTAGGAACTATGCACCGTCATGCTGATGCTCGTTGGCGACAGACACCAGAATCTGTCCGGGAACTTTCGGTGCTGCAAAAAGAATTATTAACACATACATCAACTTATGTCAAACCTGGTGGTGTACTAGTTTATGCCACCTGTACATTGCATCCAGCAGAAAACGAAGAAGTAATTTCGGCATTTTTAGCTGAGTTTCGTGATTGGCAAATTCAGTCTCCAAGCGGCTTTGAGTTGCCTGTGTCTGGATATAGCACGCCTCAAGGTTGGTTTAAAGTCTGGCCTCATAGACAGGACATGGATGGCTTTTTTATGGTGCGCTTAAGAAAAACCAATAATTACGAATGAATACTGTTTGGGATTGTACTATTTGGTGGAGGCTTGAATCTACCAGAGGAGGCAGCAATGGTTACCCCTTACAATGTCAAAAACTTAGTTAAAATCCTGATTGGAGCCGCCTGGATTGATGGCAGAATCCAACCAGAAGAACGGCAATATCTCCGCGAAATAGCTCAAGCAAAAGGTTTGGCTAACGATCCAGAAATTAAGCCTTGGCTGTATGAATTCGTTCCTGTACAGCCAAAAGAATGCTATGAATGGGTGCGGGAGTATTTAGGCGATCGCCCCAGTCTTGAAGATTGTGAAAATCTAATTGAAGCAATCAGTGGCTTAATTTATAGCGATGGCGAAGTTGCCGTCGAAGAAGCCAGACTCTTGACCCAATTACAGGATATAGGGAAGCCGAATGATTCAACTCAACCGGCTCACAATGCACTTCTCAAACAAATTCAAAAGCTTTACCGTCGTTGGGTTGACGTGCAAAACTAATCATAGTCAAAAGTCCATAGTCTAATAACTAATAACTAATGACCTTCACGGGTGATGCCTCCGGCACGCCAAGGGCGAACGCCAGTCACTCATGGGGGAAACCCCCAAGACCGCGCTGGCTCACTAATGACTAAATTATGACTTCGGATCGCCCAGACCCGGAGTTTCTTCTTTATCAACCTTAGGCACAAAATCAGGACGCTCTTTGCTTTCCCAACCTGCGGGGCGTTTCGAGTTGTACCAAGCTATTGAACCAATGGTTACAGCAGCAATAAAACCAACGACATACACCAAGGTGAAAGCAAAAGGAAACTGACCACCACCTGTTGCAACTGAATCTGCTGCCTGCATCAATATAAGCATGAGTATATTCTCCAATGTTAAGTAACACTACTTGACACACTATAGAATGAGCGTATCACTTAACATCCCTCTGGAGTTTAGTTTGAGTAACTTCATATTGCATAGAAAAGAGGATGGGGGCAGTTCTTGCTGGGGGATGAGGGAGCAGGGGAAGAAGAACTATTGATTATTGACCAATTCCCAATGCCCACTTGCCCTGAGCGACTTATGCCAAGCGTTGCCAAGGTAAGCCGTTCGCGTAGCGTCTCCAAGAGTTGGGATGCCCAATGCCGATTAGTTAGAAGGTTTAAGTCTATCGCGCCAGGATGGCTGTGATGATGAATCTGAAGAACCGGAACTATTTGCCGGAGAAGACGAGCGCCGACTTCTTTGAGGCGTGGGAGAAGAATCAGATTCTCCTCTTCTAGATCGCCTCTGTGGACTTGATGATTCTGAGGAAGAGTTATTGGAACTTGATTCTTCGGTGCGTAGGCGTAGCCCGCCGTAGGCATCGCGCCTTCTGTGTCTTGGGGTATAATCGCTCGATTGCTGTTCTTCTTGAGAATAGCTCCTCCTCTTACGTCTCCTAGATGAACTACTATCTTCAGAATTAGAATTTCTAGCAGTTTGCCTTTCCCCTTTTGAGTCATTCTCATCAGAAGAGATAGAACGATTCAGCACTTGTTTGGGCTTGATGGTCTGGGCTTTGATGGTGCCTTTTCGACCTTCTAAATTGGGACGTTTGGGAAACTTTTCTATCGGCATCCCTTCTGCGGCTTTTTCCATAAATTCGTGCCAGGTGTAAGCCGCACTACCACTACTGCCGTCTGTGGGGTGGTTATCATCGTTACCTAGCCAAACGCCTGTCACCATTTGGGGAATGTAACCAATAAACCATAAATCGCGGGCTTCATCGGAGGTGCCGGTTTTGCCTGCAACTGGTCTATTACCTAATTGAGCAGCAGCACCAGTCCCCTCTTCTACGACGTTGCGTAACATCCAAGTCATGATGGCGGCACTGTCAGGGTCAAGGGCCTGTTGTGGCTTGAAATTAGCTGACCAGATCACCTTGCCTTGGCGGTTGAGGATGCGAGTAATACCATGAGGCTCTGTGTGCAATCCCTGAGTAGCAAAACTGCCATAAGCGCTGGTCAACTCTAGCAAATTCACTTCATTTGAGCCGAGAGCTAAGGAGTAGGTGGGCTTTAACTCAGATTTTATCCCCATATCATGGGCAAGTTTAATTGTTGGGGTAAACCCTACATCAATCAACACTTTGACCGCAATAATATTAACAGAGCGGGTGAGGGCATCTCGCATGTTCATGGAACCGTGGAACTTTTCACTATAGTTTTTCGGTTCATAACCATCTACGACAAAGGGCGCATCTTCATAGCTATCGTAGGGGCTTTTACCGCTAGCGATCGCAGTGGCATATACAAACCCTTTAAATGTCGATCCTGGCTGCCGTTGTGCCTGAGTAACCCGATTAAACTGGTTTTTACCAAAGTCTTTTCCCCCAACCATTGCCTTAATTTCACCGTTGCGGGGGTCAATGGCTACCATTGCTCCTTGCTTAAAGCTCTCCCACCGTCCTTGATTTCGCAGGGTTTTGGCAACTGCTTCTTCTGCGACTTTCTGCCAAGTCGGGTTCAGCGTAGTTTCTACTACTAATCCCTCACTTTTTAGCACGTTAGCAGAAACATACTTCGGCAATTCTTTTTGGATGTAGCTGGTAAAGTAGGGTGATTCTACTTGCACTCGCTTGGGTAAACTGGTTTTGAGAGTCAGTGGTTCTTGGACTGCTGCCTGCCTTTGTTCTGGTGTAATTATTTTATCTTCTTGCATCCGTTGCAATACTAAGTCCCGCCGCCGTTTTGCCGCTTCTGGATTCTTGTCTGGAGCGTATAAGCTAGGAGCAGGGGCTAATCCAGCTATCGTTGCCATTTCGGCTAAAGAAAGCTGGTCTGGCGTTTTACTAAAGTATACCCAGGATGCATCTGCCACACCATAAGCTCCACCTCCCAAATAAACCAGATTTAGGTAACGCTCTAAAATCTGATCTTTGGTTAATTCATTCTCCATTTTTTGTGCTAGACGGATTTCTTTGACTTTGCGCCAGATTGTCTGTTCTTGTTTCAAAAACAGAATCCGCGCTAGCTGTTGGGTGATGGTGCTAGCACCTTCTACCACACCTTGCGATCGCAAATTATTCAAACCGGCTCTGGCAATCCCTTGTGGATCAAATCCGTTGTGTTGCTTAAATCTTCTATCTTCTGAGGCGATGAAAGCTTTTTTTAAATTATCTGGTATTTGTTCCAGCTTTAGCTGTTCTCTGGCCGTTTCACCTTGTTGTTGTAATATAGTTCCATCAGCAGCTTTTATGGTCAGTGTTTGCTCTCTAACCACGGCATTCAACTGTGCCTGATCTGGCAAAGTCCGATCTATTAAATTGATGCCGTAGATGAAGGCAGCTATCCCACCACCTACACCCAAGCCTGCCCAAAACCAGATGCGACGATAGAGTGGTTTACCACGAGTTGCCTGATTAGCCTTCATCCTAGATGGGAAAATTTTCATTTGCTCAGTAACTGCCTCGCCTGCGCCAGATGTGCTAGTGGTAAGCTTCTCATTTGTTCCTCCTTGTCCAGAGTCACTCAAATTAGTTGGTCTTCGCTTGAACCAGGAGGTAAGCTTCCCCACGTCAGTTCCTCGCTCAAAGTAGCAAATGTATAACCACCATTAATCAGCTTTGGGGTTATAGCACTACCTCTGTGTTAGTATAATATCCTATAAATAATTAACTAAATTCACTATAAAAAAAAATAATGTCTTTTAGATTTGATTAATTGAGTTTTGTAAAAAAATTGCAACTTTGATAACTATTCGGAATATAAAACTTATTGGCATTTTTTGGAACTGGTATACCGAAGTATCCCCATATACAGCCCAACTCTAGGTTAATTAAGGCGAGCTACGCCGAAGCAGAGCTAAGAAGAAGCGCCGTTGCCCTTGGTAGTAATATCGGCGATTCACAGACAATTTTAGAAACAGCTATAGAAACTTTAGCCCAAACCCCAGGTATTGTCTTAGAAGCTAGATCAAATTGGTATCAAACCAAAGCTGTCGGTCCCCCACAGCCCGATTACCTAAATGGCTGCGTCACATTGCAGGTAGAAATCACAGCCCAAGAGTTATTAGAAACTTTGTTAGGAATTGAACAACAATTTGGGCGTGTGCGTCAGGAACGCTGGGGGCCACGAATCCTGGATTTAGATTTGTTATTATTTGATGACATTATTCTTGATACACCAAATCTTCAAATTCCGCATCCACGAATGCGGGATCGAGCTTTTGTGTTAGTTCCACTGGCAGAAATTGCCCCAGATTGGATAGAACCAGTATCCGGGTATGTTATTAAAGAACTGCTGAAAGATGTAGACTGTTCTGATGTACACTTATTGATGGGCAATTAAAAATACCATCATTAAACGCAGAAGAAGGCTGATTTCACCTCTGTATTCACAGATAATCAGATTTTATTATGCCATTAGGTAGAGAATTACCACAACTACTAAGACAGCGCCTGTTTTATAAAGGACGCAAATTTGATTTTGAAGTTAATCGCTTGCGTTTGCCTAATAAATCAGAAGGAGAATGGGAATGTATTCGTCACCCTGGTGGCGCTCTAGCTGTGCCGATAACGCCAGAGGGTAAACTTGTTCTCGTGCGCCAGTATCGTTTTGCAATTCAGGGACGGATATTAGAATTTCCGGCGGGAACTGTAGAACCAACTGAAGAACCTTTAGAGACGATACAGCGTGAGATTCAAGAAGAAACTGGCTATAGTGCCAAAAAATGGGATAAACTAGGCGAGTTTTTCTTAGCTCCCGGCTATTCTGATGAAATTATCTATGCTTTTCTGGCACGAGATTTAGAAAAGCTGGAAACACCACCACCACAAGATGGAGACGAGGATATCGAAACTGTGTTTTTGACTCCCGAAGAATTAGAGAAAGCGATTCTGGAGGGAGAGCCGGTAGATGCTAAATCAGTTTCTAGCTTTTTTATGGCGCGTCCGTTTTTAGTTTGATCCGAATATGCTGCTAGAGTTAGGGATTGCAAATGCTTACGGTGCACGCTTTGAATATAGTGACGAGATAATCGTTAACAATGATTTTAGTCGATACGTCGAACATCCGCGTTTTCAACTCAATCCTGGCAACTACACCGACGACACCCAGATGAGCATTGCAATTGCTGAAGTAACTACATTTTTTCGATATTCTTACAGTAATTCAGGTAAACATAAAGCTACTCTAACCTCCACTAGCTGAAAGTTGGGGTAGTAAAGTACACATTGTCGGCTTAACTATATGCCTGTATATATATTGAACACATTAACTGCTCAGTTATATGAAAATTGACTTAGAGCCAAAGTTATAAGAGTATAGCCCGAAGAAGCTTACAACTCCGTATGTGTCTCTAAGTAGGTAGGCGTAATTAAACATAAGATAAAACCTCACCCTCAATCCCTCTCCGAACTCGCAAAGAGGGAAGCCGAATTGAGGGTGAGGTTTTATATTTAATTTGACTAGTTACTTATGCAAGACACATACATGTTTCACACAGATGAAAAAAAATACAACTTTTAACAGTGCTGGTAAACTAACTGCTCTTTTGTTCCTAATAACTCTCCTTCTCACGCCTTGTGTGATTGTAAATGCAGGTGAACGTGGTGTATTGATGAAATTTGGCGAAGTACAAAACCAGATATTAGGTGAAGGACTTCACTTAATTATTCCTGTAGTTAATACTGTAAAAAAGTTGAGTATTCGAGTCCAAAAACAGGAAATTTCGGCTGAGGCTTCTTCTAAAGATTTACAAAATGTTTTCACTGATGTTGCTATCAATTGGCATATTATTCCCCAGCAAGCAAATGCTATTTTTCAAGAAATTGGAGATGAACAAAATGTAGTTATTCGGATTATTAACCCAGCAGTTGAAGAAGTGCTAAAAGCAGTAATGGCAAAGTATACTGCTGAAGAAATTATTACTAAACGAGGAGAAGTCAAAGGCGGAGTAGATGATGCATTATCCACACGATTGGGTAGCTATCACGTTGCAGTTGATGATATTTCTCTAGTTCATGTCCGTTTTTCTGAAAGATTTGGTGAAGCGGTGGAGGCGAAGCAGATTGCTGAACAAGAAGCAAAACAAGCAGAGTTTATCGCCTTGAAAGCAACAAAGGAGGCTGAAGCAAAAGTCAATTTAGCAAAAGGAGAAGCTGAAGCACACAGATTATTACGTGATGGTTTAACTCCCGAAATTCTGCAAAGGCAAGCAATAGAAAAATGGAATGGTAAGTTACCATTAATTATCAGTAAGGAGGCTCCAAAATTGTTGAATTTAAGTGAGTTTTTAAAATTTGATGAAAATTGAGATTATTTTTCAATGATTTGCTTTATACTGAGACGATTCAGATCGCCGACTTCTTTAATAAGTCGGCGATCTTTTTGTTATGTATAAATGTGATAAACTAAATTAACCGTTGGAGAATAAAATAGGAGAATCAAGTATTTTCAACTGGAGCAATAGCATAATCAACAAGGTATAAGCTGTTGAAGAAATTAAACCGGTGATTAATTCTTTTTTGAGGTTATGTTGAGGTTCTTTTTGAAAAATGTCTTTAGAACCGAATTGCATCAAGAGAATCCCCACAATATTAGAGAGCCAATATCCGATAATTGAACAAGGTAGAAGTAATTTTGGGGAAAGTAAACTACATGCATACCCAAAACCATAAGCTATTGGCAAATTAAATAGTAGGTCATTCCACCAACATAGGGGTGACAATAAATATCCTAGTACTAAAAAGAATCCACCTCTGAGTTTTTTGAAAATGTCTTTTTTGAACTCTTTTGGAGTGAACTGTTCTAAGTCCTCCAGAGTTGTGTCTCCTGCTACATTCAACTCTTGACTGACGTTTTGGAGGCTTTCCATAAAAACCCATTATTTCTATCGGCTTACTGTAGTTTAATATATAAACTAAACCAAAGTCTAGTAAAGGAGAGATTATATTTTGGCTTTTTTATGCTGAAAATTTTACCAGTGTATAGTTTCAGCAAAATAGACGTTTTGATTTATATCAGAGATGCGTGAGTGCAAAGCCGAATAGCCAGCACAACTCTTGGAGACGCTGCGCGAAGGACAAGCTTAGTGAGCATCGGAGACATCGAATCTTGCAAAATCTGACTTTGTTCTTTGATAAGCTGGAAAACATCTAAGTAGGTAGGCAAGATAAAACCAAACTATGTAACGAAAAGTAAAATCTCTGTATACTGAGACTCATGTTAGAGTTTGATTTTTTTCTGTGTCTATACGTCATATCAAATCCGGTAGCATCTGAATGATTAAAAAATCGCTCCAGACGCAGAGGGAGAGGAAAGAGCAATAATTTTTATACAAACGGATTTGATATCAGCCTAAAAAATAAGCTTTTAAGCAGACATAATATTACTCCTTAGTTATCAACTCTCTTTCTTCAGGGAGTAAAGTAGTTTCATCCTCAGGGCGATCGCCATTTACGGTGGCTATAGTTCTAGAGGGTTTGATAATTAGACTAACGCCAATTGTCCAACCTAATGCAACCATCCAACCCGCGAGAATGTCACTGGGAAAATGTACCCCCAGATAGAGACGACACCACGCAATAGCTATTATGTATAAACTGCCGAAGATGAGAACCAACCAACGTCGGGAGCTATCCCAAGTTAAGAATAGCAAAACTGCTACTACAGTTACACTCGTCATCGCATGACCACTGGGAAATGCAAAACTAGACTCAGGCGCAATAGACTGCCACAATTGTGGACGCACTCGATGCATTAATTGCTTTGCTGTGCGGTTGATGATCACACTTCCCACTGAGGTGGTGAGTAAATAAGCTAGCGATCGCCAGCGTTTTTGAAGTAATAATATTAGTGCGATCGCAGCTAAAATCGGTATCGCCGTCCAAGGCAATCCAATTATAGCTAGCATCACTGCTAAAACATCAAGCTGTGGGTTTGCTGTAGAATGAACTGCTAACAGAATAGGCACATCCCACGGGAAGCCAGGTTGATTTTCCCATATTTTCACTGTCAAAATTTCAAAAACCTGCAAAGGTAAGTATACTCCTATCAAGAGGAGTAAGAGCGATCGCCAACGGCCAATCAACAGGTTTTTCAGAAAAGAAAGAGGCGACTGACTCTCTATATTGGCTTTTTTCACTTTTTCCATATTAAGTTCGTTGTCATCAATTAACTAAAAGTTATTTCTTAATGTCATCTATCAGTAGACAGTTTTAGTTATTTTTAATCAAAAACATCAAACAAATTTAATAGTGTTGTTCTGAATTAAGCATATCGAAATCACGACACCGATTACAAAATATTAAGATTTTGAGAAGCTCCACAATGTTTACAATACGGCAAGTTTTTATATGTAAGATTATGACAGTTTTGACATTCAATGTCTTGATAATAACCACAGTGCGGACAGTAAGTATCAAGTTGTCGAATTTTCTTGGCGCAATTTACACAGTGTGATTTTTGGACTCGGCTAGCTGCCTGGACTTTAACGTTAAAGACAACTTTTTGAAAAAACTGAATAATTCCAAAACCGATAATTGGAATCAGTAAGATATAAACATAATTTATTAAGAAAACTAAACCACCAAAAAGGACGCTAATAATATCAAAGAAAAATTTAAATATTGCCCCGACTTGAAAAAATTCAAATATTTTAACGATTAGTGGAATAAAAAAGATGACTAGCAAATGCCAGCTAATTAGCGAGATTAGTCCAAATCCTCTTCTTTGAGCAAATTTGTGAACTAATAAAGCAATGAGAATCAACGGTAGAAGAAAGACAAACTCAAAAGCAAGCTGGATACTTGGATACCAAAATGATGCATGTTGATAGCCTTTGTCAACTTCTTGGAAGTGATTATCATCTTTAATAAAGGTTATAAAACTAATGCTTTCCGGTTTGGCAAGCAGTTCATTTTTAAGAGTATAATTTTCTTGTTTAAGGGTAGAAATTTGGCGATTATTTTGTTCTAATGTCTGTTTAGCTTTTTCAGCACTGACTTGATTAATTGATTGTTCACGACCCTGACCTGCAATTTTTTCTAATAGCGTTGAGTCATATTGGGCTTTAATAGTGCGATTGGCTTGTTCAAGCGTACTGATTTTCGCTTGTTTTTGCTCAATAGTTTTGATGATTTGCTGCTTGTCAGGGTTGTTAATTTTATCCTTGTAGTCGGCATATTGCAAACACGTTTTAGAAACATTACCCAGATGTCCTGCTTCGGCTTGTTGATAGTTTCGCTGAAAACTGAGTTGATTATTCGGATTATCTGGCAATGAAAGTTTAACAATTTCATAGTCTTTATCTTGAGTGGTTTTTGTCCGGTAATTTTGCCACTCTGAATAACATGGATAAGCTTGGGTCGGGCTGATATGCCATCTGCTAATATCATCGAGTCCGCTAAAAACATTAATCAAGATAAAAATATCAATTAAAATAATAACAATCAAGCTTACTTTATTCAGTGGTTCGTTATTGATTGTCCTTGAGTTCCTAAAAAATTGGTTCAAAATTTGACGGATTCTAGCAAACATATTGTATGTTGAATAAATTGAAATTCAATTTTAGATGATAAATAGTGAATATAGCGGTTTCCATTCAGATGCGGTACAACATTATATCGCCAGGTGTAGGGGCATGGCAGTGCCATGCCCTTACCGATGTACCTCACATAAACGAGAACCGCTATAGCTGGACAAAAATACATTTACCCATCTGAAGATTTGTTAATTGCTGACTTGAAACTTGATATATAGGAATCCGGTTTGATTTCTGAAAATATGCGTTTGATGTGTTAGCGATAGCATAACGCATCAAACCCTTGATAATAGTGCGTTACGAACTCCGTTCTAACACACTCTACAATATGTATCAGGTTAGATGTTTTCAGTTGAACCACGAAAACATCCAAAAAATCACTGATGCTATAAAGCTAAAATTTTTACAAAATATAAGCTGATATCTACTTAATTTCAAGAAGTATGGGATTGATTGTGGTGGTTCTGATCATCAGCTTATCACTTGTCTTAATTAAACTGTGGTCATCTCAACCACGGGGCAAGGGTTCTAAGCCATACTTCAGTGACCCGAAAAACAGAAAACTGCAAAAACGTTTACTGATTTTACTTAACGGTGATGCGACAACAGCCGAACGATTACTTAAACAGCAGCGCCAGAGGCGTCCGAGTGAATCCGATGAATGGTATTTGGAGAAAGTGATTTATGATTTGGAACGCGATCGCCGTTGCTAAAACTCAATTATCCAAGCACGATCTTTGAATCCGTTGTATAAACGCACATCTGTGCATTTGTGTCAACAAAACCCTAGAAATATCTTAAATGTTGGCTTCCTCACCCGCACCCGCCTGGAAGTAAAGTTCTTTGGCTTTTAGCTAAAGTCTACTTCAGTAGACTAAAAATTTTTGGCTATATTTAGTCATCAACAGAAGACTTCTGCTATTAGCCAAGGAACTTCAGTTCTTTGCGGGACATCACTTTTAAGTTAATTTGACACGTATGACATCTGTGCGCCCCTAGTGAAAACTATTTAGCGGCGAAGTAGGCTTCTAATGCCTCAGAACCACCAATTAATTTACCATCGATAAACACTTGGGGAACTGTTGTCGCACCTGTAACTGCTCGTAAGGAACGTGTGGTGATATCCTTACCCAAGGTAATTTCCTCGTAGTTGATATCATGTTCCTTGAGCATCGCCTTAGCACGCGCACAGAAGGGACAACCCACTTTGGCAAACAGAGAAACGAGTTCAGGCTTCACTGCTTGGGGGTTGATATATCTGAGCATTGTCTCAGCGTCGGATACCTTAAAAGGATCTCCTGGCTCGTCTGGCTCAATAAACATTTGGTTAATTACACCATCTCTTACCAGCATCGAGTAGCGCCACGATCGCTTCCCAAATCCCAAGTCTGATTTATCTACCAGCATCCCCATCACTTCAGTAAATTCACCATTACCATCGGGAATGAGTGTAACATTTTCTGCTTCTTGATCTTTTGCCCATTCGTTCATTACAAAGGTATCATTGACAGAAATACAGATAATGTCATCAACCCCATTTTCTTTGAAAACTCCGGCCAATTCGTTATAACCAGGGAGATGAGTTGATGAACAAGTCGGTGTATAAGCACCTGGTAAGGAGAAGACAACCACTGTCTTATTAGTAAACAATTGATCCGTTGTCACATCCACCCACTTGTCGCCCAAGCGTGTATGAAAAGTGACATTGGGAACTCTTTCTCCTCGGCGATTGGGGAACATAATGTTGCTTGCCTTTAGTAATCAATTCCAGTCATAACCTATCATGGCAACTCTGGTATGATCTAACTATCAATCAGCTAAAAAATTTCATTAATAAATGGTGCGATCGCTGCAACAAATTCAGCAGTTGATTCATAGGGTAAAACATTGCGCCCATTTATTTTTATACCTCGACCTTGAGGCAAACTGGCGAGGTAGTGAGTCAAGCGTTCGTCTGGCGTTTCTTTTTTACCTTTTTGACTAATACTCGATGCAGTCTCCCCCATCACCGCTAATGTTGGTTCCTCAATAGAGGCGATAGAATTAGTATAATCCTGTCGCCAGAACCCTGCTAGAAAAGAAAACACTGCATAACGACTAGCAGGATTTTCTGCACCTGTAAGCAATGTATTCAACCACTCTGCATCCACAGCATTCTCAGAAGCAAAAAGTTGACGAGTCGAGAAAGAATGTAAAAACTTTCGGGTGCGTGCATAGCGATAAAAAGCACTTCCAAAAGGTGAGTCTAACAGATTCCAAGTAAATTTTTGCCGCCATTCTGGTGATTTATTTGTCATCAAAGCCCAGGTTGGAGGCCCAGAGAGGACAAGTTTGGCAATTAAGTTTGATTGCTTTTGGACTAATGCGATGCCTGCGGCGGGCAAAGCCAACGCAACTGGTAATAAAGCACCTTGTACTACTACAATCACAGGTTTTTGCACTACTGTTTGTAAAAAGTGCTGCAACTGTTCTGCCCAATCACTAGGAGTATAAGCCATATAAGGCATATCACTTTCGCCACATCCTAGTAAATCAGGGTTGTAAATTAAATTACGCTGACCTCCATTATACCATTCGCCGCAAAATCGCTGCCAAAATTGCCGCGACAATCCAACGCCAATCGGATGAATTAACAGTAAGGGAATGCCTTCAGGTGTTGTGTTAGTTGGTTGATGAACTTCGTAGGCGCAACGATAATTATGCCAAGTGTAAAACTGGCTAGGAGATGCTGTCAAATTTGTTGTGTTAGTTATACCAGATGGTTGCATAATTCCTAATTTTTAATACTTCCTAAAAAATCATCTGTGGATGAATTAACTGGTATCCAGCTTCTTTGAGCTTTTCATTCGATACCAAAGCATTATATGGACGGGTACTTTTAATAGAAGTATCCCAGATAACTTTGGGTAAATTATGTTTTTCAAATAAACTATCTAGCAAATCCCGACTGGTGAGATGTGCATCATCTACCAGATTATAAATCCCTTGCAAACGACGGTGACGGGCAAATTCTATCGCACCAACAATATCATCCAGGTGAATCCAATTTGTGATATCCTCGCCGCCGGGACGGGTTGTACCAGAATATCTGCTAAATATTTTCACCAGTTCTCTATCAGGGCCATAAATTCCTCCTAAGCGAAAAATACAAACGCGGAGATTTTCGCTAGATGCTGATAGCAGCACATCCTCTGTTTTTCGCAGAATTTGTGCATTTAAATTAGCGGGTGCAAGCGGTGTTTCTTCATCTACCCATACACCATTTCTGTCACCATAAACTGCATAGCTACCTGTGTATATTAATTGTTTTACACTCGGAACCTGCTGTAAGGATGAAACTAAAGTTTGGGCAGTTTGTAGATAAGTTTCTTCATAAACTTCTGCACCTTTTGCACCAACGCTCAAAAGGACAACATCTTGATTGTACAAAATTGATTTTAGAGTATCTAAGTCATTACCACGGCTAACTACAACTCTTTCGGATACTGATTTAAGTGCAGGGACACGCTCAGAGGAAGTTGTGGTTACACTGACAACAAAATCCCTCTTTTCCTGCCAATATTTAGCAACTTTATAACCAACATAACCACAACCAATGATTGCAACTTTCATGACAAATTAAACACAAATAAATTAAACTACTTCTTGAGACAATATTCTCAATTAAGGAACTGGACGTAAATAAATCTAACATTCTATACCTAACAGTCAATATGACATAACTTTTTACTTAATGATTAATAACTATTTAGCTAATTCTTTCTCAATTATGGCAATGATTTCTGGTGAATTTGGCTGGACACTACTATTAAATCTAGCTATCACTTCACCTTGTTTATTAACTAAAAATTTTTCAAAGTTCCAAGCAACAGTTCCCGTTGGCTCAACGGCTTTGGTAAGTTTCTCATAAAGTGGATGCTGCTGCGAGCCTTTGGCATGAACTTTATCGAATAGTTCAAAGGTAACACTATATTTACTCGTGCAAAATTTCACAATCTCTTCATTGCTTCCTGGTTCCTGCGCTCCAAAATCGTTACAGGGGAACCCCAAAATACGTAACCCTGTTTCTCCATACTTTTGGTTCAACTTTTCTAACCCCTCGTATTGCGAAGTATAACCGCAGTAGGATGCCACATTGACAATTAACAGTACCTTGCCGGTATAGTCGTTTAATTGTTTATCCTCACCATTGATCGTCTTAACTGCAATGTCCGAAATTGTGTTACTCATCTTGAATCTGATTTATAGGGAATATTGCCAAGTCTCCCATATTACAGGTACTTTAAACCCTCTTTTTTTCAGGAAATTAGATTTGTTAGCCTTGTTTCCTCCTAGTGTTCTATTTAATTCAGGCTATAAGCTTGTATGGGAGTTTCGATAGATTTTTCCGTCATTGATTACTGCTTAATGAGCAAGGCTATATTTAACGACAAGCCAGAAGGTGGAGAGTCTTTGCTCAACTAGTAGTCTGTCAAGCCAACAATGCTTAAGTAAGCCAAGTTTTAGAATCTTTCTCTCTGTGTTCTCCGTGCCTAGAGCGGTTGGTTATTTAATCCAAGCATTGCTCCCGCTTGACTTCTATCCGACTTATTTAGACAAAATATAGCAGGATGCTTGCGAGTATTGACTCAATAATGCCACCATGAATCTGCCCGATCGGAATCAAAGTTAAAACTTAATTTCAGCAAAACTTATTTTACCTTAAGAAATTTTTATGGTTAGAGGATTAAGAATTAGTATGATGCTATTGGCAGTTATAGGAAATCTGGCGTGGTCATTTAGTGCCAAGGCAAATTTTAACGGCAAACTCACCGTAGAAATTGATGGCTTGAAGAATAAACAAGGACAAGTGTGTGCCAGTATATTTGCTAACAGTAAAGGATTTCCTAGCGATGGCGATCGCAGCTTACAAAAGCAGTGTACCAAAATTACTAGCACTCCCTTAATCATTACCTTTGAGAACTTGAAAGCAGGTAGTTACGCCGTTGCTGTCTTCCACGATCAAAATAACGATGGTACTCTCAATAGGAATGTTTTTGGTATACCAAGCGAAGGCTTTGGATTTTCCAGCAATCCAGAAATTCGCACAAGGGCTGCCAAATTTAGCGAAGCAGTATTTTTGGTGGCTGGGCCAAACACTGATATCCGCATCCAATTGAAATATTTTTAGGTTTATTCTTGTGAATCGTTATGTGAATCTTCTGGTAGACTTTGTTGTTCCGGCAAACCACGCATTCGATTCATCTGAGTTAAAGCATATCGTGCTGTTGCTTGCACCTCGGCATCTGGGTCATCTAAGGCGTGCTGCAACATCTGACTCATTTGACCCATCATGTCATAAACGCGCGTCAGGTCACGGATCGCATTTTGCCGTACTTGTGGACTTTCATCTTGCAGTGACATTGCTAAACCACGGTTCATTGGTTTAAGTGTGCGGATGCCAATTTCTGCCAAAGCTGCCAAAATTAAGCTGCTTTCTTGAGAATCGGCATCAATCATCAGGTCAACCATAGGCTGAATTGCCCGCGAATCTCCCTGTTGACCCAAATCCCAAATGGCCTTGCGCCGCTTCGTTGGGTCAGAACTGCGTAAGTCTTGAATTAATTCGTCAACAATATTGAGTTTAACAAGCCGGGAAGTTTTTTCTGGTAGCAGTAATTGTGTAGTGAATGGTGGCGTAGCTGTTTGTGGATTAGTTACAGTCTCTGGGGAGGGTGATGTCATGGGGTTTTTGTTAGCTTCACTCAAACTTTTAGTCTCTGATATTTCCGATTGCACTTGTTTGGACTGACGAAACCACTTCAGCAGGTAAACAAGTGCGCCAATACTTCCTAGAACTGCGATGGATAATATTAACCACCAGATAAAACCTTTCTCCCTTGGCTTGGGTGTTGTAGTTGGTTGGGAAGTCGCAGCAGCATCAATAATTGGAGAAGCAACAATCTGATTTTTGGCTACCATTGCTGCTTGCAGTCTCCCCCTAGTCGCCAGCCCAGCAAGACCATCTACTTTTAAACCCTTTGCTTTCTGGAATTTAGTTACAGCGATTTCCGTACTGGTGTTATACTCTCCATCTACCACCCCACTGTAGTATCCCAACTGCTTTAATTGGGTTTGTAATGTCTGTACATCTGATTTTCGACTACCATATCTCAAAACACCCGAACTAGCAGCGACTGGCGAACTAGCTTGTGCAAGTTCTAAAATTTCAGGTGCTAGGTTAGGTGTTGCTGTGCTTGCACGATTTGGGTAAAAACCCACGCAACAAAAACAGGTAAATATCAAAATTGAGGAACGGCATAGCCTCATATTGCAAGTTTCAGCCTGAAGGTGCTTTTGAAGTATTCGATACCACAATACCTTCAAGATTACCAAATTACCAAATGTTAACTGTCATTTTTTATTGGGCATTGGCCAAAACATTGCTGAGTTAGGAGTTAGGAGTTAGGAGTTAGGAGTTAGGAGTTAGGAGTTTGGAGTTTGGAGTTATTCTCCCCTCTGCCCCACTCCCCACTCAGCACGGGCTAAACCCTAGCTATTCGCTAACCGAACTCAGCACTCTTGAGGGGCATTGGGCATTGGTTATTAATTCTTGTCCCTCATCCCCCTACTGAATTACGAACTTGTACTGAGCGACTTGCCTTGTTGAAAGTCGAAAGGAGCCGAAGTATTACGAATTATCAGTTAGGGTAAAATTTCTCGTTCAGATTCTCTCACTCCAAAAGTTATGGGGTTTAATTTTTTAGCAGATGCTTCTAAAACTGGTTGCTGTATATTAGCTATTTCGCCGACAGTAACTGTGTCGTTTTGCGCTGCTAAAGTATCACGTTGATTAATCAGATAGATGCTGATTAAAGTTAGGAAAACACCTACCCACTGCAACGGACTGAGGACTTCTGAGAGGAAGAGATTGCCGAATAGTAGTGCAAAGATGGGTGTGAGGAAGGTGAGGGAACTAAGACTGGTGAGACTGCCACTAGAGGCAAAGTAGAAGAATAATCCGTAGGCGATCGCACTGCCAAATACGGTAGCATAACCCAAAGCCACTAAATCAGATGCTCCCAGATTCTGCCATTGCTGAGATTCGACAACTGATGAAACTCCCCATAGTGGCAATCCACCCAAAATCATGTGCCATCCCGTAGCGGTTACTGGGTCAGAATGTCGGCAGACAAACCGAATCAAGACTGTTCCCACTGCCATTGATAGCGCTGCTAACAACATCAACCATTCGCCACTAGCAAACAAATCTTGCCAATTGCCAATTGTAATATTTGCGCCTGAGTCAAGAAAATGTAAAATCAACTCATCAGGTAAGCCGATTAAACTAATGCCTGTGACACCCAAGCCTAGCCCCAGCCATCCCCAAAAACCAATATGTTCTTGAAATAGCCACAACGACATTAAGGCAACAGCCAAGGGTTGCGAGTCAATCATCACAGACCCTAACCCCGCACTGGTTCTAACTAATCCCTCTGCCAAAAAACTTTGAAACAGCGTCCCATCTATGAGCGCAAATAAGGCAATCCACAGCCACGCAGCCCAACCCTTCGGCTGGGGTTTACCCATGAATGCTCCTGCAATCAGAATTAACATCCCTGCTGGTATCAGACGCACTCCCGCCATAAATAGCGGTGTGGTATGGGGTATTACTCCTTTCATGGCTACCATTGCCGTTCCCCATAGGAAAAAGGGGGCAATTAAGAGGAGAGGGGCGAAGGGAAGTTTAGATGCACTTAGTTTCAGTTGCATGGGTTTGCTGATGCCTTTGTTGTAACAAGCGCAAAAATTGCTTTACCCAATTTTACCGAAATTATGTAGTTTTGCGTAGGCATAGCCCGTCGTAGACATCGCCTCTTTACTCGCACCAGAACTTTTAAAATCTGGCAAGCCTAGTAGCACTGTCGCACTAACCCTGCCATCTTCTTCATTTTCAATCAGTACATCTTAATTTAGCTTAGGTATAGTTTTAGTCGGGGAAGTTTATACAGATAAATTAATCAGGTTTTTCATATCAAGCTTTGATCTCGATCAAAGCTCCCAAACCTGATGAATTATCACAATCAATATGTGTAATCTTTATGGTGAAGTCTGAGTATTATCACTCGATAAAACTGAGCAATTTAAACTGTTTAATTAAAATTTTACATAACGATATCTAAGTTTTCCCAGCTTAGATATCCAATAGCAACATAACCCGACTTTCCGCACTTCATCGTGTAATATGCGTAGATTTCCCATAGGTGGAAAAAAATGGTTAAATCAACAACATAAATCGCCAATGGTATTCAATATTAATACTTAATAATTTGAACATTATTAGGAATTTTTATTGAAAAGATAGATAATACATTTTGAAGTGCGGAATGTGGGATAACCTAGAGTAAATAGACTATTAACTATATATGTAATTTTAATTCTAATCTTGGTTTTTAAACTCTTCCTTTAGGTTGTTTTTAAATTCATCCTTAAGTTTAACTAAACCTATATAAATTAACTAAAATTTTGAAAGCAAATGCGTTAAATACAGATGATTTGTAGTGGCGCATATATGTGCGTTTATGCATTTAGCAGGTGCGTTAAATTGCGTTAACGCACCTAGTATTTAAGACAATTTAGCAACGCTAGACTTTTCTAGAGTCGCTACTAATTTCACTCCAAATTCTTCCTCAAATACTCCTTTTTTATAATCTAAGCTCCAAAGTTCTAAAGCACAATCATCATCAGGTTTAGATGGAAAAATCAGTAAATTCACCTGCTGAAATTGTGGATAATACTCACATTGGACTTGAGCGATCGCACCAATTTGTCGCCTATCTAATGCCACTGCCAATCTCAGAATTGCACTCAATTGACCGATCATTTGTCGCTGGTGTTTAGTCAGTAAACTCTGATAATTTTCATGTTTTTTCTTGGGCGGCGATTTGCGATGATAACGCGCTAAATTAGCAATGATTTCAATCTCGGTTTCTGTATAACCGAGTAATTCTCCATTGCAAATTAGATAGTAAGAGTGCTTGTGGTGAGACGAATGGCTGACATAATGACCGCAATTGTGTAATATTGCAGCTGCCCACAACAATTGTCGCTCATCAGATCCCCAGTGGTGTAAAGTACCTTGAGTTTGGTCAAATAAACTCTCGGCAAATTTTGCCACGCGATCGCTATATTCTAAATTGACGTGGTATTTATTAGCGAGTTTGAGTATATTGCGTTCCCGAACTGAACTTTGGTAGCGCAGCTTATCTTCAATTAAACCGTGGGTTAGCATCCAGTCTACAATTACGCCTTCCCGCAGTGAACGCTCACAAACTGTAACTGATTCACTACCCAAAAGCATCATTGCTTCCTGTAATATTACTGCACCAGCGAGTATAACTTCAGCCCGCTTCTCTGGCATACCGGGAATCGCAGCCCTTTCTGAATTATTCAGTTTCCGCAAGCGATTTACCAACTCTTGCAAGTCTTTAAGACTGTACTCGTAGCCATTGAGAATCGAAGGAATAACACCCGATTTTTCTCGTGCATGAATCATCGCCAGCGTTTCAATTGTGCCAGCAGTACCCACCAAACGCGGAGATTCCCCAAACTCTAGGTTTGCTAGTATCTCATCCACAGAACGTTCTAACATCCCGCGTGCATAAGCTTGCAGGTATTGAAATTCAGTGTTACTGATCGGATCGGTGGTAATTAACTCGCTAGTGAGTCGCACTGCACCAACTTTGGTACTGGTGAGAGTGCGCGCTTGGTGACTATCACCCAAAATTAACTCTGTGGAACCACCGCCAATATCAATAATGGTATGGGGCTGGTTGTTAAATTCCATCCCCGACAGCACGCCAAGGTAGATTCGTCGCGCTTCTTCTTGACCAGAAATCAAGTCAACGCTTAAACCCAACTCTGTTTTTACTCTCTGCAAAAAATCTTTACCATTGGGGGCTTCTCGCACAGCGCTAGTTGCTACAGCAATGATTGTTTCAGCATTGATAGTTTTGGCAACTTCTTGGAAGCGTCCTAAAGCAGCGATCGCCTTTTCAATTATCTCTGGTTTAAGTTCCCCAGTCTTAAGATTGCGATCGCCTAGTCTGACAGTTTCTTTTTCTCTAGCGATAATGCTAAAAGCTGGTAATGTGGGATCAATCTTGACTACTACCATGTGTAGAGAATTTGTTCCCAGGTCAATGGCAGCAATAATCCGATGTTGCTTAGGTGGTTGAGTTGGAACACTCTCCCAGCTAGAAGCTAAATTCAGCATCTAGTTTTCTCTCTTTATAAGAAATGATGGCAAACGGTGGTATGTCGGGCTAGCTGGCACTGATATTTGTTGCAACTTACTCAAACTGAGTAGTAAGTACTCAGCACTAGACCTATTGCAAAAGTCCCTAACACCCCACCCCCAACCCCTAAGAGCTTTTCGGGAGGGAAGACAAAGCTACGCTTTGTCTCTTTGGGGTTCTTGTTTTTGATTTAGGGACTTCCAAATAAAAAAATACTCAACTATTTCTTGTGGGGTGGGCATCTTGCCCGCCCATATACAAGGGCGGGCGAGACGCCCACCCCACAAGATTGGGTAATTTATTTGTTGGAAGTCCCTTATGCAAAAGGTCTACTGAGGAAATTAAAAAATACTCAGCACTCTTCATCTTTGGTCGAGGGTAACTCAGCTAAGTATATTCGTCTTACTGCTTCTAACCGCACTAACTATTTAAAGATATTTTAAAGTTGCCACTTGAGGTTATGCTTTTACAAATAACAAATAACGTTATTCTATAAATGTAAAGATGTGTAAATTAGAGAATAGGAACTAGAGAAAAGTTTTCTTAATACGCAATCCTAAATATACAATACCCTGTCCCCATCCCCATACCCCACTCCCCACTCCCCACTCTTATGTTAAGGACGCCAGAACGCCCCCAGCAACCAGTTTGGCTTGTAATTATCAAGCTTTTACGCTGGCATAAACCAGAAGGACGGTTAATTTTAATGATCCCTGCTCTTTGGGCTGTATTTTTGGCAGCTTCTGGGAAACCGCCTTTACCTCTGGTTGCTGTGATTATATTAGGTACTCTGGCTACGAGTGCCGCCGGATGTGTAGTCAATGATTTGTGGGATCGGGATATTGATCCAGAAGTAGAGAGAACACGCTCACGCCCCCTTGCATCTCGCGCTTTGTCTGTGAAAGTTGGGATTGTAGTTGCGATCGCCTCCCTAGCATGTGCAGCTATTTTGGCATTTTATCTTAACCCCCTGAGTTTCTGGTTATGCGTGGCAGCAGTGCCTGTAATTTTGCTTTATCCAGGTGCAAAGCGGGTGTTTCCTGTACCGCAACTGGTGCTTTCCATCGCTTGGGGTTTCGGCGTGTTGATTAGCTGGAGTGCAGTCACACAAAACATCTCCCAACCAACTTGGTTACTTTGGGGCGCGACTGTACTGTGGACATTGGGATTTGATACAGTTTACGCCATGAGCGACAAGGAAGACGATCGCCGCATTGGGATTAATTCTAGCGCTCTATTTTTTGGAAATTATGCCCCTGTAGCTATAGCAATTTTCTATGCTGGCACAATCTTGTTATTGGCTTGGTTAGGTATACTCATACATCTACACTTAGCCTTCTTCCTTAGCCTTGCAGTTGCTACTATCGGATGGATTTGGCAGTCTGTGCGATTAAGACAGCAAGACTTACCTAATCCTGTTTATGGTCAGATGTTCCGGCAAAACGTCTGGATTGGTTTTATTTTACTTGCTGGGATGATTGCTGGATCTTTTTAAATTGAAGTTTACTTTTAAGTCGAAGCGAATGCGCCTCTATAGATAAAACAAAAAATATTTATGGGTTTTTGTATGCGTACATTCTTTGATTGGTTTAGTCCCTTATTTCAATATCTACGTACTTGGACAGCAATAGGTCTGCTAATTTTGGTTTTTACCTGGTCATTTCCTGCACAAGCTGCTAGCCGCATTGATCCGCAGTTGGAACAGCAAGTATTACAAATTATCCGCGAACATCCTGAGGCAATTATCGAATCTGTTCAAGCATATCAGCAGCAACAACAACAGAAAGTCAAGCAAGCACAACAAACATTTTTACAGGATTTAAAGGCGAATCCTCAAACAGTGATTGGTGACTCTCCCACCACAGGTTCAACTCAATCAAAAACTCTGCTAATAGAATTTTCCGATTTTCAATGTCCCTATTGTGCTGAGGCGCATAAAACATTGAAACAATTGTTAGCAAAATATCCTGATAAACTAAGATTAGTTTACAAGAATTTACCGTTGTCTTCAATTCATGCTGAAGCATTGCCAGCTGCAACAGCAGCTTGGGCGGCATATCAGCAGCGCAAATTTTGGGAATATCATGATGCACTATTTACTAATCAAAAGCAACTAGGTCAGCCGTTATATTTAGATATTGCTAAAAAACTGAAGCTAGATTTGGGTAAATTTAAACGTGACCTGACTCTTGCTACTCCCGCAATTACAAAAGATATTCAACTAGCTGAAAAATTGGCTGTTTCTGGCACACCTTTTTTTGTAATTAATAGTCCAACTTTTTCAGGAGTGGTGCAGCTAGCAGATATCGAAAGTATATTGACTAAAGCTAAGTAAATTACTCTGTTTGAAAATAACCTCTCACTGTTTAAGTAGCTAGGCGTAAATATCGCGGTTTTCAGTTGAGTAGGTACAGAACCCCTCCCCGCTCTTTGAGAGCTTGCTCTGATATAGATATAGGACTCTGATTTGATTTGTGAAAACATACTGAGACTGAAAAGCTCATTTTATCAGGGTTTTATCTAAAATCTTGTTCAGAAATCAGATATGAGTCCCAATACTGCTCGGATAAGACTAAAAACCTTGTGTAGAGACGCGAAATTTCGCGTCTCTACAGGTCTAAAACACTATCGAAAAATCTTTAACCGAGCAGTATTGATATGAGTCCTATATAACTAATTTGATTAGGAAAAGCTATAAATTAAAGTTTGTAGTAAAGTTAAAGCAAAAAATCTTAGAAGATTTGCTTAGTTTAATATATTAAAAAACACCCTAGTAAAACAGAAAATACTTAAATAATTACAATATTAAAAATAGAAAAACCGTAAATTGACTAATTTACAAGCCAGAAACAGAATGAATAAGATAGTTGCAGGTAATTATTATATATGACTATCTAAATTAATTAGTAAGTCATAAGCTAGATAATCATCAAAAAGGGGATAGGAATTATCAATCGATATTGATGAATTCATCCCTAAAATTCGCATTCTGAATTTAACAGATTTTGAACAAAATGGGCAAACAAGAACAATAAGAGAAATTATTCGGTAAGTATTTGCCAGAGGTTACTTCTCTTATAAGGGAGAGCCAAAACATTAAATGTGCAATTAGTTGGTATACCAACTGGATAAACAAGCTGGTTATTTATCTATTATCTATCTTTAGGAGCATCAAAATGAAGTCAATTCTTGAGTTGATCGAAAAAAAGAATCAGGAATATGCACAGTTGCCGTTTTTTAAGTATATGGAAGACGAGACAATTGACCCACGGCAGAGGTTGGCATTTTCCCCTGTGATTGCTCCGCTTGCAATGGAGTTCAGTGAATTGTGCAAAAGAATTCTTAGAGATGAGCCAACGACTAATTACATTCAGGAGATGGTCAATGTGCATACGCACGAAGAACATTTCCACTGGCAATGGTTACTGGAAGATATGGAGAAGATGGGAATTGACTATCCTATGCGTTTCAGTGATGCAGTTCGATTTCTGTGGAGTGACCATACCAAGGTTTCCCGTTCCATGTTACCTCTGTTCGAGCGGTATGCTCGTGGAGCGCATCCAATTATCAGATTAGTTGCCATTGAAGTCTCTGAAGTGACAGCGAATGTCTTTTTCCGTTCAACTATGTCTGCGGCACTCCAACTACAAGAGATGACTAATACAGAGTTCCGTTATTATGGAATGCGGCATAACCATATAGAAAATACTCATACTCTTCATACTCCTGCTTCTATGCAAGTAATGAAAGAGATTGAAGTGCCAGAGGAGATTCATGAAAAAATACTGGAATTTATTGATGTGGCGTTCCAGTATTTTACAGACTTGATCAATGAGTTTCATGCGTATATTCTGACCCATTCTTATGAAGTACCCTTTGCTAGAGTTTATCAATCAGAGCAGTTGCTAAGTTCTGTGTAAGTAAGTGGGCGCAAATAATCATCACTGGCTGGTAGTTACGCTAAAGCGCAAGAGGGCGCAACTACGAGCCAAATACAGAGATTTTACTTTTCGTTACATAGTTTGATTTTATCTTACCTACCTACTTAAGAGGGTACCATTACTTATTTAACGGTAATTGCTACTGCATAAACAGCATTGCGTTCTTCCTGAATCGGTTGAATTGCTTTATTACAGTCAGTGGCTCGACTCATCAAGTTATATTTTCCTGGGGTTGGTGGAGTCCATTGAAATGTGAATCTTTGCCAAGCATATTGCAACCGTGCTTCAACTTCGGCAGATTGCCAAGTAATGCCGCCATCCGTACTGACATCAACTGACCAGATGCCACTGGATGCCCAAGCCCAGCCCCAAAGTGTTTGAGGTTGAAGATTTAGTACCTGATTTTGGTGAGGATGAACAATCACAGACTCTGGTGCAACTTCCCAAACGGGTTTTAAAGTTGCAGCATCCTCTCCAACTCGATCATTATAGAAGGTTGTTGTAAAAGTTCCTGGCGATCGCTTATCTGTGACATAAATATCCGACAGCCATTTCACCGAATTTGTGCCATAGTAACCTGGAACAACAAGCCGCAACGGGAAACCTCTCTCTATCGATAGGGGTTTCCCGTTTAGCTTATACGCCAGTAGCACATCCTTCTCTAATGCTTTTTCTATAGGAATATCTTTAATATAAGAATCACTAGAAACTCCCTCATAAACACCGTGGTCAGACCCGATAAACCAGACATAACGTGCAAGAGATTTAACTTGCAATTGATTAAGAATTGCTCTAAAAGAAACTCCTCCCCATATAACATTACTGATAGTTCTTGCCGGAACTTTAGGTTGGAGGGGATTACCGGAACATTGGTGAAAAACGGTTAACTCACGATACTCCAAACTTAGTAACTTCTCATATGACAACTCAATAGTTTGCTCTACTAATCCCGAAATTTTCAACCTCCATTGATTAATGTCAATATTTGGAATTCCCATGTGGCTGAGAACGAACAATTGGTTTTCAGGAGTAATAAAAGACTCAAGATCGTGAACACCTAGTGGAAATTTTGTAATCATTCCCACATAGCTCATGCTCTTGTTTTTTAAAATATTATCGAACTCATTCATTTAAGTAACCCGGCAAAAAGTAAGTTTTAATATTTTCATACCAATTCTCTATGAATATGCACATAATAAAAAAAATGTCAACTCCATCTATGCAGGCTCACATAAATTTGGTATCATAGTGAACATTACAATGTGACTATGGCTTAATTATTAGCTACTTTCAATCAGACTCCGATACATAATTCAACAAATTTTTTGCCAGAAATATTGGATAAATTGTGATCCAGCTGATGAATTAGGGAAAACTACACTCAGATTATTTATCTAGTCATAACTTTTATGGTAAACAATCGAGTGGAGATTCCTGGTTATCGAATTGGTGAAATGATTTATACTAGTACTCGCACCCTGGTTTACCGAGGTTGGCGAGAATCGGATCAAACCCCAATTGTGATTAAACTCCTTAAAAGTGTCTATCCCACCCCTATTGAATTGGCTGAATTCAGGAATCAGTACGCAATTACAAATATTTTAAATGTCTCCGGTGTGGTTCGGATATATAGCCTAGAGACTTTTCAAAATCGGCTTGCCCTGATTTTGGAGGACTTTGGGGGAATTTCTTTGAAGGAGTACACTGCTTTTAGAAGGAAAGCACTCAATCAAACAGATAATCAAGAAAATTCCTTATCTGTAGATCCTGATTTATTGACTGAGTTTTTAGAGATAGCGATCGCACTTGCCGATATCCTTGGGGATCTCTACCATCATCAAATCATCCACAAGGACATCAAGTCTGCTAATATCCTGATTAATCCCACTACAAAGCAAGTCAAACTCATCGACTTTAGCATTGCTTCGCTACTAACCAGAGAAACCCAACTTTCAACCAGCCCGAATGTCTTAGAAGGAACTCTTGCCTATCTCTCCCCCGAACAAACTGGGCGAATGAATCGAGGGATTGATTACCGCACTGACTTCTATTCCCTGGGAATCACCTTTTATGAACTATTGACGGGGCAATTGCCATTTCAATCTAATGATTTGATGGAATTAGTGCATTGCCATATAGCAAAACAACCAATGGCTGTTGATCATCTCAATCCTGCTATTCCTCACCAACTGTCAGAAATTATCAATAAATTGATGGCGAAGAATGCTGAAGATCGCTATCAGAGTGCATTAGGGCTAAAGCACGATCTAGAAACTTGTTTGTGTAAATTAAAAGAAAGTGGCAATATTCTAGAGTTCAAATTAGGTCAAAAAGATGTTTGCGATCGCTTTGTAATTCCTGAAAAACTTTATGGCCGTGAAGTAGAAGTCGCAAAACTGCTAGCAAGTTTTGAGCGAGTGCGCCAGGGAACTTCTGAATTGATGCTGATAGCAGGTTCCTCTGGCATTGGTAAAACGGCAATTGTCAACGAAGTTCACAAACCCATTACCCGTCAGAGGGGATATTTTATTAAGGGCAAATTTGAGCAATTTAATCGTAATATTCCTTTTTTAGCTTTAGTTCAAGCGTTTCGAGACTTAATGACCCAATTACTCACAGAAAGTGATGCTCAAATTGAACAGTGGAAGACCAAAATTTTAACCACATTGGGTGAGAATGGTCAAGTAATTATCGAGGTGATTCCAGAACTCGAACGCATTATTGGTAAACAGCCTTCTGTCCCGGAATTATCCGGCAGTGCTGTTCAAAGCCGCTTCAATCTCTTATTTCAGAAATTCATTCAAGTATTTACAACTCAAGAGCATCCCCTAGTAATTTTCCTTGATGACTTACAGTGGGCAGATTCCGCTTCTTTCAAACTGATGTATCTGTTGATGAGTGAAGCAAGCAACTCTTATTTATTAGTGATTGGAGCATATCGAGATAATGAGGTTTCATCTGTACATCCCCTAATGTTGACCATTGAGGAGATGCGCCAAGAGGCGATTGTAGTTAATAACATTGTTCTTTCTTTGCTTACTCAGACTCAACTCAATGAGATGATTGCGGATACACTTAAATATTCAGCAGAACAAGCACTGCCGATTACCAATCTGGTATATCAAAAAACCAAAGGAAATCCATTTTTTACTAACCAATTTCTCAAATCACTGCATGAAGATGGGCTGATAACGTTTACTACTAAAACAGGAAATTGGCAGTGTGATATTACGCAAATTAGGATGCTTTGTTTTACAGAAGATGTTGTGGAGTTTGTGACACTGCAACTCCAAAAGTTACCACCGCAGACTCAGAATATTCTGAAATTGGCTGCGTGTGTTGGGAATCAATTTGATTTAGAAACCCTGTCTGTGGTGTATGAAAAATCTCCAGCAGAGACTGCATTGGCTCTTTGGCCAGCCCTTAAGGATGAATTAATATTATCTAACGGGGAAGGGTATAAATTTTTTCAGCATGAGTCAGCCATCAAGACTAGTTCCTTATCCTGTCAAAACAATCTGCAAATCACAAATGGTACAGAATCAATAAATATCAGTTACAAATTTCTCCACGATCGCATCCAACAAGCTGCTTATTCATTAATTCCGGCAAATCAGAAATCAGCAACACACCTCAAAGTTGGTCAACGGCTGTTGAGAAATACCCCAGAAACTAAGCTAGAAGAAGTCATTTTTGAAATTGTCAACCAACTCAATATCGGGGTAGAACTAATCATAGACCAAGGCGATCGCGATCGCTTGGCACAACTCAACCTACTGGCAGGACGGAAAGCCAAGTCTTCTACAGCTTACTCAGTAGCAATTGAGTATTTGACCAGCGCGATTAGTTTATTGAGAGCCAACTGTTGGCAAAGCCAGTATGATTTAGCTTTGGCATTGCACGAATCAGCTGCTGATGCTGCTTACCTTGGCGGTACGTATGCACAGATGGAAAAATTGGCTCAAACAGTCATGCAGCAAGCGAAAACTCCACTGGATCAAGTTAGCATTTACGAAACCAAAATCCAGGCATATACAGCTCAAAATGATGTGCTGGGAGCAATTGCGATCGCTAGGCAAGGAATGAGTCAGTTCGGCTTGGTTTTCCCAGAAATACCCACCACCCAAGATATTCAGCAAGCCCTTACGGAAACTGCTGTCTTGATTGCCGGACATGATATTGCCCAATTGGTAGACTTACCCTTCATGACAGCAAAAGACAAGCTAGCAGTTACCCGAATAGCAGCTAACGTGGCTCCAGCTGTTTACATTGCCGAGCCAAATCTGTTTCCCCTAATCATCTTGTCCCAAATCAAAGCATCAATTCAGTATGGCAATGCTCCATTTTCTGCTTTTTGTTATGCCTGTTATGGCATTCTGTTAAACGGAATTCTTCAGGATATTGAAACAGCCGATCGAGTTGGCAACCTTGCTTTGGCACTAACAGATAAATTTAATATTAGCGACATCAAACCCACAGTATTTTATGTGGTCGGTGCTTTTATCACCTATTTAAAATCTCCTCTGCAAAAATCCTTACAATTGATGCTGGAAGGTTACAAGATTGCCTTGGAAACCGGGAACGTATACTACGTAGGTTTCAATACGAAAGACATCTGCCAGTATTCCTATTTCCAGGGTCGAGAGTTGAACTTGTTAGAGCAAGAAATGCGGGCTTATGGTCATGTTTTGGAAAATTTTAAGCAAGGCACAATCCTCAACTACTGTCGGATCTTCTGGCAAACAGTTTTGAATTTGCTTGGCAAAGCTGAAAACGTCTGTAATCTTACAGGTGAGGCAGTGAACGAAGCAGAATTTGTGACTCAATTTATTAATGCCAAAGAGTTTACCGGGCTGCACTATTTCTCGTTGCACAAGTTGATTCTCTGTTATCTATTTGAAAACCTTTCTCAAGCAGTAGAAACTGCTGCTCAAGCTAGAGAATATCTAATTGCAGGCACGGGTTATGCCACTGTGCCGATATTTTATTTCTATGATTCACTGACAGCTTTAGCGGAATATTCAAAAGCTACAGTTTTTGAACACAAAAAGCTGCTGGAACGAGTCACAGAAAATCAGAGCAAAATGCAGATTTGGGCGCACCATGCACCGATGAATTATTTGCACAAATTTGAATTAGTAGAAGCCGAACAATGTCGGGTTTTGAGAAAAATGGGGCAGGCTGTGGATCTCTACGATCGTGCAATTACTGGATCAAAACTAAATGGCTACATTCAGGAAGAAGCCCTAGCCAATGAACTGGCCGCTCGATTTTATCTAGAATGGAACAAGGATCTGCTCGCTCAAATGTATCTAGCAAATGCCTATTACTGTTACCTCAACTGGGGAGCAGTAGCTAAAGTCAAGCATTTGGAACACCAATATCCTCAATTGTTGGCTGCGATTCTTCAGCAACAGGAAACTAGTTCTTCAACTCTCAACGGAATTACGACAATTGGATTGACACACAGCAGTTCTAGTATGACTGAAGCTTTAGATTTAGCAACAGTCATCAAAGCCTCTCATGCACTGGCTGGAGAAATTGAATTAGAAAAGCTGTTGGCGACCTTAATGCAGGTTGTAATCGAAAATGCTGGGGCTGAAAAATCCGTACTCTTGCTGCTTCAAGAAGAGAATTGGGTGGTTGCGGCTCAGAAAAGCAGTAAAGCAACCACAGAAATGAGTATTGCAAATCAAAGTCTCCACCCAGACGAGCAATTGAGTAAAAACCTTGATGTAATCAACTTGCACTCTTTTCCTCTTTCGGCCAGTCAAGATATTCCAAAAGCGGTTGTCAACTATGTCTCTCGTACCTGCGAAACCCTTGTACTAGATGATGCTCGGACAAAAATCCATTTTGCCAATGATCCCTACATCATTCAATGGCAACCGAAAAGCTTGCTATGTACACCTATTCACAATCGTGGCAAGCTTATTGGCATCTTATACCTGGAAAACAATTTAATGACTGGAGCCTTTACCCAAAAACGTCTTGAGGTTTTGCATCTGCTCACTGCACAAGCTGCCATCTCGCTGCAAAATGCCATACTTTATAACAATCTAGCTTTGGCAAAATCCCAAGTTGAAGAGTATAGCCATAGCTTAGAGCATAAGGTACAGCAGAGAACTCAAGAGTTGAATCAGAAAAATCAACATCTGTCGGAAACTTTAGAAAAACTTCAGCAAACGCAAACCCAACTGATTCAAACTGAAAAAATGTCTTCACTCGGGCAAATGGTGGCAGGTGTTGCCCATGAAATTAACAACCCTATTAATTTTATCTATGGCAACCTCACCCATGCCAATGAGTATTTTCAACAGATGTTGCACATAGTTGAGCTATATCATCACTACTATCCTCAACCGTTTCCTGAGATAGAGGAAGAACTAGAACTAATAGATTTAGGCTTCCTCAAATCAGACTTACAAAAATTGCTGGAATCAATGAAAGTAGGAGCAGTTCGCATTCGTCAGATTGTCCTTTCTCTCCGTAATTTTGCCCGTTTGGATGAGGCTGAAATGAAACCTGTCAACCTTCACGAAGGAATTGACAGCGCTTTGCTAATTTTGCATCATCGTCTAGAAGAAAAACCATATCGTTCAATGATTAATGTGATTAAAGAATATGCAAAATTACCAGAAGTCAATTGCTACGCCAGTCAGATAAATCAAGTGTTTATGAATATTCTCAGCAATGCTATTGATGCTCTAGATTCGTCATTTACCAGAAATGAAGGAGCAATTACTAATGAAGGTCAACAAACAAAAATTCCCACAATTCAAATCTGCACTAAAATGGTTAATTCTAATACAGTAAGCATTGACATTTTAGATAATGGAATTGGGATGTCTGATGAGGTTAAACAGCGTTTATTTGACCCATTCTTTACAACAAAAGCTGTTGGTGCTGGAACGGGCTTAGGATTATCGATTAGCTATTCTATTATGGAAAAACATCAGGGACGACTAAGTGTAATATCGGAACTAGGGCAAGGGACAGAGTTTTCACTTTTACTTCCCTTAAATTAGTTTTTTATTACCCAATCATCTTTGTGCAAGTAATATCATGTCCGCATAAATAGTTATGCTAACCATAGTCATTAGACCCCACACGCCAGATGCTCCACTTGGGGAGACCCCAAGAGACCGCACTGACTCCCCTTAATCCCCTCCCCGCTTTTCGGGAGGGGAGACAAAGCATAGCTTTGGCTCTTTGGGGTTCTTTGGGTTTAAGAAGCAATCAAGCGGACATGATATAAGTCGGCGTAAATAATCATCACTGGCTCGTAGTTGCGCTTTAGCGCAAGATAGCGTAACTACGAGCCAAATACAGAGATTTTACTTTTCGTTACATAGTTTGGTTTTATCTTGCCTACCTACTTATCTAATTTGGGAAGCGACTCCAGAAAATTAGTACCACAAAATTTATTAGAGGAACTGTCCGTTAATGGCGGCTATAAAACGACACTTGCCATTATCCTAACCCCATTGATTAAAACGCTTATATAGGACTCGTATCAATACTGCGTAGGTTTTGCCTGAAAAATTACTCTGGAGTAGGTTGGGGAGCCACTCCTTATACTGAAATAGTTAAAATCTACTCGATTAATTGAGAATTAACATCTTTATCCAGATAATTTAGCGATATACAACGCGAATACGCTGGACGTTTGCTCACGCTTACAAGTAAAATACGGTAAGCGCATCGCTTTACCGGCTTTTACATGTAAAACCACAAAAAAACCAGTTAGAAGTTGAGTTTAGGAGAGCAACTGACCCATAAGCAGTTATCACAGCCTGTTTCAGCTAAATGCCAGTTGTCATGCTACCAAAAACTTCCAGACAGGTTTTAAGTTGTCCACCAATTCTCTCTGCCCTAACTTTTAGCTGGATAACCTTTGTGTCACTCATCCGTTGAGAAACACAATAACTTGGCATCACTAGCTCTGTCTATGACTGGGCTATAGTTTGGCACAATTGTTGCTTTCTAGTAGTGAAGCTTTAGCTGACTTTCAGTTATAGCTGCTCGTAGTTAAGTCAGTGAACAGTTATCAAGGCTTCGTTTGAAGATTTAAACCTTAACCTATGTTGCTCACTTAATAGAAGTGGGAGACTCAACAGGACTTTGATAACTAATAACTGATTGTTGAAACCCCTAAAGAGTATGGAATATTTATTACTACCGTTCTTAAGCTTTTTTGTTGGCATTATCGTTGGTTTAACGGGAATTGGTGGAGCCTCTCTCATCACCCCAATGTTAATTTTTGTCTTTCAGGTTCCGCCTTCCATCGCTGTGAGTTCTGATGTTGTGGCTGCTACATTAATGAAAATTGTTGGTAGCGTCAAGCATTGGGAACAGAAAACCCTTGACACAGAAGTTATCAAATGGCTGGCATTTGGGAGTGTTCCCGGCTCACTATTCGGGGTGGGGATTTTGCACCTGATTAAACCTACAGGTGAGTATAACTTAGATAAAATTTTGCTCCGTTTGCTTGGCGGAATGATTTTGCTAGTCACAGTATTAGCACTAGTGCAATTGCTGCTATTAACTTTTTTCCCCAAATTTAATTTACCCGAACTGCCAAAATTAGACCTAGAAACTAACGTTGGCCGCTTCATAACAATCAGTTTTGGAGCAATTTTAGGCTGTTTGGTTGGTTTGACTAGCGTCTCATCAGGTTCAATGTTTGCCCTAGTGCTGATTGGGTTTTTCCGGCTTGATGCACGAAAGTTAGTGGGTACAGATATTTCACACGCAGCAATTTTACTGCTGTTTACAGCCCTTGGTCATCTCAGCCTGGGAACAGTTGATTGGAGTCTGGTAGTACCTATATGGCTAGGTTCTGTTCCAGGGGTGTTAGTAGGTGCTAAAATCTGCCAGGTAGCTCCGCAACGTCCACTAAGATTTATTATTTATACTATCTTAATGATGGTGAGTTGGAAATTAGTTCATCAAGTATGAGCAATTTGAGATTTTAAATTCTAAATCCAACATTGATTAACTTCTCACCCAAGGTAGTAGAGTGAATGTACCTCGCTCATACATAATGAACAGGCCCAAGCCAATTAGCACAAAAGGTACGACAGCTTGACCGTAGCGACTTAAAATATTAGCAATGGTAGGTTGACGGCTTAAAAAATAAGCGATCGCACACCAAAGCCCAACCATGACAAAAAATATACTTAGAATCACTCCCAAGCTGGTAAGATCGTGACCAGCGAATAAAGGGATATATATACTAATATTGTCACCACCATTAGCGATCGTTACTGCCGCTACTTTATAGGTTTGGGGGTGTAAAATACTCAAAATAAAAGACAATACGGGGTTAGTAGGTGTAGATTGCCTAAAATCACTACTTACTGTCTGAACTGTTATAGTGTCTTCTTCTCTGTATACTAAGTGGTGAATACCAATTGCTATTGGTAGCAGTCCTAGCAATCCTATCCATTCTCGTTGTACAACCAATCCACCAAAAAATCCTGGTAAGCTAGCGATGATAATGGCTATAAAACCCAGATATTGACCAAATAATATATGCCGCCGTCGAAAATTAACATCTACCTGTGAAAAAAATATTAACAAAATAATGATGTCATCTATGTTAGTGGCTATGAAGGCAATTATCCCTTCACTGAAGACCGTCCCTAGCTTACTCATGCTGGATTTTTAAAACCTATGATTTATCACCATACCAAATTAACCTTTTGGTACAACTAAGCTTTAAAATAGACGAAGTAATTATTTAATAAATTTCAACGATTCACGAGATTTGTTGCAACAAATCAAATTTCGTGTTTGCCATTGCAGATAAACACAGATAATTTAGGGGTGTGTATCTGTTGCTGAATTTTTTTGCATTCTTCTGTTTGCAACGCTTCTCTATAAGAGGCTTTGCCAATGCAAACGTAAACGCGATAGCTTGTTGCAAGATAAAAGCATGTCTATGTTTATCTTAAAATATGAACGAGTTTTTTACTGCAATTAATACAGGGGCGATCGCATTCATTGCCACCAACATTGATGATATTGTTATTTTATTATTGTTTTTTTCTCAAATAAATGCTAGCTTTCGCCGCAAGCATATAGTTGCTGGTCAGTTTCTCGGTTTTACGGTTCTGTTAATTCTTAGTCTTCCTGGTTTATTTGGTGGGTTAGTTTTCTCAAAAAGCTGGATTGGATTACTTGGTTTAGTACCAATTTCCATCGGTATCAGTAGTTTAGTGAATCGGGAAGCAGATTCATCAAAAGAAGTTGTAGCTGCAATACAAGAAGCTGAAGCCTCAACAATTACTAGTTTTTTTTCTCCCCAAGCTTATAGTGTGGCAGCCGTTACAATTGCCAATGGTAGCGATAATATTAGTGTCTATGTGCCGTTATTTGCTAGCTCTAACTTCAAGACTTTTTTGGTAACTATCGGATTATTTTTTCTATTATTAGGAGTTTGGTGCTACGCTGCATACAAATTAACTAACAACAAAGTCATAGCTGATATATTAACCCGCTACGTTAATAATCTTGTGCCTTTTGTACTAATAGGATTAGGCGCTTTGATCGTACTAAAAAGTGAAGCTTTAAGTTTTATTAAGCTAGCTGCTAGTTGTTTCTGTTTGATGATTTTGGTGAAAAATAATGAAAGTGCCGAGGAAATTGGCGAAAATTCTCAGAGAGAACCAAGCCAATTTTAGATTTTCATTTAGATGAAAAATCCCAAATTTCAAATTGGGATGCAGAATCAAACTTTACTCAACCACTCATTTTCTTCTGGATCTTTGAATAGTGAGGTGCTGAGGTAGCGTTCGCCGAAACTAGGCTGGATCATGACGATTAGGCAACCGGCATTTTCTGGACGTTGTGCCACTTGAATAGCGGCGGATAAAGCAGCACCAGTAGAAATCCCTGATAGCAATCCTTCTTCTTTTGCTAGCCGACGACTATAAGCGATCGCCTCCTCATCTGCTACCTGAATCACTTCATCCACCAGTTCTGCACGGTAAATTGCTGGGACAAATCCCGCGCCGATACCCTGAATTTTGTGAGGCCCTGATTTACCGCCTGCTAATACTGGGCTGTTGCTTGGTTCAACTGCGATCGCTTGAAAACTTGGCTTCCGTTTTTTAATAACTTCTGAAACTCCGGTAATCGTCCCACCAGTACCCACTCCCGCTACGAGAATATCCACCTTTCCATCGGTATCATTCCAAATTTCTTCGGCTGTGGTTAGGGCGTGAACTTTCGGGTTAGCGGGGTTGCGGAACTGCTGCAACATATAAGCATTGGGCGTTTTAGCTACAATCTCCTCTGCATGAGCGATCGCTCCTCGCATCCCTTCTACCCCTGGCGTTAACTCTAGTTGAGCGCCATAAGCTTTGAGCATCAATCGTCTTTCGTGGCTCATTGTGTCAGGCATCGCTAGAATAAGATGGTAACCCTTGGCGGCTGCTACCATCGCCAGCGCAATTCCTGTATTTCCAGAAGTCGGCTCTACTAAAACGGTTTTTCCAGGGTGAATTAAGCCTGCTTTTTCTGCCGCTTCCACCATACTCGCACCAATCCTGTCTTTGACAGAAGATGCTGGATTCATGCTTTCTAGCTTCACCACAATCTGAGCAACCGCTCCTGAAGCTTGGGGAATCTTATTTAATTGAACTAAAGGAGTTCGGCCGATTAACTCTGTGATATCTTTGGCTATCCGCATCTGGGTACTCCGTCGTGTCTAAATATAATACATCGGACTTTGCTGGGCGCGAGTTTCTCTTTCCTGGCACAAGTCTTGGAGTGTATAACGACCCAAAACTTCAATTGAGGCAGCGTTAGCTTGCTCCCAAACTTCATAAACCAGAGTCTTTTCTAGAGTCAAAGAGTCAGAGGTATCTTTCTCTTTGCGCTCGCCTTCTACCAAAGTGACAATTTCAAGTATTGTAATCTGCCAAGGTTCACGAGCTAAAACGAAACCTCCTTTAGAGCCGCGTTGACTCTGCACCACACCAGCACGCCGGAGGTTGGTCAAAATTTGTTCCAGATAGCGTTCAGGTATGGGTTGCTTGGCAGTGATCTCGCTCATGGTTAGAGGAAGTTTTTTCCCGTGGTGGCTTGCCAGTTCTAATAGTGCCAGCAATGCATATTCCACTTTGGAAGAGAGATCCAAGAGAGCGTAGTTTTGGCTATTCAAGACTGTACTCAACATACTACGGTGAATTGGAGGACTTATCGCAGTTTAGGCGAAATTAATTTTTTTCAAGTGTGGAATGTGATAGCATCCCACTTAACTACCCGCAAAAACACTCTATCCTATCGGCTTACCGTAGATTATTATCCTACACAATTCCCATAAATAACCTGATCTTTTAGTGGGAATTATCCTGAGTTTCTGTTTTCAGAGCCTCACTTACCAACGAAAATCTTAACAGAGTATGCTACTAACTGATTTGCGAACCATTTTTGAGCGTGACCCAGCAGCCCGTAACTGGCTAGAAGTATTGTTCTGTTACCCTGGACTCCAAGCTTTAGTGTTTCATCGATTAGCCCACTGGCTGTATAAAATTGGAATACCCTTTATACCAAGGCTTATCTCTCATATTAGTAGGTTTTTAACCGGAATTGAAATTCATCCTGGAGCATTAATTGGCCAGGGAGTGTTTATAGACCACGGGATGGGAGTAGTGATTGGGGAGACTGCGATCGTAGGCGATCACGCCCTAATTTATCAAGGTGTCACCCTTGGCGGGACTGGGAAAGAAACCGGCAAACGCCATCCAACTTTAGGCTCTCATGTAGTTGTGGGAGCGGGTGCAAAGGTATTGGGAAATATTCAAATTGGCGATCGCGTCCGTATTGGAGCCGGTTCTGTGGTGCTACGAGATGTCCCCAGTAACACTACCGTAGTGGGGATTCCAGGGCGCGTGACTCGTCAGAACAACTCGGGGAGCAATCTTCTAGATCATGATAAAGTCCGCGACGTAGAAGCTGAAGTCATCCGCGCTTTATTTGAACGTGTCAAGGCTCTAGAGAAACAGTTTGAGGAATTGCAAAAATCAAGTTTGTCCCCAACAGACCTTGACGAGGAACCAACCGACAACCCTAAGAGCAAAAATTCTGATGGAATGATTGAAGATTTTCTTGATGGTGCGGGAATTTAATTTTGGGCATGGGGCATTGGGCATTGGGCATTGGGCATTGAGCATTGGTTATTAATTTCTCTCCCCCTGCCTCCTCTGCTCCCCCTGCTCCCCCTACTCCCCACTCCCTACTCCCCTCTTTAAAATATTCATAGCCTCTCATAACCTGATATAAATGTAATACTACGGTTAATTTATCGGAGAATAGTTTTATATAGTATGGTGGCTTTGTACACAACTTTATCTACCTCAACAAGTAATAATACTAGAGAAGTTTTTGCCCGTAGGTCATTTCTGGCAGAGCATCAAAACGGACTTTGGAAGATTGAAACGGGTTTTATCAGGACTTTTACCTATCTGGAAGATGGTACAACCGTCGCTCTGGGATTGTGGGGGCCTGGAGATGTCGTTGGTAAGGCTTTGTCAAAATTAGATCCTTACCAAATGGAATGCCTAACTAAAGTAGAGGCCACGGTTTTATCTCTAGAGGAATGCACTCAACTCACAGAAACTCTACTTATCCATATCCAACAGGCTCAAGAATTGATGGTTATTCGTAGCCATAAAAAAGTTGAAACTATGCTGATCAAGCTGTTGGCATGGTTATCTAAAAAATTTGGTTCGGAAGTTGAAAAAGGACGTTTAATAGATATGCGTCTGACTCACGAAGACCTAGCGGAAATGCTTGGTTCAACTCGTGTGACTATCACTCGTATTCTTGGGCAGTTTGAGCAAGAAGGACTGATTGCTCGTCTTTCCTTGCATCGAATTGTACTGCGAGAAGAAGAAATTTGGTACTACGAAATTTAGATTATTTCAGCAAAACCAGCCATCGCCGTCAGCATTCGGCTTACCTACAATTCTGAGATTTAGGGATTCCAGGTAAGCCAGGCCGCGACAGATTTGTGGCACTGTTCCCCGCAGTTCAATGTCAAAGTATGCTTCTTGATCTGTATTTGGTTGTAGCATAGCCTTGGTAATATTAACTACCAAGCCGTAAGCAGAAATTAACTGCGAAATCACAGGTATTTGCAGATAGCATTTAAGAATATATATCCGCAGACGAATTTGGGTGACTTGGCTTTTTGTGTAAACTGACGAAACCAGTGATAATCTGGTTTGGGAATTGGTTTGATAGTTATTTAATGCTGCCATTGGATAGTGATTATTTTATAAATTAGCGACACCGAATAGCCCGTCGTAGACATCGCTATAAACGCTAGACAAATCCAACCAAATTGGTAGCCCCAGTTTTTCTAAATAACTCAGGCTAGAGTAGAGTTGCTTTGTTCTCCCCCACAAATCCAAATCAAACCAGCCCTCATCTTCTGTATCGGGTTGAAGTCTAGCACTGGTGATATTGACTGTTAGTCCATAACGAGAAACTAACTCCGAAATCACTGGTTCCTCGTAATAAGATTTTAATACGCACAGTTCCAAAATCGACTGGTTTGACCGAGAGAAATCCATTGCTGGAATTGTTCTTGCCATTGATTTTTTAGCCATGCAGAGTTTTTGGGACTCATGCTAGCTGGATCTGGGAAAATTAAAGAGGGCTGGTTGGGTTGAATTTGGGTAGCGATGTCTACGACGGGCTATTCGGTGTCGCTAATTCCAGCAAATTCACCCCCAATCCTTGCAAGTAAGATAGGCTATTTGTCAGTTTTTTGGGATTTCCCGAAAGTTCCAAGTCAAAGCAGCCATCGCTGTCCAGGGCGGCCGCATCATGTCAATAAGTAAAACATATTCTCAATGGGATGAGAATTTATGTCATTAACTCTTGCTTATTGCGAAAATTTTAGGCGATCGCTTTGGGGCTTAAAAAATAATCAAACGCGAAATCCTAATTTTTTCGTTGCTTCTTACCCTTCGTTGCGATCAAGAGTAATTTAGATGCGTTTGCCCTGATACGGGAAGGGGAGAAATTCAAAGTCTCTCTCCTTAAAGGAAGAGAGAAATAGAAGTGAGGTTTATATTTAGGTATGAGGACGTGTATAACCCTTACCAATCAGTTGCTTTAGTGTCATCCCAGACTTGCAATTCCAAGTCGCGGAGATAGGTTAACCCGCTTTGAATTTGTGCATCTGTTCCTTGTAATTCCAGGTCAAACCAACCATCACCGACAGCATTCGCTCCCAAAATCGCTGCCGTGATATTCACAGTCAGTCCGTAGTCAGATACCAGGCGAGAGATTACAGGTTCCTGGTGATAGTCTTTGGGAATTCTTAGTCGAATCCGTTTATTGGTAAGTGTATTATCAGTAGCCATATCTGAATTATTTCAATCCCTGATCGGGATTGGTACATAACTACTCTTAACCCTAACGGTAATTTCCTGATAGGTACTAAGTAGATCGTACCATGTCCCATGATTTGCTTGTATCCTATTCAAAGGATAACTATAATCTCTTGATTTTTCTATTCAACATCTTTAATGCTGGTTTTCCGTTCCAGAATCTCCTTCAGCACTAAAGTTACTACTGCTAGCAACCCTAACAGTACAGCCGCTGAGAAGGCAGCTTCGGTTTCATATTGTTTGTAAGCGTCTTCTACAAACAGTGGTAGACTCTGGGTTTGGTCAGCAATGTTGCCAGATACCACCGAAACCGCCCCAAATTCACCCATTGCTCTAGCATTGGTCAAAATTAACCCGTAGAGTAAGCCCCAACGGATACTAGGCAAGGTGACGCGCCAAAATATCTGCCAATCTTTCGCACCTAAAGTTCTAGCAGCTTCTTCTTGATCCTTACCAAATTCTTCTAAAACAGGAATTACTTCCCGCGCCACAAAGGGCATACTCACGAAGGCTGTAGCCAGCACCATACCTGGAAAGGCAAAGACAATCTTGATATCATGTGCCTGGAGCCAAGGGCCAAACCACCCATTGCGTCCGTAAAGTAGCACAATCATCAATCCTGCGACTACGGGTGAGATGGAAAAGGGTAAGTCAATAATGCTCAAAACTACGGCGCGTCCAGGGAATTTATGACGTGCGATCGCCCAAGCTGCACATAAACCAAATACTGTATTTAAAGGTAGAGAAATCACAGCTAATAACAGTGTTAACCAAGCTGCATGGAGAAAAGCTGGTCGCGTCAGGTTAGACAGAAACGGCCCAGTTCCTTTGCTAAAGGCTTGGACAAAAACGTTAATTGCTGGGATATATTGAACTAAGGCTAAATAAGCGATCGCTATCCCAATTAAAAGTATTGGCACCCAACTCTTTTGCTCTTTAACCTTGGGTGTATGTGTATCAGATGCGGATGAGTGAAAACTTGGCTTATCTACTGTCATATCGCCTTGCCCATGCTTGTAAGAAATTAATTGCCAATAGTAGTACCAACGAAATTGAGAGTAAAACTATGCCAATTACTGTTGCACCAGAATAGTCATACTGCTCTAACCGTTGGAAAATCAGCACCGGTGCGATCAAATCTTGATAGGGCGTATTTGAAGAAATAATCACAGTCGAACCATATTCCCCAACTGCACGAGAGAAACCCAAGGCAACACCAGTTAAAATTGTCGGAAATAAAGGTGGCAAAATCACTTTCCAGAAGGTCTGCCATTGAGAAGCGCCCAGACACCAAGCGGCTTCTTCAATTTCATGTTCCATTTCCTGAAGCACGGGTTGCACAGTTCTCACGATAAAAGGCAGTGAGATAAATATCATTGCTACCGCTACTCCCGTGCGGGTAAAAGCTACCTTAATTCCTAGTGGTGCTAGTAGCGAACCGATCCAACCCTTATCGCTATAAACTGTTGCCAAGGTTAACCCTGCTACCGAAGTTGGTAGTGCAAAGGGTAAATCTACTGTGGCATCAATCAAGCGTTTGAAGGGAAAGTCGTAGCGAACTAGAACCCAGGCAATTAGAGTACCAAATACGCCATTGAGCAAGGCTGCAAATATTGCTGTAACAAAAGTGACATTATAAGTGGCTAGTGCAATATCACTGGTTGCGATCGCCCAAAATCTCGCCGGAGGTTCTGTACTTGCTTTCAGGAACATGGCAGCTATAGGGATAAACAACATCACTGTCAGGTATCCTATAGTGATTCGCCAAGTCCAGGGAACCCGCCCCAATTTCTTCCAGAATGGTGTTTTGCGTTCAACTTCCATAGAAGGATATATAGTAGTCATAGTCAAAAATTCAAAATTGAAATTTCACAAAAAGTTTTGGCATTGCTGATTGCGGTATGAAAAATAATTTTGCGTAATTTAAAAATCCTTGTAGAGACGTAGCACTGCTACGTCTCTACATTCATTTTCGGAGATGTCTATTAGTCGGTCTTTTTGTTCACTGACCATTGACTAATGACTAATAACTAATTACTTTTTCTTGGCTTGAATTTGGTCAAAAATAGCTCCATCTGCGAAGAATTTCTTATTGATTCCATCCCAACCACCGAAGTCTGCAACTGTACCCAAAGTTTTCACCTTAGGAAATTTGTCTGCCACTTCCTTAGTTAGAGTTAAACTATCATCCACTGGTCGGAATCCCAATCTTGCAAACTCCTGTTGAGCCTCTGGAGTATATAGATATTTGACAAAACCTTCAGCAACTTCACGGGTACCGTGCTTATCAACATTTTTGTCTACCACTGCGATGGGATTATCGATAGATATATTGACATCAGGGATAATCGCAGTCAACTTTTCACCCTTTTGTTCTGCCAAGATAATCTCATTTTCATAGTTAATCAGGGCATCACCTTGACCCTGTTTGAAAAAGGCATCAGTAGCTTCACGAGCATCTTTAGTTAATAAAGGTACGTTTTTGTACACTTTACTAACAAACTCAGTTGCTTTGGCATCATCTCCACCAGTTTTAATCACTGAATTCCAAAGAGCTAAAAAATTCCAGCGAGCAACTCCTGATGTTTTCGGATCGGCAGTAATTAGTTTGATACCGTCTTTAGATAAATCTTCCCAAATCTTAATGTTTTTCGGATTTCCTGGACGGGTGACTAATGCTGCCACCGATTTCGAGACAATACCATTATTAGGAACTTCTTTTTCCCATCCTGGTTGAATTAATCCAGCCTTTTCAATCTTTGAAGTGTCTCCAGCTAGTGCCAAGTGGACAACATCTGCCTCCAAACCATCAATAACGGCGCGAGTTTGGGAACCAGATCCGCCATAGCTTTGTTTGAAGACGACAGTTTGATTATGATCTTTCTTCCACTGTTCGACAAATTTAGGAATAATTGCTTCGTGAGCCGCTTTGGTAACTGCAAAGGATACAAGAGTTAGTTCAACATTATCCTTGGTTGCAGCAACAGGAGTAGCACTAGGGTTTTGGGAGGAAGAATTATTCGCTGTTCCACCAGAGCAGGCGGCAAGCGCCACACTCAATAGAGTCCCTACTAAAAAGAGTGATACAAAGCCTTTGAGCGAATTTAGTCTGAACCGATACGTTCTATTGAACGCGTAGGCGTAGCCCGCCTTCGGCATCGCTTGTAACCTTTTGAGTGGGCGTTGCCACAAACTCATTCTATTTCCTCCGCTAAATCTACAGATAACTGATGGGAATACAGTTATATAGTGTTTATAATACTGGATGATTACATGTATCTAGTTGCAAACACCACAAAACCTCACATTCTTTATCAAGAATATGGTGATTTTACCAGTTCTGTGAAAAATTAGAAATGTTTTTGTTTTCAAGTATCAAATATGTCATCACAATTAGTTGTTCGGGTATCAAGCAACTTGCTAGGGAATGGTTAACTTCCTAGAGTTTACTGTTGTGGTTTGAACAACCTAGTTTAGGTTATTAAGCACATAAGTTAAGATTACTGGTCATAAGCCAGTACTAGTAAGGAATTGAGCTACTTGAAAACTTAAGGGCAAGCCAAGTGCTAAGCTGTTGTGTATACAACTTGCACAATCAGAGCGGGCAAGATGCCCACCCCACAACCATGTTGAAAAAATATTAGTGCAAATTAAAGGCGCAACAGCTTAGTGCTTAAGTTCGGAAAAATTGCCTTAAGTTCGGAAAAATCTTTCAAGCTTGCGATCGCTCACAGCAACAAACAACTCAACCTTGACCACGGAAGCGATCGCTGACGCTATTGTATTTGAAAACTTAGATTGTGATAAAATCGGCTTGCCAAGATTTGACTACCATAAATAATCAGCGTGTTGCTGCCACTTGAACTAATCGTCAGTTGTCCAAAGCTCAGTCCACCAGTTTAACTAATTTTGTCAGTGCGATCGCTAAAGTCATCGAGGCTTTTGGTGTGACGCATGGCTGATTTTTGCTACATTGGCGATCGCCCTTTTTAACTGGCGTTGGATTGGGGCAGTCCAAAATGTAGCGCGATGGTGATGGTGAAAAAATGAGGTGTTGCCTTGTCTAGGCACTCATCAACATTACAAGGTTGGTCATCAACATTACAAGGTTGGTCATCAACATTACAAGGTTGGTCATCAACATTACAAGGTTGGTCATCAACTTTACAAAGTTGGTCATCAACTTTACAAAGTTGGTCATCAACATTACAAGGTTGGTCATCAACATTACAAAGTTGGTCATCAACTTTACAAAGTTGGTCATCAACGTTGAAGCGAGCGCAAAAATATAGCAGTCTTAAATCATTCGTGAAAAATTAGATCCCCGACTTCTTAGAGAAGTCGGGGATCTGGACACCGCAGCAGCAGCTTTTCTAAGACTTCAACATATTTCTTTTATTAAATCAGCATTTAGTGATTAAATTCAGAGATATCACTGATATTACATGAAAAATTCTCAGTAAAAATTGTGAATTATGCTGAACCGGAATCTTACTTGATTGAGGCAAGCTAGTTCTATAACCTGATTATAGGAGTAAATTTATGCCTCGTAGAAAACGCATATCGCGGATTCTCGAAAAAGCCGAATTGAGAACGGCTGCACTCAAAGCAGTTGATGCAACTATGGATTTTGGCGATCATTGCGATTTGCAAAACCTGACTCAATCAATTGAGCAGTTACGCAGTATGCTTGATACTTATAATAGCGCTCTTGCTGTGGTTGACTCTCACAAAAATAAGATTGATGAGATGGAACAAAGCTTGAACAATCTTTCAGACAAATTGCTGAGGGGAGTTGCTTTCAAGTACGGCAAGAACAGCAACGAATATGAGATAGCGGGTGGTGTTCGTGACAGCGAACGTGTACGCAAAGGCAGGTTGACTCGCTTGAAAGCTAGTGCAGGGCAAGCATTAGATGAGGATGGCAAAACAAAGAATTTAATAAATAGTGACCATCAGTAGCACTTGCAAGGGTTTTAGCCATTTGAGAACTTAAGTAGTTGCTGGAGCGATCGCTTAAGTTCGGAAAAGTTGCTTTATCTTTGGAAAAATCTTTCAAGAGGCGCTACTGCTCACAGCAACGAACAACTCAAGCTTGACCACAAAAGCGATCGCGCTTTGCAATTGTATTTGAAAACTTAGATAGTGACAAAATCGGCAGAGGTAATCAGGCTGGAGTTGACACCTGTTAGCGTTGCCAAGGTTGAATTGTTGAGATTATAACTAATCAGCGTGTTGCTGCCACTGGAACTAATCGTCAGTTGTCCAAAGCTCACTTTACTACCGAAAAGCCCAGTTACGCTAATCTTGTCGGTGCCATCCTCAAAGTCAGTAATTGTGTTAGAGGTGTTTGTAAAAAATACGCCCACGCCAAACACGTCAGCTCCATCTCCACCGGAAAGGATGTTATTGCCGGATTCGCCATAGAGAATATCATTGTCTGACCCACCATAGAGAGTATCATTACCAGACCCACCATATAGAGTATCCTTAAATTTACCTCTGATTTTGTGAGTGGTTTAACGCCAACCAAAGACAAGCGACGTTGGTGAGCTACACCTTGCACTCAATCTTGCTAGGCTGTTGATTGAACAACTAAAAATACGTTTAATGTGAATTAAGCGTTGAAACCCTTGTAATTTCGTTGATAATTTCAAAAGCATGATTTTGGGCAATTCTCAAAACCCTTACGGGATAAGAGACGTTTTTAATTCACATTAAGCGTAAAATAGTATTAAGCTGTTCCACAAATAAACTTGCATATACTGGGCGGGCAGGATGCCCACCCCACAAGAGTTATATTTAACAAGGGTTATGCAAGTTAGATGTTTTTTAGCTTATTCAGTGTTCTGCTTAAAACAAAAGAGTGATGCAATGAATTCTTCAGCCTTGCTTGAACTGAATGCAGTGTGAATAGAAGCTAACAGAAGATATACAAATCAATTAATGACAGTGGCGTTAACTTTTGAACTGCTCATCGCTCGGTTTGGTTGCTTTCGATTCCAATACACTTACTGTAAGCAAAGATTTTGTGTCTGTCGTTACCTAAAAGTTCTTGTCATTTGAGTGAAAATAAGTTAAAAGTTCCAGAATGTTCCATAATGTTTTAATAACAGGGATCAAACTCAAAAAAACGCTCATTGTGGAACCAGAACAGTTACTGGCTATCGGAAATGCAGTCATCCTAGCTCACAGAGGGAGACATCTAAGCGATTTGGAAACCACGATTTTGCTGGGCGCGATCGCTAATAAAACCTATGAAGAGATTGCCGAACAGGCTGGATACTCGATTAGCCATGTCAAGCGCAATATTGGCCCCAAGCTTTGGCAGTTGCTGTCGCTTGGGCTGAATGAGAGCGTGAGTAAGACCAATTTCCGCAATGCGCTGATGCGGCGAGCCAGCGACATTGAAACTGGGGGACAACCACCGAGTTCGCTCGTCACTCAACCCGTGAGGCAAGCAACGGCAGTCACAACAGCCGCAGCCATACAGCAGATTCCCCAACCAGCCCGACCAGCTTCCCACTCTCCCTCCCCGCAAATTGACTGGGGCGAAGCCGTCAGCGTTGCTGGCTTTTGTGGTCGCACCGCAGAATTGACCGCCCTGTGTGGCTGGATCATTGGAGAACGCTGTCGGGTGGTGGCGCTGTTGGGTATGGGCGGTATCGGCAAAACAACCCTCTCGGTGAAGCTAGCGAATCAACTGGTCATGTCTACTGGCTTGCAGTCGCACCACGAGTTTGAGTTCGTGATTTGGCGCAGTTTACGAAATGCACCGCTCCTGGAAACGCTGCTGGCAGACCTTGTGTCGTTTTTCTCGAACCAGCAAGACATCAAAGCAGAATTCGGGCGGTTAATCCATTGGCTGCGATCGCATCGCTGTTTAATCGTCCTCGATAACGTGGAGACAATTTTTCAAGCAGGCAAGCAGGCTGGACAATATCGCTCAGGTTACGAATCCTACGGTGAATTATTCAAGCTGCTGTGTGAGGCGCAACACCAGAGTTGTGTAGTGCTCACCAGCCGTGAGAAACCCTCTGAAATTGCGGTATTGGAAGGAACAGGGGCGGTGCGATCGCTGCTTCTCAGTGGTTCACCTCAAACTGCTCAAGCGTTGATTGCCGCAAAAGGTTTGATTGGCTCTGAGACAAACAAACGCATCTTAGCCGAGCAATACGGCTACAATCCTTTAGCGATAAAAATTGTCGCTAGCTCGATTCAAGATGTGTTTGATGGCGATATTGAGCAGTTTTTGCAGCAGAACACTGTTCTGTTTAATGGTGCTCGACGATTGCTAGAGCAGCAGTTTCAGCGGCTGTCAAACATCGAACAAAACATCATGTATTGGTTAGCGATCAATCGAGAATGGACGACGATCGCACAGTTGAGTGAAGATATAGTACCGACCGTGCCGCGAGCCAAATTGCTCGAAGCACTAGAGTCATTGAGTTGGCGAAATTTGATTGAGCGCAGACAAGGCAGCTACACGCAGCAGCCCGTGGTAATGGAATACTGTACTGATGTGTTGGTCGAGCAGATCGCCAATGAGTTGGTCAACCAAGATATCGATTTATTGAGTAGCCATGCATTACTCAAGATGACCGTTAAAGAATACATTAGAGAAACTCAGCAACGGTTGATTCTGGCAGGAGTAATCACACAGCTACAAACGGTACTGAGAACTCCAGCACAAATTGAAGCACGGTTGCAGAACATCCTCAAGCTGCTGCAAAGCGGGTCTGATTCTGTGTATGCGGCTGGAAATTTAATCAACCTTTGCTGCTACTTACAGATCGATCTCACAGGCTACGACTTTTCCAAGCTCACCCTTTGTCATGCGAATCTCTCAGCAGTTAACTTACACCGGGTCAACTTCACTGGCTGCAAGTTCGTGCAATCAACCTTTTGCCAAACTTTTGGCGGTATCCTAGCAGTCGCCTTTAGTCCAGATAGTAAAATGCTCGCTCTAGCAGACACCGATAGCACTGTGCGTCTGTGGCAAACAATTAGCGATAATGAATCGGGTGTAGAACAGCTGCTTTCAAGCTTGAGTGGTCATCAAAGCTGGGTTTTAGCCGTCGCTTGGCATCCCAACAAGCCGAGGCTAATCAGCGGCAGCGAAGACTGTACGATTAAAATTTGGGATGTGGAAACAGGGCAATGTTTGCACACGCTTCGAGATCACCACAAGGGAGTTTGGAGTTTAACTTGGAGTCCAGACGGCAGCAGGTTTGCCAGCAGTAGCGGCGATCGCACGATTAAGATTTGGGATGCAAAGACCGGAGCTTGCCTTTGCACCTTGCACGGGCATCAAAATTTGATCTGGAGTGTGGCTTGGCATCCCAATAGAAAGATTCTCGCCAGTGGCAGTGACGATCAAACGATTCGACTGTGGGATATCCAGACGGGTGATTGCCTCAAAACGTTGCCCGTTGACGGATACCGGGTCGGTTGCGTTGCCTGGAGTCCCGATGGAAAAATACTTGCTAGCGCCGGTGCAGACTTGTTGATTCGGCTATGGGACGAGCAAACCGGACAGCAGATTCGCAGTATGTCCGGGCATACCACGTGGATCTACTCGTTGGCGTGGAGTCCCGATGGCACAATGCTAGCGAGTTGTAGCGGCGATCGCACCGTCAGGCTCTGGAACCCGATCGCCGGAACCTGCTTGAAAACGATGCAAGGACATCTTGAACCGATTTGGAGCGTAAGCTGGAGCAGTGATGGAAAAGCGATCGCCAGTGGCAGCCTTGACCAGATGGTACGGCTTTGGAACCCTCAGATGGGTCAGTGTCGTCACACACTCAACGGGTACACAAACTGGATTCGCACTGTAGTGTGGAGTCCCGATAGCAAATGCTTAGTTAGTTCCAGCACAGATAATACCGTCAGAGTCTGGGAGGTGGAGACTGGACAATGCCTGAAAACGTTAACGGGGCATCATGGGTGGGTACTTTCGGCAGCATGGAATCCTTACGCTTGTGTTGATGCTCAGAATGCAGCAGGACTGCTCGCCAGCAGTGGTCGAGACAGTACAATCAAGATTTGGGACGTGCAGACAGGGCGATGCTTAAGAACGTTAACGGATGATTCGGGTTGGGTGTGGTCGGTTGCCTGGAGTCCGAGCGCAGTGATTTTGCCAACAAGTACCGGACAATTGCTGGCGACTGCAAGCGGTATGAATGACCCAACTATCAGATTATGGAATCCCGAAACTGGCGAATGCCTCAGAGTCTTATCCGGGCATCAAAGTTGGATTTGGTGGGTGATTTGGAGTCCTGATGTCAAGCGGTTGGCAACCGCGAGTGACGATCGGCAGATCAAGCTGTGGGATGTGCAAACCGGCGAGTGTGTGCAGACCTTGCACGACGAACGCTTGATGGGCGTTGCGATCGCCTGGAGTCCAGACGGCAACTGGTTGGCAACCAGCAGTACCGATCAAACCGTGCGGCTCTGGAATCTTCAGACGAGTGCATTTGAGCGAGAACTCGTGGGGCATCAGGCATGGATTTGGGCGCTTGCCTGGAGTCCAAACGGTCGTTGGTTAGCCAGTGGCAGCGATGATTGCACGATAAAACTGTGGAATCTGGAAACCAATGAATGCAATTTCACCCTACACGGACACCAGAGCCGAATTTTTTATGTATCTTGGAATCCAAGTGGCTCATATCTTGCAAGCAGCAGTTCGGACGGAACCATCCGGCTGTGGTCGGTGCAAACGGGTGAATGTCTCAAAACGCTGAGAGCCAATCGCCCCTACGAAGGCATGAACATCACGGGCGTGACCGGGATTACCGAAGCACAGAAAACTACGCTCAAAGGGTTGGGAGCGATCAAAGCAAGCTCTCTAAGTGTAGGCGATCGCTTTGTTCATTCGGGAATCTGATATAGGCGGGAGATACAAGAGAATCCTTATAACTAGAATTTAAACTAGTACACGGTTCAATACTCAATTGCAACATTACACGGACGGTAATTAATGAAGTGCTTTCTGTAATGACACTTATGACACTTGTTAGAAAGGAAAACCCATCTAGAAAATATCTAAATGGGAATCTGGTTAATTTTTAAATTCACCCACAACATCAGATTCTTAATTTCAACCATATTTCAGGGGCAGCCCGTCCTGAAAAACTAATAACTCTCCCGGTTGGATTTGTGTCCAAACTTCGTTGTCAGTCAGGGGTGTAGTAGCAATGACAGCGACGCGATCGCGTTCTGTAGTCACCTCCCGAAAATCTACCGTCATGTCTTGATCAATTAAATGGGCAGCTGCAAAGGGCGCTTGGCGGACAATGTAGCTAAGTTTAGTTGAACAATAAGCAAAAAAGTGGGTTCCATCTGATAATAAGTAATTAAATATACCCAATTTTGCAATTACATCTGTAATTTTTTGCAGCACAGGGTACAGTTCCTTTATGTCAGGCTTACCCCCAGGAAAGCGCGATCGCAGTGTTTCTAGCATCATACAGAATGCTTTTTCACTATCGGTATCACCTACGGCTTGATAAAAGCCCAAATTTTCTGGTTCAAAATCTGGCAAATTACCGTTGTGGGCAAACACCCAATATTGACCCCACAATTCTCTACGGAAAGGATGGCAGTTGTGTAAGGCAACTTCACCCTGAGTAGCTTTGCGGATATGGGCTATGACATGGGTTGAGTGGATGGGATAACTCCGCACAAACTCGGCTACTGGAGAAGCAACAGAAGGTTGGGCATCTAAAAACATTCGACATCCTTTCCCTTCAAAGAAAGCAATGCCCCAACCATCGCTATGATCGTCCGTTTTTCCTCCCCGTGCAGAAAACCCTTCAAAAGAAAAGCAAATATCCGTTGGAACATTGCAATTCATTCCGAGCAATTGACACATGGATGTTGTCGCTCTCAATTTTTGACTACGGCCTCAAAATCAAGATACTTCAGAATGCTGCCTTGATTCTGGAGCGATCGCTTCAATCTTAGAATTTAAAGCTGAGATATTCCAAATGATCCTTAGCAATATGACATTATGCCAAAAGATGGTATCGGCGGATATCGGGTGCAGTAGTCACTAAACCTTCTAGTTTGGCTGCTGCTGCTTGGAAATGTGGTGAATCTAGATGAGTATTTAGGACTTCATCAGAAGTCCACTCCTCTATAAAAGTAAAGTCTGTTGGATCGTCTTGGTTTTGCAAAAGTTTATACTCGATCGCACCCGCTTCCTGACGGGTTGGCTCAATGAGTTCTAACAGTACAGCTTTTAGTTCTTCTACTTTGTTAGGCAAAGCAATAATACGGGCAACAATGCGAATAGTTTGGTTAGTCATTTGTCATTTTTTATGGGGTATTGGGCATTGGGGAAATACTTTCTGCTTCCCTGCTGCTCTGGGATTAATTTTTATTAAAACATCTGTTGTAAATATTGTTCATAGCCTAATTCTTCTAGTTTTGCTTGCTTTGCAATTACTGATTCACATAAAGTTTTGCGATATTGCTGCACTTTTTCTAGCAATTCTGGTTGATGAGTTGCGAGAATTTGTACTGCTAAAAGTCCGGCATTTTTGGCATTACCGATCGCTACTGTTGCTACAGGAATCCCCGCAGGCATTTGTAAAATAGAATACAAAGAATCAACACCCTGTAAGTTACGGGTGGGTATAGGAACACCAATAACCGGAAGTGGAGTTAAAGACGCTACCATTCCCGGCAGATGGGCAGCACCACCGGCACCAGCAATAATTACCTTAATACCGCGTTGGTGTGCAAATTGAGCATATTGTACCATCCGTTCTGGGGTACGATGAGCAGAAACGATCCCCACTTCACTTTCAACGCCAAATTCTTCACAAACTGCGATCGCGTCTTTCATGGTGGGCAAATCGGAATCGCTGCCCATGATAATAGCAACTAAGGGAGTCATAGAATTTTGGATTTTGGATTTTGGATTTTGGATTTTGGATTAATTACTGATTGTTGCATCTAAAATCGGGTCAGGTTTAATTATTCCCTAGCCAGTGTGATGAGCCAAGCAAGACAAAATCCTGTAGATATTATCAATGCTAGAGTGCCTGGTTACAAAGATTTGCAGATGCTCTTGGTTAATCAAGAGGGCATAATTGAGCAAATCTTGCCAATGGGTACGGTAGAGATGCACAGATGTACGTCTCTACTAGATGTAGCAGGTGACTGGATTTCTCTCGGCGGCGTTGATTTGCAAATTAACGGTGCGTTGGGTTTGGCATTTCCCGAATTGACGACCGAAAATGCTCATATACTTCAGAAAATCTCACAATTTTTGTGGAATGTTGGGGTAGATGGATTTTTACCGACACTTGTGACAACTTCAGTCGAAAATATTCAGCGATCGCTTGCTATTATTGCTGAAGTTATCCCCACTCAACAAGCTGGTGCCAAGATTCTGGGAGTACATTTAGAAGGCCCATTTTTGAATTTCCAAAAGCGCGGCGCACACCCAGCAGAGTATTTGTTACCTCTAACAATTGATCGGGTAAAGCGGGTTTTGGGTAATTATGCAATGCTCGTGAAACTTATCACCTTAGCACCAGAGTTAGATTTAACTGGTGAAGTAATTCCATATTTGCGTTCTCTAGGAATTACTGTCAGTTTAGGACATTCTCAAGCAACAGCCGCCCAAGCGCAACGTGCCTTTGATGAGGGTGCAACGATGGTAACTCATGCTTTCAACGCTATGCCAGCATTACATCACCGCGAACCAGGATTATTAGGGGCAGCAATTACTCATCCTGATGTCATCTGTGGTTTTATTGCTGATGGTGAACACGTTTCGCCTACGATGCTACAAATTTTACTTCGCGCTAGCAATTACGAAAAAGGGCTGTTCCTCGTCAGCGATGCCCTCGCACCTCTGGGGCTACCCGATGGGGTGTATCCTTGGGATACTCGGCAAATTGAAGTTAAAAACGGTACGGCACGACTGCCGGATGGCACTTTGTCGGGGACGACTTTACCCTTATTGGTGGGAGTACAGAATTTGGTGAAGTGGGGAATTTGTGATGTAGAAAGTGCCATTTTACTAGCTACTAATGCACCTAGAAAAGCGATTGGTTTACCACGAATTGTCAAGAGTCAACCCGCTAATTTATTACGCTGGCATTGGGATGATAGTACAAAAGAATTAACTTGGCAACGTGTTCTCACCGCAGAGATGGTGAAGAAGGCAGGAAGTTGGAATTTATCTGTTGCTCTTAACCCCATCTAATTCCAAAGTAGGCAAAAGGGAAAGGTTTTATGATCCCTTTCACTTTAACCGTAGTAGGGGCAATTCATGAATTGCCCCAGAGCGCGTGTACTTTTGCCTAAGTCCTATTTAATTACGAATTACGAATTACGAATTACGAATTAGTAATTATTATGCAGGGTTAGGTTGGGTTCGGCTTTGAAGTAGCTGGATAATAGCAGCTTTTTCTAAGATTCCAACTAGGACACCATTCTTACGAATCACGGGAAGCACAGATAGCTTTTGTTGTTCGAGTAGCTGCATGACTTCCAAAAGAGGTTGATCGGATTGAACTGTAGTAGATTCGGTAATTGGTCGCATGACTTGTTTTACTTGAGTTTCTGACCACAGTGCTGTAGGGACGGTTCGTAAATTATCAATAGACATCGCACCTACTAATTGTCCATCATCATCAGTCACTAAGAACCGATGCCAGTTTTGCCCACTTATGACTCGCTCATCGGCAAATTCTCTCAGGGTAAGATTAGCAGATACAATCGGGCTATCATGGGTTACAGCATCTTCGGCTGTCAAACCTGTGAGTTTTTCTTGCACTCTGGCAAATTGAGCCGCATTACCAGCATTTCGCAACAAGAAGAAGCCAATTAACAAGTTCCAGAAGTTACTGGCGCTGCCAAATAATACTAGGGGAAGTACACCTGAAAGAATTGCTACCCAACCAAAGATTTGCCCAACTCGACTAGCAAAGGTCACACCTTTATAAGGATTGCCTGTGATTTTCCACACGATAGCTTTCAGTATATTTCCGCCATCTAAGGGCAAGCCAGGAATCAGGTTAAACAGGGCTAATGCCAAGTTAACAGAAGCTAAAACACCAATAATTGCAGCTAAGGGCCCTGATGCAGCAGTAGTAATACCAATAGCTGTAACGATACCGCATAGTAGTAGGCTAACTATTGGCCCTGCGATCGCAACCCAAAAAGCTTCACCTGGGGTTTTCGACTCTTTTTCTAAGCTAGCTAAACCGCCAAATATAAACAGTGTAATAGATTTGACATCAATACCCTGACGAATCGCAACAAAACTGTGGCCTAATTCATGGGCGACGACAGAGGCAAATAACATCAGCGCAGTCATCAATCCTAGTAACAAAGCTAATCCCGCAGACAATTGGGGAAATTGTGCCGCCAGTCCACTACTATAGCTCCAAGTTATTAAACCCAGAACTAAAAACCATGACGGATGGATATAGAAGGGAATTCCGAAGAGATTTCCAACGCGAATTGTGCCATTCATGTCCTTCACCTTTGATATCAGCTTCGAGAGGTTTATTTTCTTCCTTCTCGATGTCTTTAGTGTAACGAAAGGTTAAGAGATTTTAATCTTGATGGCGGTAGTGGCGTCCGTCTGTAAAGGTGCGGTTATTGGCAATGAGGAGCTAATGGAGTTAGGGGGATCTTGGCGTGATGTGACTCAAACTTTAGATCCCCCAACCCCCGATAAATTGGGTGCTAAGAGACTTCCAAATAAAAAAATATACCATCGCTATAGAGGCAGGGAGCAGCAAAGTCGTGGTGAAGTCCAGAAATTGGATAGTTTATTTCTTAGAGTTCCCTAAGAAAAAGTTACGACGTTTTGTATCAAATAGGACTTACGCCAAATATCTCTCTAACTCTGATTTCTCCGTGTTCTCTGTGCCTCTGCGGTTCGTTATTCCGTAACTCGTGCGTAAGTCCTATCAAAATTAAAATCATTTTCTCGCTTAAACATCTACCTATGCTGCAATTGTCACCATCTGCTGAGAACTTTTCTGCAACATCGGGGCAATTATATCAGCAGGGACAGGACGACTGAAGTAGTAACCCTGACCTTCCTCACATCCCTGCATTTTCAGGTAGTCAAGCTGTTCTTGGGTTTCTATACCCTCTGCTGTGATAGTCAACCGGAGGCTCTTTGCGAGGGCAATAATGGCATTGGTGACGGTAGCGCTATCAGAATTGGACATGACATCATGCACAAATGACTGATCAATCTTCAGTATATTTACAGGAAAGCGCTTCAAGTAGCTCAGGGAGGAATAACCGGTGCCGAAATCGTCTAGAGCCAACAATATACCCAGTTCTCGTAATTGTTTTAAGGTTTTAATCGATCGCTCAATGTTACCCATCAAGAAGCTTTCTGTTACTTCTAGTTCGAGATCAGATGCTTGGAGTTCAGTCTCCTCAAGAATTTGGTTGATTACCTCAACCAGATACGGTTGTTCAAACTGTCGAGCTGACAGATTTACAGACATCCGAATTGGGGTAAATCCAGCAAGTTGCCAAGCACGGGTTTGAGCGCAAGCAGTTCGCAACACCCATTCGCCAATTGGTACGATCGCACCATTGGCTTCTGCAATGGGAATAAACTTTGCTGGAGAAATCATCCCTAAAGTGGGATGCTGCCAGCGAATCAACGCTTCCACAGCTGTAATTTGTCCGCTATGTAAATCAACTAGAGGTTGATAATAAACCAGCATTTCGTTGCGCTCAAGCGCCCCATGTAATTCATTTTCTAATGTCAGTCGTTCCTGCAACTGAGCATTAATTTCTGGCGAATAGAATTGGTATTGGCTACGCCCTTGCTGCTTTGCTTGGTAAAGGGCTATGTGAGCCTGTTGCAAGAGTTGATCTACGCTATTGCGATCGTTTATGCCATTAATTGTCATCCCAATGCTGGCGGTGATACGAATTGAGTTACCCTCAACAGAAAAGGTTTTACTCAGGGTACTTAAGAGCAGCTGAGATAGCTTAATTACACTTTCAAGAGAATGAATCTCTGTTCGGACAAGAGCAAATTCATCTCTACTCAAATGGGCAAGAATATCTGTTTGTGCTATGCAGGTTGATAACCTCTGGGCAACTGCTCTTAACAACAAATTTGTTGTCTCATGCTCCAACCCATGACTTATACCAGTGAAATCATCAATACTCAGCAAAAAGACAGCTACAAGGCGCTGGTTATTTTCAGGTTTGGATAGAATTTCATGGAGGCGATCGCAGAATAAATCACGATTGGGCAATCCTGTCAAGTCATCATAATTACTGATGTAGTGAATTAACTCATCTAATTTGTGAAGAGTTTGTGAGGTATCTGCCATCAATGTACCCGCTTCATCAGCAAATTCTGTGGGCAATTCAGGTAAGGTTTTGGTATTCAGATAATTTTGCAATGTAGCGGATGTCAAAATAACCGGTTTGAGGAGATGGTTTAGCGCATAGAGGGTGACGGCTGTACCCGCTAACGTCGCCAACAGAGCAATTATCATAACTCGCGCCGCCATCTCCAAAGAATAGGAGTTTGAGACCAGGAAACTCAATAGTAAAGTCAAAAGTGGTACGTGAGTACCCAAAAATGCCACCAACATGATTTTAGCGGTGTAACTTTTCTTGAGCCATCCGAAATTAGCTAAGAATGAGTAAAGGTAGAGGTTGTGATTGAGTTTCATAAATGATCTTTGATAGTTGGCCAATTAGTTCCGAGCTATTCTGGCAAAAAAGTATTTTTCGTTCACGATCTAGTGCAATAAGCTCTCATGGAACCCAACCCTAATAAGGTTATATATTATGCTTCCCAATTTTTTTTCTATTTAATATCTATAACAATAAAGTTTGTGTAAAACTTGTTCTACAAACAATTTCATAATTAAAATCAACTTGTATTGATTATTACACTGTCAGTATTTATGGGACTTCCAAATAAAAAAATACTCAACTACTTCTTGTGGGGTGGGCATCTTGCCCGCCCTTGTATATGGGCGGGCAAGATGCCCACCCCACAAGATTGGGTAATTTATTTCTTGGAAGTCCCTATTACTTTGTTTTGATGTGATATCAAGGCTTCTGAAAACTTTTGGGACAGACTACTAGCTTGACTACACGAGACGAAATCTGCCTCCGCAGGTTAGCAAACCTTTGATTTTCTCTTAGTTTGCAGCGGACGAAAGTTTGTCTAGTAGCGACTTCTAATCGCCTAATTATTGCCAGAAAAGAGCCGATTTGTAACTTGCTCTAAAACCTTTAATGCTGTTAATGAACCTCGAATCAGCCGAGTCGCTGCAAGGGGTTGTCGAAGCATTGCGATCGCTAACGGAAAAGGCTTTAATGAGCCATCATTAATTGCTGGTGTCAGATCGGGGATATTATGCTGACAATCGTCGCTGACTACTCGCAGCATTGCCACCTCCACCCCAGCTGCATTGAAAAACTCTAGGGCGGTAAACCCTTCCATATCAACAACATCAGCCTTGAATGTCTCACCTAAACGGCGTTTTTCGGCAGCAGACCAAATCAGGCGATCGCTTGTCAGACACTTGACTAATGAAGCTTTTTGTGATATGGCAGAGTTTAATTGTGTTGTGAAAGGGCGATCGCATTCTTGTAGTTTTCCAGGGTAAATACAATCTTGATATAACACAATATCACCAACTGTATAGCGATCGCTCAAGCTGCCACAGATACCCATAATTAGCACCCTGGATGGAGCTAAAAATTGTCCTTGTTGTAGGTATTTAAGTAAAGGCTTCATCCCAACAGGTATGGCTACTACCGTTGGGATCGAACCAGTAACGCCACGTAATCCGCGACAGACAGCTTTATATTCTGCTCCCTGAGGTACCAGAATTGTGTTGATGGGCAAAAAATTAGGCACTAGTCTCGACAGTTTCAAGTTTGCGTTTGGGTAGAAGTAGGCGAGCTTGGCAAAATTTTCTCTACCTTAAAGAGCAATGTCTACGATGGTCACTGAGCTTGTCGAAGTGCGGGCTATTCGGCGTCGCAGTTTGTAAAGCTCCGACAGAATAATTCCTGATGCTCGACAAAACCAAGTTTCAATTCTGTATTAAAAATTTTGCCACATCTGGGTGACAATAACTAATATTGCCGTTTTGTGACCATCAAAACTCGCAAACCGAAGGTGATTGCTGTAGCATGACTAAATAATTGTGTCACCCACACGATAATTTTCCAAGATGGTAAAGCTTCATAACTCCAAATCCGCACGAGAACTCTTCAATATTTCCAAATTGGCAATTCAATTTTCGTGGCTGACGGTGAGTTTTTGGATTGCCGTAACGGTAGCTGGTGTTCTGGCTTTCAGTTCCCTCAAATATGCCTTGTTTCCAGATATTACCTTTCCAGTGGTGGTTGTGAATGCTACAGCCCCCCTGACAACTGCCCTGGATACCGAGGCGAAGCTTACTAAACCTTTAGAAGAACGCCTCCGCTCCCTAAAAGGATTGGAGAATATCCGCTCATCCACTTATCCTAGTCAAACAGCCGTTAGCCTTGCTTTTGCCGTTGGGACGAATTTAGAAACATCGACCAAACAAGTCGAAACTGCCCTTAAGCAGTTGACTCTACCTCAAGGAGGGACTTCTAAGATTATTCCCCTGAATTTAAACGAGTCAGCCGCCATTAGCTATGCCATAGAGAGTTCCACACGGAATCTTACAGATTTGACAAAGTTGGCAAAAGACGAGATTGTGAGTGCGATCGCTAAACTTCCCGGAGTCCTGAAAGTCTCACTGTTGGGTGGTGCTACTGCAACTCCTCCCTTAAATCCATCTAATATAAGTGCAGCTATCCCTCAAGCAGGGGCAACATTAGTCCGGTTTAATGGGCAAGATGCACTCGCATTTCAGGTAATCAAACGCGGTAGTGCTAACACCTTAGAAGTAGTGAGTCGAGTTGAAAAAGAAGTCCAAAGACTGCGGTCTAGTCTGAAGGATGTCAAACTCAGTTTAGCTGCCACTCAAGCCGAATATATCCGTCGAGCCACACAGTCAACAATTGATGCGCTGATGGAAGCAGTATTGTTATCCATCGTAGTAATTTTTCCTTTTTTATGGAATTGGCGAGCCACCCTAATTTCTGCCTTAGCGATTCCTACGTCATTGTTGGCGACGTTTATCGTTATGGCGATTTTCGGCTTTAACCTGGAAACAATTACCCTGCTGGCTTTAGCTTTGGTGATTGGTAGTATTGTTGATGATGCGATCGTAGATGTGGAAAACATCATGCGACATGTAGAAGATGGAGAAACTCCTCGCCAAGCCGCGCTTTTAGCTACAAATGAGATTGGGTTGACAGTCACCGCCGCCACCTTGACAGCAGTAGCGGTTTTTCTGCCAATAGGTTTGATGGGTGGGGTAATCGGTCAGTTCTTCAAGCCTTTTGGCATTACAGTTTCAGCCGCGATGCTTGCTTCTATGCTAGTTGCTCGGACTTTATCTCCAGTTCTGGCTATTTACTGGCTCAAACCTAAATCCTCACTCTCAGAGCATCAAGAAGCAAAAATCTGGGTAGCGTTTACCCAATCTTACAGAAACTTGCTGAGTTGGTCTTTGAATCACCGCAAGATAGTTATCGGGTTAGCTGTCTTCAGCTTCATTGTAGGTATAGCACTAATTCCACTAATTCCCAAAGGCTTTATTCCCAAACTCGATCGCGGCGAATTTAATATTGCTTATACCGCTCCTTTACCGAGTATCCCCGATTTAGGAAGTAGGGGAGATAAGCAAGCAGGGGGAGATGAGGAAGTAAGGGGAGATGAGGAAGTAGGGGGAGATGAGGGAGTAATGGAAGCAACATCCCCCTCACCAATCCCCAATCCCTTGACCGATTCTCTTGAGGTTGCAAAAAAACTAGAAGAGGTTGTAAGAAAATCACCGGCAGTTGAAACGGTATTTACCACTGTTGGTTCTCGTGAAGGTGAGCCGAACAAAGGGATATTATATATAAAATTAAAGCGCGATCGCTCAATCACCACTGCCGAACTACAAGACCAATTCCGCTCCTCATTACCTGCTCTTTCTGGAGTAACTACCAGTGTCGAAGATATTCAATTTGTCGATTCTGGCGGTCAAAAACCCCTCCAGATAGCTTTAGGCGGTAACGATCTCCAAGCCTTGAGCAAAGCAGTCAAGACAATTAAAGAAAAAATTCAGAGATTACCCGGATTCGCCGATGTCACAGTTACAGGTGAAACAAATCCACAGGGTACGGTTTTTCAAATCGAGCATCTAAATAATCAGCGTGTGGCATACATCAGTGCTAATCTTGGCAAGGATCTATCCTTGGGTGATGCTACTGACAAAGTGGTAGCTGAAGCTAAGGCGGTGTTACCCCCTAATGTTTCTTTAAATTTAGGAGGAGACTCTGCTAGCCAAGGTGAGGTTTTTAGCAGTTTTGGCAGTACTTTAGCTCTATCTGCCCTGTGTATTGTCATAGTACTAATTTTGCTGTTCAAAAGCTGGGTAGACCCTCTGGTGATTGGTTTCTCTTTGCCTTTAGCACTAGTGGGGGCAATGTTGGCACTACTAATTACCAAGAGTGACTTTGGCATGATTTCACTGATCGGTTTCGTCTTTTTGCTCGGACTGGCAAATAAAAATGCTATTTTGCTGGTGGATTACATCAATCAGTTACGCAACGCTGGCTTAGACCGTACCGATGCAATCCTGAACACCGGACTAGTGCGCCTCAGACCAATTATGATGACCACCGCCGCCACTATTTTAGGGATGCTACCGATCGCTTTAGGTTTAGGCGCTGGTTCAGAATTGCGATCGCCGATGGCTGTTGCGATCGCAGGTGGACTCGTAACTTCAACTATCCTCAGTTTGATTGTTGTGCCGGTATTATACACCATTCTGGATGATTGGTTTCCTCGATTTAAGAAGAAGGGGACAGCTTAATGCAGGTTTTTGTCACAGGGGGTACGGGTTTTATTGGTGCCCACTTGGTACGGTTGTTACTCCAACAGGGATATGATGTCAAAGCCCTGGTACGCTCAAGCAGCAATCTGGAGAATCTCCGCGGTTTGGAGGTGGAAATTGTCAAAGGCGATTTGAACTCACCAAATCTGTGCCAACAAATGAGAGATTGTCAATATTTATTTCATGTGGCAGCCCATTATTCCCTCTGGCAAACAGACCGGGAGTTGCTTCACCAGAACAATGTCCTGGGTACGCGCAATGTATTGGCAGCAGCCCGCAAAGCTGGCATTGAGCGCACCGTTTATACTAGTTCAGTAGCGGCAATTGGGGTAGGATCGTCTGGGGAAGTTGTGGATGAAACACATCAGAGTCCCTTAGAAAAGTTGGTTGGTGACTACAAAAAGTCTAAGTTTTTGGCTGAACAAGAAGCCATGCAAGCCGTTACTAAAGGTCAAGAAGTAGTTATAGTCAATCCCAGCAGCCCAATTGGCTCGTTGGATATCAAACCTACCCCAACAGGTGATATAATACTGCGATTTTTGCGGCGGCAAATGCCCTTTTACTTAGATACTGGTTTGAATTTTATCGATGTGCGGGATGTGGCATGGGGACATTTACTGGCTTTGCAACGGGGTAAATCAGGCGATCGCTATATCTTAGGTAATCAAAATCTCAGCCTTAAGGAACTACTCGAACAACTCGCCGATATCACAGGTTTAACCGCACCTCAACGAACAGTACCGACTTGGTTGCCCCTTAGTGTTGCCTGGGTTGATGAAAAGATTCTCGCACCCTTGGGGAAATCGCCCTCAGTGCCGTTAGATGGCGTTCGGATGGCGAAACAACCTATGTATTACAATGCCGCTAAGGCTGTACGAGAGTTGGATCTACCTCAATCTCCCCTAAAAGCGGCACTCAAGGATGCTGTAGATTGGTTTGTTGCTCAGGGGTATGTTAAATGAGAAATCTAGCAGTCAGGGCGGTTAGAAACCACATATATACAGGCAAAACCCACCTCCGTGGGTTAAAAAACCTTAATTTTCTGTTAGCCCACGGAGGTGGGCTTTTCCAGTGGTGTATTTATATCTAAAAGAGGAGCGATCGCAACAATGGCAGTTAATCTAGAACAAGCTATGGATATTGGGAAGTATCTTGTTACCCAGCGTTTGAAAGGACGTAAACGCTTCCCCTTAGTATTGATGTTGGAACCTCTTTTTCGGTGTAATTTAGCCTGTACTGGTTGTGGTAAGATACAACATCCAAAGGAAATTTTAAAGCAAAATCTCACCCCACAACAGTGCTTTGCCGCAGTAGAAGAGTGTGGGGCACCGGTTGTCTCAATTCCTGGGGGAGAACCGCTTCTACATCCCCAAATTGATGAGATTGTTCAGGGATTAATTGAGCGCAAGAAATATATTTACTTGTGTACCAATGGCTTGTTGTTAGAAAAGAGCCTAGATAAGTTTCAACCTTCTCCTTACCTAACTTTTAGTGTGCATTTAGATGGGATGCGGGAGTTGCACGATCAATGTGTCGATCGCAAAGGTGTTTTTGATATTGCTGTCAAAGCGATTCGCGCCGCTAAAGCTAAAGGCTTCCGTGTTACCACTAACACTACTATCTTTGAAGGTACTCAACCTAAAGATATGCAAGAGTTCTTCGACTTTTTGGACACACTTAATACAGACGGGATGATGATTTCTCCCGGCTACAGTTACGAGTGGGCACCAGATCAAGATCATTTTCTCCACAGAGAACAAACACGCACCCTCTTTCGGCAAATTCTCGCTCCATACAAAGCTGGTGAAAAAAATTGGAACTTCAATCACAATCCACTGTTCTTAGATTTTCTCACTGGTGAAAAGGACTACGAATGTACGCCTTGGGGTAGCCCTAGTTATAGCGTTCTCGGCTGGCAAAAACCTTGCTATCTGCTCAACGAAGGTTATTACTCTACCTTCAAGGAATTACTAGCACAAACTGACTGGAGCCAATACGGCCAGAAGAGTGGTAATCCCAAATGTGCCGATTGTATGGTTCACTGCGGCTACGAACCTACCGCCGCAATGGATGCAATGCAGCCACAAAATATGGCGCGTGCCATTGGGAGTCTGTTTGGCAGGGGCTAGTACTGTGTAAAGCGACGTTGGAAGGCTAAAGGAACGAACCGCAAAGCGTGGGCGGGTTTCCCGACTTAAGGAAAGTGTCCGTCACAAAGGAAGAAGGAAAAGAGAAAAATAAAAAGTTCATTTACCAAGCATTGTTGGGTTGATGGAGTACTACTAGTAGTCTGGCAACTTAATGCTTCGTTCGTAGTGAGCGCTAAAGCGCTCAAATCAACGACTAAAGTCCTTACCCAACGGGTTCGTTAGTCGCTCAGAGGGGTTTTCCCCATGAGCAACTAACTCACTACGAACTTATTCATCCATAAAAGTTGCTCTGGTGGACTAATAGTACTCTGTCAAGTCAACAATGCTTAGAGTATTCCAAATTTTAGAATCTTTCTCTCTATGTTCTCTGTGGTTCGTTATTTAATCCAAGCATTGTTAGCTTGACACCGTACTAATAATGGACTGACAAATAAAAAAATGTTCCAAAACTGACGCAAAAACTCTCTCTATTTCTTCTCTCTGCGTTCTCTGTGCGGCAGTCGCTCATGGGGGAAACCCCCAAGACCGCGCTGCCTTGTCTGAAGTGGTTCGTTTATTGGAATAATTTATTTCTTGTCAGTCCCTAAGTAATAAATACTACTACACAAAATAACAGTGCGATGCCTCCGGCGGGCTACGCTGAAGCACTATTAAACGGATTTCCCAGAGATGAATTATCCCATCTTTTAGCTTAGAGAATGTAAAGTTATGTAAATGAAATTAACAAACATAACAATAATTTGTAATAAATAATGACGCGACAGCATTGTATAAAGATAACTTAGAAGGAAAAAACAACATCTTAATCAGGTTTTTCAGTCGTTCACAGAAGTTTGAAGTTTTTTAACAAAAGTTTTAATCTGAAAGCCTAGAGATTGTAAACTTATTCCGTAGATGTCTGTTTTAAACCTTTCGTAACTCGTCAGGCAGTGCTGACATCAAAAATAAACTGAACCATTCAGTTTTGAGTTCAATTATCCTTAACCAAGCAAACTAGGAGACAAAAGCAATGGTTTTAGATGCATTTGCAAAAGTAATCACCCAAGCTGATGCACGCGGTGAGTATCTCAGCGCTGCTCAGTTAGACGCCCTAAGCGCCCTCGTGAAAGATGGCAACAAACGTGCAGATACCGTAAACCGGATTACCAGCAACTCCTCAGCAATTGTTGCCAATGCAGCTCGCGCTTTGTTCGCAGAACAACCTCAGTTGATTGCTCCTGGTGGTAATGCTTACACAAGCCGCCGAAATGCTGCTTGCTTGCGCGACATGGAAATCATCCTCCGCTATGTCACCTATGCAATCTTTGCAGGTGATGCAAGTGTGTTAGATGACCGTTGTCTAAACGGTCTACGCGAAACCTACTTGGCTCTAGGAACTCCTGGTGCTTCAGTAGCAGTTGGCGTGCAAAAAATGAAGGATGCAGCTCTTGCTCTTGCTGGCGACACCAACGGTATCACCAGAGGCGATTGCAGCGCAATATTATCTGAAGTTGCTAGCTACTTTGATCGTGCAGCCGCAGCAGTAGGCTAAAACCGCTTTAAGACTATTCACTGACAACTGTCAGTTAGACAAAAGAAATTTCAACAAGATTGTAAATAGGGAGATACCAAACCGATGAAGACACCTCTTACCGAAGCAGTTGCAGCAGCAGATTCTCAAGGTCGCTTTCTTTCCAGCACAGAAATTCAAACCGCTTTTGGTCGTTTCCGCCAAGCTCCAGCTAGCTTAGAAGCAGCAAAAGCTTTGAGCGGCAATGCCCAACGTTTGACAGAAGGCGCAGCTCAAGCGGTGTACAACAAGTTCCCCTACACCACTCAACAACAAGGCCCTAACTTCGCTTCTACCAACACTGGTAAAGAAAAGTGTGCGCGTGACATCGGCTACTACCTGCGGATTGTTACCTATTCCTTAGTTGTGGGTGGTACAGGCCCCTTGGATGACTTCTTGATTTCTGGTTTAGCTGAAATCAACCGCACCTTTGATCTATCTCCCAGCTGGTACGTTGAAGCTCTCAAGTACATCAAGGCTAACCACGGTCTAAGTGGCGACCCTGCTGTAGAAGCTAATTCCTACATCGACTATGCAATTAACGCTCTAAGCTAAAGAGTGTATTTAGCCCGGAAAGGAAAACAAGCTCTGTTAGCAAATTGCTAGGAGTTGGTTTACCTTTCTGGGCAGTTTTATTTTCAAAAGACTGTTAACAGAAGAATGCAGAATTAAAAACGCAGAATTCAGACTTTGAGTGTGGGATGCAGACCCGCCACTACTAAACTTGTCCACTAATGCATATTTAGTGTGGTGTTTCACGGTTGATTCAGACGTTTTTGAACTCATTTGCACTGCGTTATCTACCCTTCGGGTGACGCTACGCTAACGGCAGTTGCTACCCCTGCCCCTGCCGGAACCCTAATAGCAAACAAGTCTCTTAACTGCAAGGGCGCAGTGGCTCATCAGCACCATAGAATTAAAATCTGAATTCTGGCAACTGATGCATGTATTCTTTCTTGTTAAAAGACTAGAAAAAAATTTTCTAAAAAGTTTTCAGTTTTCCAGTTAAAACTGAGGAGGTTTAAAGATGGCATTGGGACAAGCCGCAAGGCTAGGAATTGGAGCCTTTGAAAACTCAGGACTGGCAGAACTACGTCTTGATAGAACAGAACCGGATGTAGAAGTGATTATCCGGGCAGCTTACCGTCAGGTTTTGGGTAATGAATACCTAATGGAATCAGAGCGTCTTGTCAGTGCTGAATCACTGTTACACCAAGGTGCGATTTCAGTTAGGGGTTTTGTGCTAGCCATTGCTCAGTCGGAACTCTATCGGGAAAAGTTTTTCCATTCCAACTCGCAAATTCGGTTTATCGAGTTGAATTATAAGCATTTATTGGGTCGCGCCCCAGAAGATGAGTCAGAGATTTCGTACCATGTTGAGCTTTACAACTCACAAGGTTATGAAGCTGAGATTAACTCATACATTGACTCATTAGAATATCAAGAAAGCTTTGGCGAAAACATAGTACCATACTATCGTGGCTTTAATAGCCCAGTAGGGCAGAAAAACGTTGGCTATAGCCGACTTTTCCAACTGTATCGGGGTTATGCCAATAGCGATCGCGCTCAAGGGCAAAAACAAGGACGCCTAACTTGGGAAATAGCTAAGAATCTGGCTTCACCCATCTACCCAGTCTCTACAGGAGCCTTAACGGGCCTCTCATCAGGTGGCAGAGGAGAAACATACCGAATTAGGGTACTACAAGCAGCTTCTCCAAACTCATCTGTAGTGCGACGAAGTACTGCAGAATCGGTCGTACCCTACGAACAACTTTCTAGCAAATTGCAGCAGCTTAATCGTAAGGGCAGCAAGGTGATTAGCATCACACCTGTATAAATTAGGGAATCGGGAATTAAGTGAGAAGTTAAGAGTTAGGAGTTAGGAGTGAGGAGTTAGGAATTCCTAATACCCGTACTTTTAACTCTTAACTACTAACTCCTCACTTTTCCCTACCAATTACAAAAGGAAAATTACCAATGGCTATTACAACAGCAGCATCCCGTTTGGGAACAGAAGCTTTTACTGATAATGCTCCTGTAGAATTGCGCCCAAATGCAACTAAAGAAGACATACAGCAGGTAATTACTGCCGTCTATCGTCAGTTGTTGGGCAACGATTACTTAATGAAATCTGAGCGTCTCACAAGTGCTGAATCTATTCTGCGCGATGGGAAAACTACAGTACAAGAGTTTGTGCGTCAAGTAGCTAAATCAGAGCTATACAAATCCAAATTTTTCTACAACAGTTTTCAAACTCGTGTCATTGAACTAAACTATAAACATTTGTTGGGTCGCGCTCCCTATGATGAGTCTGAGGTGATTTATCACTTAGACTTATATCAAACCAAGGGATATGAAGCCGATATTGATTCTTATATTGATTCGGCAGAGTATCAAAGTAGCTTTGGTGAAAATATTGTGCCTTTCTATCGCGGCTTTGAAACCCAAACAGGTCAGAAAACTGTCGGATTTAGCCGGATATTCCAACTTTATCGCGGCTATGCCAGTAGCGATACCTCCCAACTTAAAGGTAATTCCTCTCGCCTTGCCGTTGAACTAGGTCGCAACAGTGCATCTGTTGTTGTTCCTCCATCTGGTGGCCCTTCCGGCTTTTCTTACGTTGCTCCTGAAAAAGGCGTTACCCCCAACAGTACTTTCGGTGGCGCAGGAACTTTTGGTCAAGAAGGCAGACTGTACCGCATTGAAGTGGCAGGCGTTTTTGGAGCTGGTTATCCTAGCACACGCCGAGTCAATCAAGCTGTTATTATACCCTATGAAGGACTATCTGCTTACTTCCAGAGAGTGGTAAAACAAGGTGGTAAAATCGCCAGTGTGAAGCCACTTTAGTGTTATTGGTCATTAGTCATTAGTCATTAATTTCAGACCAACGACTAATGACAACTTCAATTTATAAATTTGGAATTGATTTATGCTCGGATTAATTAATGGTACAAATAGTAACCGCTCCTTCCGCTATGAAGTAGTCGGTCTGCGCCAAAGCGAAGAAACAGAAAAAGTAAACTATCCGATTCGTTCTAGTGCCAGTGTATTTATCACGGTGCCTGAGAACCGGATGAATCAGGAAATGCAGCGCATTACTCGCTTGGGTGGCAAAATAGTCAGCATTCAGCCATTGAACGCTGAGACAACACATAGCGAACACAACCATGAATCCCAGTCTGGAGAACATTAAAGATTTATCACTGACAGTTGACAATGCCGACGGTGGATCTTTATCTGTAGAGCAGGCTCTAGCTAATCTGGAAAGTGCAGATTTAGGTCTGCGATTTTATGCTGCCTGGTGGTTGGGTAGGTTTCGCATAAATGAACCAGCTGCGGTTACAGCACTGATCAAAGCCTTAGAGGATGAAGCCGACAGGACACCAGAAGGCGGATATCCTCTACGACGGAACGCAGCTAGGGCTTTAGGGAAACTTGGCGATCGCCAGGCAGTATCACCTTTAATTGGGTGTTTAGACTGCTCAGATTTTTATGTACGGGAAGCGGCGGCACAATCCTTAGAGATGCTAGGCGATCCGGTTTGTATTCCGGCGCTAATCAAGCTATTAGCAGTAGGTTTGCAGGGACAGCTGATATCACAGCCTGATTTATCTCAACCCTACGACGCTCTTTTAGAAGCCTTGGGAACTTTGAGGGCGAATGAGTTTGCCCCTTTGATAAAGGCATTCTTAGAGCATCCAATCGAATTGGTGCAATATTCTGCCGCCCGAGCCATGTATCAATTAACCCAAGAACCAGTTTATGGAGAAAGGTTGGTACAAGCTCTGGCGGGAGAGAAATTGCAATTGCGTCGAGCAGTGTTGGCAGATTTGGGAGCGATTGGATATCTACCCGCAGCAGATGCGATCGCACAGACTCTTGCTGAAAATAGCCTGAAGCTAATTTCTCTTAAAGGATTACTAGAACATCAAGTCAATCACATAACACCAAGCACTTTCTCAGAAGGTGCGATTAAAGTGATGAATTTGATGGACTCGCTGTTGTAGTCATAAATTCTAGATAATCAGTTCTTATTAATACGTTACAATCAAATTTTTACCACACATAAACCCCCTAGCTAACTGTAAAATAACCGCTAGGGGGTTTATGTATGATGTCAACTACGGATAGCTTAAGCTACAATTGGCTGACGACAAATTACTCATGAAAAATGATTATGAATAACAGCGATTTAGCCCAAATATTGATCCGTGCTGTAGAAGAAGCAGATTCCTCGGATCGCTTATTAGACGCAGTTCAGGAGTTAGCAGCAGCCAGTATAGAAGAAGCTGTTCCTACACTAATTGCAGCTTTGGGCTACAACAATCCAGGGGCGGCGGTGGCGGCGGTGGATGGGCTGATTGCCATCGGGGAAGCCGCAGTGCAGCCACTATTACAACTACTTGATGACTACAACTATGGTGCTAGAGCCTGGGCTATTCGTGCCTTAGCGGGAATTGGCGATGTCCGGGTCCTGGATACCTTGTTAGAGGCAGCAAAGACCGATTTTTCTCTGAGTGTGCGGCGGGCAGCTGCCAGGGGATTAGGGACTTTGCGTTGGCAGCAAGTACCGACTGAGAAACTAGAATCTATTCAAACTCAGGTATTAGAGGCGCTATTACTAATTTCTCAAGATCCAGAATGGGTAGTGCGATATGCAGCAGTGACGAGTTTAGAAACACTAGCGATCGCCATAGCAGTCACTTTACCCGATCAAGCGTCACGGATTACAAATCAACTTCAGCAAATGCTCGATACAGATGTTGATCTCGGAGTTCGCACCCGTGTCAAGTTTGCACAGGAAAAAATTCAGCCGCAACAGCCGCAACAACATCAAGAAGTCTTTGCACCAAAAAGAAAGCTACAAGACGCTGATGTATCTGAAGTGCCTCATCGTGGTGGTGGCAGACGTTAAGTAAGGAACTTCCAAATAAAAAAATATCCCATCGTTTTGGAGGCAGGGGGCAGGGGAAAAGCTACAAACCTTGCCCCTTGTGGGTAAAAGCCCCTCTACTCTCAATACGGGTCGGATAAGATCCCCCCGCCTGTGGCGACCTCCGATAAATTGGGGGTTGGGGGGATCTTCGATGAATAAATACGTTAGGGACTTCTAAGAAATAAATTACTGAAATAAACGAACCACAGAGACACAGAGAACACAGAGGAATAAGGAGGAGAAAGTTTTTTGGGTATTTTTTTCTTTGGAAGTTCCTTAACCGAACCGTATTGCCTTTGCTCTGTGTCCTAACCCTCGCGCAACTCAACTTATAGGATTCTGGTGCTTAACAGGTTTGGGCTTAGGAATCGGTTTAGTGTTTGTAGGAAGTATCAAGTTTTCAACGGCTTGGGCAATTGCCTGTACTTGCATTGGTGTTAAACAATCAGGAGAAGTATTTATCATCTGTAGCAGTGCAGGGATACCTTGTAAAACTGGAACTGAGCAATCATTTGCTCCTATCCATTTAGCAATGGGGAAGACTACTGGAGCCGCAACAAATCCATTAGGAAGGTTAGGCATTAATGAAGTAATCCACTGACTAAACATTTTTTGATGGTAAATACTTTGAGAAGTCGGACTATTGTCAACTGCTACCCAGTTGTTTCCTTCGCGTCGTTTCCATTTATCTTTGTAAGCGCTAAATGACCCTTTCCAGGTTTTGACCTCTACTAAAAAAACACCACCTTCACCGATAATTAGATGGTCTATTTCCGTTAGAGAGCCTGAGTTAGTGAGGATTAAAGCATTATTAAATATCACCCATGTATCGGGGAAAGATTGCAAAAGTCGTGATACTCCCCATTCCCCCATATTGCCTTTTAATTTATTTGTTGCTTGGTTAACTTCAAACATGAATGAACCCAATCCACCTAAAAAGCCATCACCTAATGTTTCATGAATTTCTTGGTGTTTTGTAGATTTTTTGGTGTCGATTTTTTCTTTGAATACTGCCCTAAGTGAGGGTGATTGTTGAAGAGTTCTCATCAAAGTTTTGGTAATATTTATCAGTAACCGCCATTTTTAGGGTTCCCATAATTGGAGGGCAATCACTCTCTCCAATGGCTATCAATACCCCCAAGCCAAACAGTTAATTACCAAATTCCTTCATGTCAAACATTTTTGGGTAGTCGCAACTGCTACATCATAACCAAGGGCAATAAAACTAACCAGACAATAAAGACTGAATTTCTCCTTGGATATTCCCACGGGCAGATGGTTCGGCGAACTCTGACATTAAAGGCGTAAAGTAGATATGCGATCGCTCTAAAAATTGTTCTAAAACCTGCTGACGACCTGTGATATAATCCGCCTCTGCCATCCAGCCATATTCCTGGCGAATGGCATAGGCATATTCTCTATACTCCACTTGGTTAGTAGCCAAAATCGCTAAATCGGCATCAAGTAGAACTTGGCTATCATAGTCATCCACCGCAGCTTGGTGGTCTTTAGTGTTCATAATGATACGGGTAACAGTAGCTATAGTACTTTCTGGAATACCCAAATTACTCAGGAATTCAAAAGCATAGTCTGCACTTCGTTGTTCATTATCTTGAGCTTGAGTGTCATATACTACATCGTGAAACCAAGCAGCTAGTCGAACAGCAGCTAGATTGTTGGTGTAGCCTTGCAAAATCCCAATTGTGCTGAAGACGCGATCGATGTGTTTGAGTGTATGGTAGTAGCGACCAGGGGTAGAGTAAGCTGCAACCAAATCATTAAAAGCTTTCTCAGCCGCTATTTGGTCAACACCAAAGCCTTGGAGTGTGTGTTGCCAGTTAGAAAATAAGATATCCATAAAGTTTTTTGTAGGCATAGAGGCAGTATTATCTGAATAGAAATACTCCAACCCCACATCGATACTGATTTCAGATGTAGTTAATGATGCCGAAAGTTAGATTAAAGAGTCAACTTACCAGTTTGCAACATTTGAAGTGCTAAAGCACGACAACTAGAGCAGTCACAGCCAAACTTGGCGATCGCTACATCCCCAACTGTATCACCATTTGCATCTAGGGAAAAAACTCGTGGATTCACTTGTAAACCTCATCTAAGTTGAGAACCGTAGTTTTTGCCCTCACCCTAAATCCCTCTCCCAGATATGGGAGAGGGACTTTGAAATTCTGGCTCCCCGAATCCCTCTCTCTGGGATTCGGGGTTGGGGAATGAGGGCAAATTCTTTTCATCATCGAAGAACTACAGGTTTCAAGATAGACGCGGTTTATAACCAAAGTTTCAGTGGTTTGTGTAGCAGAACTCTTTGTTGGGGAAGCAACAGTACCAGCAACTTGATGCGCTGGGGCGCTGGTAATTGTCGCTACCGAAGGTTTACCTTCTGCAACAGCGGCATGGCTCATCAAGACAAACAAGTACAAAACACAAGAGCTACTAAGCAGTGTGAATATTGTTTGATTCATGGCAAAAATCTCATGTTGTAATTGCTCAAGATAGAGTTTAGCATTACTATACGCATCTGCTATGACTAAATGTCAAGTGTTTAGTTAAAATAGCGACAACTAAGGAATAAATACACACGATGAATTCAAAAATTTTAATGCTGCTTGGCTGCTCTAGCTCTCTAGCTACAACAATCCTAGCTCCTCACTCTGTCCAGGCTCTGATGCCAAATAATATACCAGGAGCAAATGTATCTGTTCCAAGTGTGAATGTCACTCGTACTTCCTCACAGTCAGATTTTTCACAAGAATCAGGAATGTCAGAGAGCATGGTTAAACAGTATGCTCAGACAAAGTTTGGCTGCACCTGTGCCAGTTGTATGAACTTGGCACGTCAAATGCTCCAGCAAGGCGGCTCTGCCCCGACTAGCCCTGTGGGATTTTGAATTGCCCAAAAGATAACCAAATTCTTAGGCACTTACCAGTAATAAAATGCCTCGCTATCTCGGCACACCCGCCACGGCTTTCATCGCCAAAGATATAGTCGTGTAGCCAAAATATCCTTAATCCGGTGAGTCCTCTGAAAGTACTGCTTTTCTACAGGACGTTCCGCGATCGCAAAATCCGTTTGCCGTCACTTGCTAAAAGCAAGCGGTAGCGTAGCGTGTCCGTCAGGAGAAGAGTAGGGGAGGCGCGTTTCCCGCGCTCTCAAAACTTACCTTAGCGACTGTGCGTAGCGTCACCTGGAGGGCGGGGCATTTTATTTCTTGGATCTCCCTTAAGCTAGTATTTTGGTCTTCGTCAATGATTGTTGAGCAGAAAATCATTGATCATTTAGGCTCTTGTATCGACCAAGACAGCGATGCCCAACCTAGTCATTGCCTACGCTAACTATTATTATTTAGGCTTAAACTCCGTATACTTGCCTCCTAAACCTTCCACAATCGTGCGTGTATTGGCAATCAGCATTCCTTGGTAAGTTTCGCCCTCTGTCCCCTTTTCTCCCAAGCCATCAGCAAACAATTCTCGGTCTGAAACCTTAACTTTTGCCTCTTTTGCTACCGCCTGAATTAGTTTAGGGTTAATCGTCGTCTCTGCAAAAATCGTCGGTACACCCTCTTTTTTTATATCTTTTGATAATGCACCTACCCGCGCAGCTGTGGGCGCTTCTTCTGTACTAATGCCCCCTAGTGCCCCTTCAATGGGAATTCCATAGGCTTTAGAATAGTAACCAAAAGCATCATGGGTGGTGACTAATTTACGTTGCTTGGGTGGAATTGTGGCTATTTCTGATTTAATCCAGGTGTCTATCTGACTGATTTCATTTGTGAGTTTTTGCGTGTTGCTGGTATAAGTTGCAGCATTATTGGGGGCTGTTTTTGCTAACTGTTGAGAAATCACCTGTGCGATCGCTATCCCATTCTGAGCATTGTGCCATACATGGGGGTCGGTAACAGTTTTACCATCCTCTTCAAATTGCTGGGGTTTGGGGACTGCAACTTCATCTACAGCTACCTTGGGAGCAGAATTTGAAGTAGCTTTAATTAATTTGATTAAACCAGGTTCAAAATTGTAGCCACCATAGAGAATTAACTTAGCCTGCTCAATTGCTTTGCTATCCTCCGGCTTTGGTTGGTATACGTGCGGATCTGAACCGGGATCGATTAAGCATTTAAGGTCAATTGTATCGCCTGCGATTTCTTTAGTTAAGCCACAAGCAACAGTGTTGGTAGCGACTACTAACGGGCTTTTAGCACTAACTTCTGCAACAGGTGAACTACCTGTTTGGGGAGCCGCCACATTATTAGCAGGTGCGAGAGTCGATTGGCTGGTTTCTGATGTCGGACTACATCCGAATACTCCGCATGTTAGGGCAACAGCTGCTAAGGATTTCAATCGTAGTTTGTAAGATATCATAAATCTGATTGCTTTAGTTATATTGATTATCATTATCATACAAATGGTAGATTTATGTTAGAAGTTAAACATTTAGCTGTAAATTACCGAGGAGTGACGGCGGTTGAGGATGTCAGTTTCCGCTCCTTACCAGGACAAATTGTGGGTGTAATTGGCCCAAATGGTGCTGGTAAAAGCACAATGGTGAAGGCAATTTTGGGCTTAGTACCAACGGCGAGTGGAGTTGTCAAGTTTGGATCTCGCGCTTTAAAACAACAATTAAGTTCTGTTGCGTATGTACCGCAGCGATCGCAAATAGACTGGGATTACCCGATCACAGTTTGGAATGTGGTGCTGATGGCGCGGACTGTGCATACTGGCTGGTTTCGCACACCTTCACGATCATCTCAAGAAATAGTTAAAGATGCTTTGGCAAGGGTGGGGATGTTAGAGTTGCGATCGCGTCAAATTGGAGAATTATCAGGCGGACAGCAGCAGCGAGTATTTTTAGCAAGAGCTTTAGCACAACAAGCCGAATTATTATTTTTCGATGAGCCATTTGTCGGAGTTGATAAAAAGACTGAAGCCATCATGTTTGATGTGTTTGAAGAACTAAAATCTCAAGGCAAGATTTTACTGATAATTACTCATGATTTGGGAACAGCTTTGACAAAATGTGACCAATTACTGTTATTAAATAAACAAATAATTGCTAACGGTTCTATGAAAGAAGTAATGACAGCAGAGAATATTAAACGCGCTTATGGAGATAGTCTATTTATATTTAACAGGGAAGTAGTTTAATGTTAAATTGGCTAATTGAACCCTTAAGCTTTGAGTTCATGCGCGGAGCGCTCACTACGGCAATTCTACTAGGAATTCTTTGCGCTGTTGTCGGTAATTATCTCATTGTTCAACGCATGGGAATACTGGGAGATGTAATTGCTCATGCAGTTTTACCAGGACTGGCTATAGCTTTTTTCTTAGGGATTGATATTTTCTTAGGTGCTTTTATCTGCGGAACTTTCAGCACCTTTGTAATTGCTTGGATTCAATCTCAATCCCGCATTAAAGTTGATGTAGCAATGGCGTTAGTTTTTTCTGGTTTTTTAGCTTTTGGTATCATGTTGATTACCCTATTGAAAAGCAAATTAGACCTTCATGAATTTTTATTTGGCGATATTTTGAGCGTAACCACAGATGATGTGAAGCGGACTGTAATTATCACAGTTTTTGTCTTGGTTTTAATTAAACTATTTTACAAAGAATTGTTATTTTACACCTTTGACCCACTTGGCGCTCAAGCGAGTGGTTTACCGATTAATTTAATTCATTTTGCTTTAAATGGTGCTATTACTTTGACAATTGTTGCCAGTATGCAAACCGTGGGTGTAGTTTTAGTTGTTTCCCTGCTGATTGGGCCAGGAATTACAGCTTATTTATTAGTGAAAGAGTTACATCAAATGATGCAGTTAGGCGCGGTTATTGGTGTAATTAGCAGCGTAACTGGGATGTATATTAGTTATTATTTAAATGTCCCATCTGGTGCTGCGATCGTTTTAGTTGTTTCCGTCCTATTTTTATTAGCATTATTTTTTAGCCCTACCCAAGGACTTTTGACCAGACCAGAAATGGCCGATAGAAGAGCTAGGTTTCTTAGCCAGTTCAAATTTCAAAAGACGAAGTGAGCTAGTGCGTTTTTGAGCCACCCCGTGCGGGAGTTCCCCCGTTAATGGGACGATAGTAGAGCAGGCGCGTAAATCCAGCTGCCATTTCAATTAACAAGACTTGGGGCAAAATCCCCTTGTTGAAGGTAGGCAAACTTCCGCCACAGTGTACTAGATGTGGTGACAGCTAAATGAAAGCGTCAAAATAGAAGACACAGGCTTTGTACAAAAAGCCTTGCCTTGATTAACGGAGTTTATTAACAGTGGTCTTACAAGTACAGACAAGCACCTACGAAGCTAAAACCCAAGAAATTGCTAAACAACTTCTAGCAGCAACCTCCGAAAATCGTTCATTTTTGTCTTCCCTGCGGGATCAAATGCGCTGGGATGATAAATTACTAGCTTGGGCGATGAGTAATCCTGGGTTGCGGGTGCAACTATTTCGGTTTATAGATACGCTACCTGCTTTGCATAGTAAATCAGAAATTGCCTCTCATTTACAAGAATATTTAGGCGATGAGTCTGTAGAATTACCGCCAGCTTTAAAGGGAATGCTAAACTTTGCTAATCCCGACTCGATGCCGGGACAAGTTGCTGCTACAACCGTTGGTACAGCCGTTGAAACTCTTGCTCATAAATATATTTCTGGGGAAAATATTAAACAAGTCATCAAAACTGTTGAACGACTAAGAAAAGAGAAAATGGCTTTCACCATCGATTTACTTGGTGAAGCAGTAATTACCGAAGCCGAAGCACAGTTTTATCTAGAACGCTATCTAGAATTAATGCAACAATTGGTAGAAGCATCAAAGAATTGGTCAGCTATCCCGGCTATTGATGAGGCTGATGGCGAAGCAATCCCAAAAGTTCAGGTTTCTGTGAAGTTAACGGCGTTTTATTCGCAATTTGACCCATTAGATGCTAAAGGTAGTGAGGAGCGAGTTAGCGATCGCATTCGTATTCTCTTACGTCGTGCTAAAGAATTAGGTGCAGCTGTCCATTTTGATATGGAACAGTATGCCTATAAAGACATAACTCTCAGCATCCTGAAAAAACTGCTCTTAGAAGAAGAGTTTCGGCAACGCAGAGATATTGGCATAACTATTCAAGCATATCTGCGTGATAGCGAGCAAGATACTAAAGATGTAATTTCCTGGTTGAAAGAACGTGGTTATCCCCTGACAATCCGCTTGGTGAAAGGCGCATATTGGGATCAAGAAACTATCAAAGCAGCCCAGAAGCATTGGAAACAGCCAGTTTACAACGATAAACCAGCAACTGATGCTAACTTTGAAACCATCACTCAGTTATTGCTAGAAAATCATCAATATGTGTATTCTGCCATTGGTAGCCATAATGTGCGATCGCACTCTCGCGCCATTGCCATAGCTGAAAGTTTAAATGTCCCCCGCCGTCGCCTTGAATTACAAGTCCTCTACGGTATGGGTGATAAAGTTGCCAAGGCTTTGGTTGACAGGGGTTATCGAGTCAGAGTTTACTGCCCCTACGGTGAATTATTACCGGGAATGGCGTATTTAATTCGCCGATTGTTAGAAAATACTGCTAATAGTTCTTTTTTACGACAAAATCTCGAAAATCGACCAATTGAAGAATTATTAGCACCGCCGATTGTCAAAGATGAAAAGAACTCTTCAACTCCTAACTCCTCACTCCCAACTCCTAACTCTCATTTCCTCGGTGCTGCTGATACCGATTACGCCGAGGAAGAGGTGAGAACGAAAGCCGCGCAAGCTTTCCAAAGCGTTCGCCAACAGTTGGGTAAAACTTATTTACCGCTAATTAATGGCGAATATGTTAATCCGCCGGAATTTGTTGATTCTCTCAATCCTTCTAATTTCAGCGAGATAGTTGGTAAAGTTGGGTTGATTAGCATTGAACAAGCAGAACAGGCGATGCAAGCTGCTAAAGCTGCGTTTCCTGGGTGGAAAAAAACACCAGCTAAACAACGCGCTGATATTTTGCGGAAAGCGGGTGATTTGATGGAACTCCGCCGCGCTGAACTTTCAGTTTGGATAGTTTTGGAAGTTGGAAAACCAGTTAAGGAAGCTGATGGAGAGGTTTCGGAAGCGATAGATTTCTGTCGATACTACGCTGATGAGATAGAACGGTTAGATAAAGGTGTGAATTATGACATACCTGGTGAAACTAATCATTATATTTACCAGCCACGCGGTATTGCTGTAGTGATTTCTCCTTGGAATTTTCCGCTAGCGATCGCTTGTGGAATGACTGTCGCAGCTTTGGTTTCAGGCAATTGTACTCTCCTCAAACCTGCGGAAACATCTTCTGTGATTGCAGCGAAACTCACAGAAATCTTGGTAGATGCTGGTTTTCCCAAAGGCGTATTTCAATACGTACCTGGTAAGGGTTCCCAAGTCGGCGCTTATTTGGTAAATCATTCAGATACTCATGTAATTGCTTTTACGGGTTCCCAAGAAGTCGGCTGTAGAATTTACGCAGAGGCGGCAATCTTGAAACCCGGACAAAAGCACATGAAACGGGTGATTGCGGAAATGGGTGGCAAGAATGCCATTATTGTCGATGAAAGTGCTGATTTAGACCAAGCAGTTGTGGGGATAGTGCAGTCAGCATTTGGTTACAGTGGACAAAAATGTTCTGCTGCTTCCAGGGTGATTGTGCTGCAACCGATTTATGATGCCTTTGTGCAACGATTGGTAGAAGCGACAAAATCTTTGAATATTGGGGAAGCAGAGTTACCGAGTACACAAGTTGGACCAGTAATTGATGCTAATGCCCGCAATCGCATCCGCGAGTATATTGAGAAGGGTAAGGCAGAAGCACAATTAGCTTTGGAATTACCAGCACCCGAACAAGGATATTTTATCGGCCCTGTAATATTTAGTGAAGTCTCGCCAAATGCGGTAATTTCCCAAGAAGAAATTTTTGGCCCTGTGCTGGCGGTAATTCGGGTGAAAGATTTCCAAGAAGCCTTAGCAGTCGCCAACGGGACAAACTTCGCCTTAACTGGAGGACTTTATTCTCGAACACCTTCGCACATTCAACAAGCCCAGACAGAATTTGAAGTCGGGAATTTATACATTAACCGCAATATTACCGGAGCGATCGTTGGGCGGCAACCCTTTGGTGGATTCAAACTTTCTGGAGTCGGTTCTAAAGCCGGCGGTCCTGATTACCTCTTGCAATTTTTGGAACCACGCGCGGTAACAGAAAATATTCAGCGCCAAGGTTTTGCACCAATTGAAGGTGCTGATTAAAGTTTGTAGGGTGGGCAATGCCCACCTTTTTTTATATACTAAATACAGAAAGAGTTTGATGAGTAATTTAGTCATAAAAGTTGCTGATTTACCTGAAGAATTTCCAGCGATCGCAGCAATTAGAAAAGCAGTTTTTCAGGAAGAACAAGGGGTAAATCCGGCTTTAGATTTTGATGGCAAAGATGAAATATCTCAGCATTTGATTGCTTATTTAGCTCAAAAAGCTGTGGGTACTACCAGAATTAGATATTTAGATCATAAAACTGCCAAAATAGAAAGACTTGCTGTTTTGTCTACAGCTAGAGGACAGGGTATTGGTAAAAAAATTATGATTAAGGCACTAGAGATTATAGCTAATAAAAATATTCCAGAAGTTGTGATTTACGCCCAAGAGTATATAAAAGTTTTATACCAAAAATTGGACTTTGTAGAAGAAGGACAAATATTTGAAGAAGCTGGGATTACCCATGTGATAATGAGAAAAATTTCCACTTATAGGAGGATGAATTGATTTCTTAAAAAGCTCGCCCTCAACTCGATAAGGATTATTCTGTATTCCCCACTCCCCGCCTATTATTTTCATTTTACAATATCTTTTTGTGGCGAAAAATATGAATGCGATCGCTCCGGTCTAAATTGGTTTTTCATTAATCTGAAAATCGCTATAATTCAAATATCGTGTCAATATTGACTCTAATTGAACTACCCGAATGGGTTTGAGAAGATAGTCGTTACCACCAGCTTGCAGAATAGAAAGCTTCTCCTCTGGAAGTTCACTATAGCCCATCATTACCACCTGCAAATCTGGGAAATAAGGCTCTTGTTTGAGAACATTTAGCAAACCACAGCCACTAGCATCACCTACTAACTGGACATCCAATAAAATTAAATTTGGCTGGAGGTTTCGCACTTGTTCTAAAAAGTTATTTACACTGTCTATCCACTTAACTTTATAGCCAATTGTCTGGAGATAATCTTGCAATACTATAGCAGTATTTTCTTCTTCTTCCACAAGTAAAATGATTTCATTGTGGGGGGTAGCTGGAGAGGAGGTTAATGCTGTGTCTTGCTGAGATCCTTCATTTTGCTCTGTTTGCATATTCACTGAATTTGGTAGAATTGGTAGAAATATAGTGAACTGACTACCTTTTCCCAAAGTGGATATAACAGTTACGTCTCCACCATGCAAACGCGCTAATTTGCGTGTTAAAGCTAAACCCAAACCAGTGCCTTCATACTGACGATTTAAGCGGCTGTCAAGCTGTTTAAACGGTTCAAATAGAAATTCAAACTGATTTGAGTCTATACCAATTCCAGTATCTGAAACTGTAAAAGTTATCCCTTGCGGGACTTTTTTGGCTACCAGCGATACCTGACCAGCTGGGGTGAATTTAATCGCATTGGTGAGCAGGTTGAGTAGCATTTGCTTAATGCGCCGTTCATCACCAATACAAATATCCTCTTCTATGTCAATTTGACAGGTGAGTTGTAATCCCTTTTCTGCGGCGCGATCGCGCACTGTCCATATAGCATAATTACATAAATCTGACACTGGCAAAGGTGAAAATGACAGTTCCTCTTTCTCTGCTTCTACCTTAGATAAATCAAGGATATCGTTAATCAGCGCCAGCAGATGTTCACCACTACTATATATACAACTTACATATTCGTTCTGCTTTTCATTGAGAGAGCCAACTATTTCTTCTTGCAACAACTGCGACAAACCCATAATTGCATTGAGAGGTGTCCGCAACTCATGGCTCATGGTTGCTAAAAATTCACTTTTTGCCCGATTGGCAGCTTCTGCGGCTTCTTGAGAAGCACGAAGTTTCAACTCTGTTTCTTTACGCTCAGTAATGTCCTCAATCATCGCTAGAAAAAACTCAGGTTCACCATTGCTGCTTGGTATAACAGAAACAGAGATATGAGTCCAAATTAAGCTACCGTTTTGATGCAGGCAGCGTTTTTCCATCTCAATCCGATGTCTTTCGACAAACTGTTCCTGATGTTTAGAGGGTTGAAAGCCTACCCTCGAAGTTCTCTTCAAGTTTGTATTCATTCCTGACATTAGTTGTTTGTAAAGTTTTAAATCCCCCCTTTGTGTGGAAATGTAATCTGTAAAGTGCTTGCCGTATAACTCTTCTCGGCTATATCCTAAAATCTCGCACAGTGCCAGATTAGTATCGACTATCTGCGCTTTCATATCTATAAGTCCAATACCGATAGAAGAATGCTCAAAAATCGCTCGAAATTGCGCCTCGCTATGTCGCAATGCTTCTTGTGCGAAGTTTCGCTCCTTCGCTTCTATAGCCAGCGTCACGAAATCTGCAATCGAGCCAGCAAAAGTCTCTTCCTCCAAAGTCCATTGGCGTTCCTCGCCTATGTGTTCGTGACACACTACGCCTACCAAACGACCCTCTAGCCAAATCGGTGCATCCAGTAGGGATGTGATGCCCAAAACTGAAAGATAGGACTCGGATAATTCTTGGGTTCTGCTATCCTTTATGGCATCATCTGCGGCAATGGTACGTTCTTCTTCTAAAGCCTGGAAATAAGCTGGATAATTTTTTCCTGAAAGCGAGTTACCAAAGCTATGCGTCTTGGTGCTTACATCATATAAATCGATGCATTCAATTTTGGAACGTTCTTGATTATATAACCATACACTAACTCGCCTGACTAAAAGCGTCCGAGCCGCAGCCTCTGTGATTTCCTTTAAAGCCCCATTGAGATCACCTTGCTGAAATCTCTTGCTTCTTGCCAGCTGCACCAACGTCTGACTTTGTTTTCGGCGACGATTTTCTTTGATTTGTAAAGCGTTTTGGGACTGGTTGCGCTGTGTAATATGTCTAGCTGACACCACCTGCATGAGTTTACCTCAAGAATAAATAATTTTGCTTTGGAGTTTTATCGAAAAAATAGAACTGTCTTTGTATAACTACAACTACTCGATCTGGTTTTTCATAAACGAATGTATATTTTTTCTAATTAAAATTTATGAATCTGGATCGCAAGTTAAAGTTAATATTTTTCTCATCGCTTCTATTACTTCATAATAGTGATTTTTGCCAGGGGATAATTAGCATTTCAAAGAATTAGACTATTAAGTAATTCTACTATTAATTAGTATAGTATTTTCAATTTGGGTCTAAGCACTAGGCTCTGTAACTGATAATAATTATGTATGAAAATCCGTCAAAGTATATAAAAAACTAACCGCAAAGAACGCATAGACACGTACCCCTACGGGAAAGCAAGCTACGCTTTGCGTCTGGTAGAGAAGTGGTTTCCCATAGGGTAGGACACAAAGAAAGAAAAAATAAAAAACCAAGAAAATTTGGCGTAGCCTCATAAAGAAATGGCAGGAGGACTGGAAAGACTCTTCCCAATACTGAGTTTAATTTATTGCTGAGTGTTGACTACTAAAATACGCTTAATTCTCCTAGAGAAAGATGTCTAATGACTCAAATTTTGCGAAAATTGAAGTAACGGCAGGTTTTGTGGAGGTGGAGCGATGACGGATAGTAATGTGAGAATTGTTTCCCTAATTCCGGGTGGAACAGAGATTTTAGCGGCAGTAGGCTTGGTTGATGCTATTGTGGGGCGATCGCACGAATGTGATTACCCTCCAGAAATCCTCGATCGCCCCATTTGTACTGAAGCACGCTTAAACTCCAATGCCTCTAGCAGCCAAATTCATGATCAAGTAAGCAATTTATTGCAATCTGCTCTTAGTATTTACCAAATCAAAACAGATGTTTTAGAGAAATTGCAGCCTACTCACATTCTCACTCAAGACCAGTGCGATGTTTGTGCTGTGACCTTACACGATGTTGAAAAGGCAGTTGCTACACTCATTGAGAGTAAACCGCAGATTATTTCTTTACAACCCAATCTTCTCCAAGATATTTGGGCTGACATTGAGCGAGTCGGCAACACCTTTGGCGTAGACTCGGTTAAAGTCATAGAAAACTTAGAAGCTCGCGTCAAAATTTGTCAGCATAAAATCCAGGGACTTTCGTTAAATGAACAGCCTACTGTCGCCTGTATCGAGTGGACTGATCCTTTGATGGTAGCCGCCAATTGGATTCCTGAATTAGTTAACTTAGCAGGAGGACATTCTCTATTTTGCGCTACAGGTCAGCCTTCTGCTATTTTGCCGTGGGAAACACTATTAACAACCGATCCTGATGTAATTGTTTTTATGCCTTGTGGCTTTGATTTAAATCGCACTCGCCAAGAAGCCGATTTATTAACTCAACATTCAGACTGGGAAAAACTGCACGCTACCAAATCTGGTAGAGTCTACATCACTGATGGCAATTCTTACTTCAATCGTCCAGGGCCACGACTGGTAGATTCTCTAGAAATTTTGGCAGAAATTTTGCATCCAGAAATTTTTCAATACGGCTACAAAGGAACCGGTTGGGAAACGTTGTAAAGAAGAATTCACAACTCAAAAGCAAAGCCAAAGACGCTTTGCCGAGGCGTCAGAATTCACTATGAATTCGAGTCTGGCTGAGTGATAATAATGTACTTTTAATTTGCATAACCAGGGCGGGCAAGATGCCCACCCCACAATAGTTTTACTCCCAGGTAATATGCAAGTTAAATGTCCAACAGCTTATTTATTAAACGTGGAGAACCCCACCCCGCCCAGGGCTATTTCGTTCTAGACATAAACCGCCCAGAACTAAAGTTCCAGGCTAACAGCCCAACTCCACTAAAGTGGACTAAAAACCTTTATTAGTCGTCTTTAGACGAATGAGTGCTATTAGCCTCAGAATTTATTCTAAGGCGGGCTAGATGAGAATGAAATAGCCCTGCACCCCGCCAAAGCTGTGCTTTGTCTCCCCTAAGAGCCTGCGAGAAGTGGGTTCTTTTATTATGGGTAATTCGGATATAATATGATATTAAACCGCGTCTATCTTGAAACCTGTAGTTCTTCGATGATGAAAAGAATTTGCCCTCATTCCCCAACCCCGAATCCCAGAGAGAGGGATTCGGGGAGCCAGAATTTCAAAGTCCCTCTCCCATATCTGGGAGAGGGATTTAGGGTGAGGGCAAAAACTACGGTTCTCAACTTAGATGAGGTTTAGTTTAAAACCTTGGCGGGTTCTAATCCCCCACGAAGAGTAATTCTGATTCCTAGATTCTGAATTCTTTTTTAAGGTGTTTGTTCAGAATCTGTCGATGGTTCATTGTTAAATAACAGCAGACGTGCAGCGAGGATGGCAAATCCCACAGCAGCGATCGCTTTTAACAAGCGTGTAGGTAATAATTCTGCTACTGCACCTCCTGCTAATGCTCCCAACAGACTTGTCAACAGTAATGCACCTGCTGCACCCAAAAATACTGCACGCCCAGAATTATAACGTCCTGAAAGTGCGATCGCGGCTAGCTGACTTTTGTCACCCAATTCTGATAAAAAAACTGTAATAAAGCTCAGTCCTAAAAGATGCCAATTCATATTATTAAGGGGGAGTGGGGAGTGGGGAGATGGGGAGATGGGGATGGGGAGTGGGGAGATGAGGGAGAATAACTACTAACTTCTAACTTCTAACTTCTAACTCCTAACTCCTAACTCCTAACCTGTAATTAACCTTGAAATACATCCCAAAAGAGCATTAGGGAAATTACTAACAACATTACGCCTGCTGATTTTTCTACAGTTTTTGGGCTGAGTCGGGTGGCTATCCAACTACCTAAAAGCACGCCTAATAAGCTGGTGGTTATCAGCGCAGCCGCAGATCCCATAAATACCACCCACGGCGAATGAGATTCTGCACTCATTAAGAGGGTGGATAACTGAGTCTTATCTCCAATTTCTGCTAGAAAAATGGTTACAAAAGTCGTACCAAAAACTACTAGCACTGATTGCTGCTTTTGAGGACTATCGGCAACTACAGCCTGAACTGACGGAGCGATCGCAGGAGTTAAGTTAAAATCATTGCTGTCTTTGGGTTCTAGGTCGCTCTCAGTTTGAGATATGCCAGAAATGTCCAAAGGAGCAGAGTCAAGTTTCACAAGCAATACTTTTGTTGCGAGGTTGTTTTCATATTTCTATCATATTCTCAGATTGTTGTAATAAATTGCAACTCCAGATACTAAAACGAACAATGGGAGTGTTACAGCCCAACAGCTTTATTGAAGCGTAGTATTTCCAGACTGCGATCGCCGTATACTCCTTCTATTTGCTGGCGACAGCAGTCAATAGCAAAATCGTTAACTTCTTCTGGTTCAACGCCATACATATCTTGAAACACTTCTGATTCGACACGGCAGAAGCGCGGACGATCTGAGTAGATGCGACATTCTCGCGTGGTATGGTCGAAGTTAACGCACCATCCATCTTCGCCTACCATGCTGAGGTAGAGTTCTAGTTCTGGTGGAGAGAGATACTCATCCAAATCGGGACGTTCTGCTGGATTGAGATTACAGCAGGCTCCACATTCTTTTACACATTGCCAAGTTGCCATTTTGGATTGGGGGTTGGGGATTGGGAATTGGGGATTGGGAACACTCTTCCCCAGTCCCCAGTCCCCCTATTTTACGTTTTTATGTCTTTTGTTATAATTTTGTTAAGTAAATTAAATCTAATAGGCCATAGTCATATATGATCAATTGCGGGTTTTGTAATTAAGTTATTGAATTTTTTAAGGCAATTGAGAGGAGAAAAAGAAAAATGTTTGACTCTTTGTTTAACGCTTTTACCAGTATCAATTGGGAAGTTATTTTCCAATTACTGTCCGTGGCGCTAATTGTGATTGCTGGGCCAGTGGTAATCTTTTTGCTGGCTTTTCGCAACGGCAATCTATAATAAGAGTTCTGAGTGCTGATTGAGAGTTAGGAGTCAGGAGTTAGGAGTGAAAAATTAAATTTTATTCTCAACTCATAACTCATAAATCATAAATCAGTACTCACAGTGTCACTGTCACAAGTGATAAGGAACAAGAATTAAATAACATACAATTTATGTCCCTAGCTTACCTCACCCTCAATCCCTCTCCGATATATTGGAGAGGGATCGTGATAATTGATGAAGTTTTGCATTTTATTTAATCCACGTTCCTAAGTTAATTAAAAACTCCTAACTTATAACTCCTAACTTATAACTCCTAACTTATAACTCCTAACTTTTAACTGATAACGCCTGAAGGGCAGCTTGGATAATACTGTCATACTGCGGCTGAGAGATATCAACTTCTTTGGCGTTTTGACGATTAGTGCCGAGTAAACCGATTATATGTCCTGGCTGCATGGCTAAGACTTTACCTTCAGTATTTTTAATTCTTAATTCTGCTTCAATACCGTTTTTATAGAAACCACAAGTATACTGTCGCTGATTGTACTCAAAGGTGGTAATTGACGGGGTAGGTGGCGAAGTAAAAAATTGTTGAAGCTGAATTGGCAATCTGACTCCTATTAATTCTAGCTCGATGGTGGTGTTACCGTTAAAGTAATTTTCTCGTAGTTTGTAAGCAACATCGACTCGCTGCGGTAGGCGGAAATAGTCGCCCCAACGCCAAGCGATCGCTTTGATTTTATACTCATGATTATCAACAGTTTGGGCAATTGTCAGTTTAATGTGACCCTTACCGACGATTTTTTGCTCAACCACTTGAACATTAGGTGTCCAGAAAACTGGATCGGGGTTGTCCATACCGCAGGGGTGTAGAGCATTAAGCTGTTGATAAAGCTGTTGATTGATGTGATTGAGGTTGACTTCGGCATCAATTTTGAGCAGAGGCTTGAGATGCTGCGGTTCAAGGCACTGGTTAGCAAACTCAATCAAACGCGATCGCACCCTCTGTAAATTCTCTGCTGGAAAAGAGAATCCCCCAGCTGCTTTGTGTCCGCCAAATTTCCCTAGTAAATCGTGACAATATTCCAAAGCTTCAAACACATGAAACTCTGGAATTGAGCGTGCAGAACCGCGTATATGTCCCTCATCCTCATAAGTACCGATGAACACGGGAACGCCGTAGCGTTCTACCAAGCGGGAGGCGACAATCCCAATAACGCCATGATGCCAATTGGGTTGAACAACAATTAATACACGATCTTGCTGTAGAGACGCGATATATTGCGTCTCTACATAAGCGATCGCTTCTTCTTCAATTTGCTGACACATCTCCTGGCGACTGGCGTTGACTTGTTCGCACTGCATTGCAAGTTCCAGCGCCACCCCCATATCATCTGTAGTCAGCAATTCAATCACAGTTTGGGGATTACCAATCCGACCAATAGCATTAATTCGTGGCCCCAAGCGAAACCCGATATCTTCAGGCTTGAGCGATTTTGGATTTTGGATTTTGGATTTTGGATTTTCTCCCCTACTCCCCTGCTCCCCTGCTTCCCCTGCTCCCTCTCCCCTCGCCTGTACGCCGCCTACCTGAATTAACGCCTGTACTCCAGCTAAGTTGGATTTGGGTAAATGCTGTAAACCACGTTTCACCCAACGGCGATTTACGCCAGTTAACGGGGCTAAATCTGCGATCGTTCCCAGCGTAAATAGTGCTAGCATCGGTTGAATCAAGCCCTTAGTCTCCCCTAGCTGTTGTGCTAGACACACTGCCAATATGTAGGCAACACCAACACCAGCAACACCCCGATAAGGTGAGGATTCGGCTATTAGTTTGGGGTTGAGAATAGCATTAGCTGGGGGTAATTTTTGGGGGATATCGTGGTGATCGGTGATAATAACTGCAACACCAAGTTCTCTAGCTCTAGCAACTGGTTCAAATGCAGAGATGCCATTATCTACAGTCAGAATTAATCCTACACCTTCGCTGTGGAATTCTTCAACTATGCGTTTATTGATCCCGTAACCTTCGTGCATCCGGCTGGGAATAGCATAATCTACCTGTGCGCCTAAAGTGCGGAGACTACGCAAAAGTAGAGCAGTGCTGGTCATCCCATCAGCATCGTAATCACCGCAAATAGCAATTTTTGTTTGAGAAGCGATCGCATTTTGCAACAATTCCAAACTAATCGCCAAATCTGGGAAATCTTCCAACGGCGAAGGTAAGACTAAAGACTCTGGATTTAAAAATGCTTGTACTTGTTCTGGTGTTTCCATACCCCGATTAATCAACAACTGGCTGATAATCGGTGAAATATTTGTCAAAGCTGCCAGATTTTGGGCAAATTCTGGTTTTTGTGGATAAATTTGCCAGCGCTGATCAAGTAAGCGCCTGTGAGGGTTTGAGAGTTCAGATACAGGTCGGTCTAGCACAATATAAGTTAGGAGTTAGAAGTTATAAATTAGGAGTTTTTAATTAAAAGTTATTTCTTAATTCGTAACTCCTAACATTTCTGTTAAAACACGTTGATTCTACCATCATCCATAATATACAACGAGCGATCGCCAGGAGAGCGCAAAGTCGGACGGAGTTCGAGCCGCAATGTACCAAAGTTGGGTTTCGAGACAATTGCTTGTAGTGATAAACCCTTTTCGCTCCAAAATATCAAAGATGTATTTGGTTCTGTACCCTCTATTTGTTCTAGATTTAATTTCTGTCCTGGACTCAAGGATATTGCATCAGTCCCAGAGGGTTTTTGGATTTTAATCAGGTTGGGTGTGCTATTTCTAACTTCAACCCGGATGTGTTGCCCAGGTGTAAACTGAATTGGGTGTGAACCACACTTAGAGGCACAAGTTCGAGCTAAAGTAGCACTGGGATTATTGATTGATGCAACTATAACGGTAGCTGCAATTAAAGCAAATGACAGAGGCTTAAACATAATACACAGTATAAGTACTAAAGTTAAATGTTACTTTAATTTAGTACTATTAAGCCTCAGCATATTTTCCCGAATTAACGTAAATTCGACGAAGCAATAATTTGTTTTTCAGGAATCTTTATATAGACATCTAAAAGTGCCAGAAATCCTCCATAAAAGACCTTTATACCTTCAACATTGAAGACGCTATTAAGTAAGTGGGCGCAAATAATCATCACTGGTTCGTAGTTGCGCTTTAGCGAAGACAGCGCAACTACAAGCTAAATACAGAGATTTTACTTTTCGTTACATAGTTTGGTTTTATCTTGCCTACCTACTTATCTTGGTCGTGTGTGTACATGGTAGCCGAGTCAAAGAGGGAGAGGTTCATTGAAATTACTTAACATTAGTTGAATTGGTGGCTTAGGGACTTCCAGGAAATAAATTATCCAATCTTGTGGGGTGGGCAACATGAGCGCCTTTGACTATGGGCGGGCGAGACGCCCACCCTACAATAAATAGTTGTATATTTTTTTATTTGGAAGTCCCTTAGGCAATTTTGAAAAATCGATATAATTCGTAAGACAGGTATAAGTATCTTCACTAGCTATTACCTCGTCTACTCTACTCGTATTGTTACAACCCGCTTAGGATATACTAAAAGCACTTTTTGTAAACAATGAGCATTTTCAACAAGCAGGTTTTCAAGCATTACTGCGAGAAAATTTGCCTTAAATATTGGGAATTGGTTATTAATTCTTCTCCCTCATCTTCCCCTACTCCCCACACCTTATTATTTCGTTACAATCAGCATGTGCATTAGGCATTCAAGAGTTATCAGCCATGAAATTGATTTCCGATCCACCGATTCCTGTAAAAATTCAAAAGATGAAGGAACGGGTACGGTGGATGCATCCAAGTTTTGTACAACGGGGAATTGACCAAACCAGCATACTTATTGACGATCGCAAGCAGGATAGTCCAGAATTTTCCTTTATGGTAATCGGTGATTCCGGCACCAAATCTCATTCTCGACAACATCCCCAACGAAAAGTCGCCGAACTAATGCTGACTCACCGCGATGATTGCAGTTTTGTGTTGCACACAGGCGATGTCATCTATGTGGTGGGTTCCCAAGAGTATTATTCAACAAACTTTATTCAGCCTTACCGGGAATTTATTGTCGGTGGCGATAACCCAAAAGACATTCCTTACGATCGCATGGTGTTTAATCTGCCATTCTTGCCAGTACCAGGTAATCATGATTACTACGATGTTCCGTTGATGTATCGTTTATTAACTGGAACAACATCTTCATTACGTCGCCTGTTGCGCTACAAAGATATCGAAATTGGTTGGCATGGATCGTATCAAGGTAATGCTTATGCACGAGCATTTATGGACTATACAGGGGCGATGTCTTCCCCAGAATTAGAACGTCATTTAGATCGACACTATACTGCTAAAACCGATACAGGGCGCTGTTTGCGTTACGAACCTGGACAGTTTACCCGCTTACCCAATCGCTATTACACCTTTCGTTACGGCGGGATTGATTTTTTCGCTTTAGATTCCAACACCTTTAATACACCATCACCCTTACCTGTAACTAAAGAAGGGGAAATTTACCGCCGGGAATTGCAAAAGCGTCGTCAGGAAATTGATCGAGAAGAATTGCAGATATTGGGAATATGCGATAGTCTTAACCCCGATAAACCCACTGAAGCTGAACAACTTGATGAACTTAGCGCCAAATTAGATCAAATAAACGAGATTAAAATCGACATTGAAAAACAATTGGCATCTGATAAAATGCCTGCGATCGACTTTGAACAACTTGAATGGTTGCGTAGCAGGCTAATCGAATCTTGGAACAACTCCGAAGTGCGCGGACGTGTAATTTTTTTCCACCATCCACCCTATGTCACCGAAGCTACTAAATGGAATCAAGCCCAAACCCTGGCGGTTCGCCACCGCTTGCGCTGGGTATTTGAACAAGTCGCAGAAACTCTTGGTTCTTTAATTAAAGAACGTCCCATAGTCGATTTGATTTTAAATGGTCACGCTCACTGTTTAGAGCATCTTTGCACAACTGATACCGGATTTGCTGACTCTGGCATTAACTGCATTATCTCTGGTGGTAGTGGTCATCGTCCCCGCTATCAACGCCAAGAGGGGACTGAATTGATGGAGACTTTTACCGAAATTGCAGGTAAACCGACTCGCAAAGTTGCCGATTCAACGCTTTTTGTGGGCCGTCATGATTACAATTTCCAGAACCGCCTGCCTTACTCATGTGTGCGGATTGATGTTTTGGATGGTAGCCCACCTAAGTTTATCATCAGACCTCTGATTACTGAACGGGTTGAAGATGAGTGGTGTAACCGCGAACTTGAACCTTTTGTGATTTAAACAAAAAACCTCACCCTGGTTATGCTACGCTTTCACCTGTCCCTCTCCAAAGCATTGGAGAGGGATGTCCGCCAGGACAGGGTGAGGTTTTTCAAGGATTTTGGGTAATCGGATCGCTTGTGTGTACAGCGTAGACAACACTGTTATAAATGCGATTGTAACCAGGAAATATCGGACGCAATACTGCTCGGTTTTTGGATTTTTCGATAGTGTTTTAGACCTGTAGAGACGCGAAATTTCGCGTCTCTACACAAGGTTTTTAGTCTTATCCGAGTAGTATTGATATCGGACGCGATCGCCCAGATTTAGCTTGTCGGTGCGAATAAATCGCAATATGTTTAGTAATGTAAAATTATTGTAATCTGATTTCGTAGTAAGGACTTCAGTCCTTACTACAAACCTTTAACTATTTACGCCGTTTTACTTAAAGTTGTGGTTATTGCAAGCGTTTATATCTTAATCTTAAATAGAGTTTTGATAATTTCAGATTATGGCAGGACATAGTAAATGGGCAAATATTAAGCGCCAAAAAGCGGTAGTAGATGCAAAAAGGGGAAAAACCTTCACTCAGTTATCTAGGGCGATTATCGTTGCAGCTAGAAGTGGCGTAGCAGATCCGGCGCTGAATTTTCAACTTCGCACGGCAATTGACAAGGCAAAGGCAGCGAGTATTCCCAATGATAATATTGAACGAGCGATCGCTAAAGGTGCAGGTACTTTGGGCGGGGATAATGCTACTTTTGAAGCGATTCGCTATGAAGGTTATGGCCCTTGTGGTGTAGCGATTTTAATCGAAGCCCTCACAGATAATCGCAATCGTACTGCTGCTGACTTGCGTGTAGCTTTTAGTAAAAATGGTGGCAATCTTGGCGAAACAGGTTGCGTTAGCTGGATGTTTGATCAAAAAGGCGTTTGTGTAGTGCAGGGTGTGGTTGACGAAGAACAGGTTTTAGAAGCATCTCTCGAAGGCGGTGCCCAGTCTTATGAGATGACTGAAGATGAGATGGCTGAGGTATTTACTGACATTGGCAATTTAGAAACCCTTAGCCAGACACTCAAGGATCGAGGCTTTAAGGTAACTGATGCCGAATTCCGCTGGATTCCCACTAATAGTGTAGAAGTTACCGATCCAGATCAGGCGCGATCGCTTTTCAAGTTAATTGATACTCTAGAAGGCTTGGATGACGTGCAAAATGTCACAGCTAACTTTGATATAGCAGAAGAATTGATGGCTCTGAGCATTTCTTAATTAAAATTCACACAGACATCATAGCCAAATAACACTTCTTTGGATAATGTCCAAAATTTTACATTGTAATTGGAAATGCAGCAAATATTCCACGTAAGTCTTATATTTTACGGATGTAAAAATAGACATGAAAGATTCATATCAATTACAAACTTATGACATACGCCTATTGGATAGTTGAATTGTTGATTACCTGATGAGGATTTTCAAGTGAATAAGTTCGCTAAAGCTTTACTTTTGGCTCTAGTCTTTGCAGCACCTATAACCGTTTTTGCATCTCAAGCTCAAGCAGCTGTACATACTGCTAGGGTAAAAGGTGCTAAAGTTCATCACAGACATCACAGACATCATGTTAAAAATGTAGCTCCTAAACACTAATAAATAGTTATTATTAGTTGTAAAAGTTTCTAGTCGCTTTGTAATAAAGTTTAGTGTTGGTTTCTTTGAAAGTATAATTGTATTATTTTACCCTGCTGGAATCCCTACCAATCAGCAGGGTTTTTTATTAACTTGCTCATGAGGGCGCGATCGCGTCAAAATAAGATTAAGACGCTGTAACCTAACTTAACAATGACCTTAACGCAGCTTGAGCAAATTTCCCCTCAACCAACGCCGCCAGACTTGCGGGGATATGAATATGATTTGGTAATTGTCGGCGGTGGGATTATTGGGTTAACTCTAGCCTCTGCTTTAAAAGATTCTGGCTTGAGTGTCTTGCTGATTGAAGCGAAAGTGGCATCAGCAGCTGTAGCTAAAGGGCAAGCCTATGCAGTTCATCAGCTTTCGTCGCTAATTTACCAAGGAATTGGAGTTTGGGACAAAATGTTGCCTCAAATAGCCAAATATTGCCGAATTCGTCTTTCTGATGCCGATTATCCCAATGTGGTGGAATTTACCACAGATGATAAAAATACAGCATTGGGTTATGTGGCGGAACACCAAGCGCTATTGCAGCCTTTGCAAAAGTTTGTCCAAGATTGTGCAAATGTGACTTATCTGTGTCCGGCTGAAGTAGTAAATACACAATACCAGAAAGATATAGTAGCGATAGATATTAAAGTTGCCGATCAGTTATACTCAGTTCGCAGCAAATTAGTGATAGCAGCAGATGGGGCGCGATCGCCAATTCGTCAAGCTGCTGGTATCAAAACCTCTGGCTGGAAATATTGGCAGTCTTGCATCGTAGCATTTGTCAAACCAGAAAAACCGCACAATAACACCGCTTACGAAAGATTTTGGTCTAGCGGCCCCTTTGCGATTTTACCTTTACCGGGGAACCGCTGCCGCATTGTCTGGACAGCCCCCCATGAAGAAGCAAAAGCTTTGTGTGCCTTGGATGATGAGCAATTTTTAACAGAACTTACCCGTCGTTACGGCGATCAGATGGGCAAATTGGAATTACTAGGCGATCGCTTTGTATTCCAGGTACAACTCATGCAAAGCGATCGCTATGTTCTCCCCCGACTGGCATTAATTGGTGATGCGGCGCACAATTGCCATCCTGTGGGCGGACAAGGTTTAAATCTGGGAATTCGAGATGCAGCAGCTTTGGCGCAAGTAATCCAAACAGCGCACCAAGCGGGTAAAGATATTGGCGATATTCAGATTCTTAAAGGTTATGAACGCTGGCGCAAGCTAGAGAACCTGACGATTTTAGGTTTTACCGATTTGTTAGATCGGATGTTTTCTAATAACTTCTTACCTGTGGTAGTGGTGCGTCGCCTGGGTTTATGGTTTTTGCAGCGAGTCCCTGTATTAAAAGTGTTTATGCTGAAGTTGATGATCGGTTTGAAAGGGCGGACTCCAGAATTAGCAAAACTATCAGGTTTAAAGGCTATACCACAGCAGCTTGAAAAATCTGGTTTGGGGTGAGATTCAATTCGGGAAAAGTTTGGGAAATAATGCGATCGCTATCTCGAAACTTACTTATCTGATATTCGCCATCAACCAAGTTACAAACGGTGATTGTCGCTTCTTTGGGATTGCCGATAAAATTACGTCCACCCAAAGCAGCATAATCGACAATCCAGTATTCCGGGATACCAATCTCTTCATACTCAGCATATTTTAAGTAGTAATCGTCCCGCCAGTTGGTTGATACAACCTCAATTGCCAAAGGTATTGATGCACCCAAACTAACGATAGATTGTTTTTTCCATAATGGTTCGTTTTCCAGATTTGCACGGTTTAGCACCAACACATCTGGGAGATAACCAGAATCTTTTTCAGGAGGTCTAATTATAACTTGGTTGGGCATGAAGTAGGGGAGGTCTAATCGGTCAAATTCAACTGTTACTTTTCTTGCTAAAAAACCTTTTACTTCCTCATGTTCCCCTACTGGTTGTGCCATCTCAACAATTTCTCCTTTATGTAGTTCGTAGCGGACTCGTCGATTGTCGGGTAGCCAATCGACAAATTCCTCGAAGGTTACTAGCTTGGGTATGGCTTGAGTCATAGATGATAGAGAATTACTGAATCATAGAAATATTATCTCTAATTCAGCGATCGCATTGCTTGCAAATTAGTCTAACCTTTTACAGTGCGATCGCTCGCCATACTTTTGGGTGATGCGTTACGCGATTGCTAACGCATCCTACATCGAGCGATCGCTGCTAAAAGATAATACTAAAGATAGATGCAATAATATTTAATATGTGTTAATTACTCATTACTGCCAATAGTAGGATTGAAAATTAGTATTTTTCTACATAAAATTAAAAATCTAAAATAAAAAATTGGTAACACTGATGGTTAAGAGTGTTAAAGTTTCAAGAAATTCATCGGAACTTTTCAGCGGGTATTCATGCTGAAGAAACTACAGAAAAAGCAAATTTCGATAATTGTGGGTGCGGCACTGTTTGCCTTTTTAGCTGGGGCAATGGTATCAGCACCTCAGATTGGCAAGTCACTGGGTAAATGGCTCAAACTGAGTCAGAATCAAACAGAGCAAACATCAGAGGGTAGCATTGCTCAATCAGCCGTCTTTCCACTGGTATCACAATCTCTGCCAGAACGGGCGGCAAAACTAGCAGAAATTGCCGGACAGTCGCCTTCGCCAGACCGAAATCGCGCTCGTTATCTTTTGGCGAGTGATTACATTGAAAGAACCCAAGCGCAAAAAGCGCTGGTTTTACTAGACGGGCTAGATAAAGACTATCGGCTCCTCGCGCCCTATATTTTACTGAAACAGGCGCAGGCACAGGATATGCTGGGGAAAGACGGCAAAGCCTCGGATCTGAGGCAAAGTGTGCTGAAACTGTATCCCAAAGAAGCGGCCACAGTCAAAGCACTATATTTGATTGCCCAACCGAAGCAACAAGAAATAGCGATCGCTCAATTTCCTTCCAACCCTCTAACTTGGGAAATTATTCGTAAACGCTTGCAAGAAAATCCCAATCAGCCACAATTACAATTGATTTTGGCTAAATATGCCTATGACCAACCTGGCATAGTCGGCGTTTTGGATCAGCTAGTAAAACAGCCTAGCCTAAAACCCGAAGACTGGGAACTCATTGGTACAAGCTATTGGGAAAATAGTCAATTTCTCAAAGCCGCGAATGCTTATGTCAATGCACCCAAAACATCGCGTAACCTCTACCGTACCGCACGGGGGTTACAGATAGGGGGCAAAGATAAAGAAAAGGCGATGCCTGCGGCGGGCTACGCCTACGCCATTTATAAACAACTAGTACAGCAATTTCCTAATACCGAAGAAACTGGAACTGCACTACTACGGTTAGCAGAAACCGCAAAAACACCTAAAGACGGCTTAGCTTATCTTGAGCAGGTAATTAGTAAATTTCCCAAACAAGCTGGTACTGCACTTGTACAAAAAGCTAAAACTCTGCAATCTCTCAACGATCAAAAGTCAGTTAGCCAGACTTGGCAATTACTCATAGCCAAATACGGCAATTCTGACGAAGCGGCAGAGTATCGTTGGAAAATTGCCCAAGGTAAAGCCAATGCCAAAGATTATGTCGGTGCTTGGCAATGGGCAGAACCAATTGTCAACAACAACCCTAACAGTATTTTGGCTCCAAGAGCAGGTTTTTGGGTAGGGAAATGGGCAGCTTCACTAGGCAAACAGCAAGAATCTCAAACTGCTTATAAGTATGTGATTAGCCAGTTTCCATACTCATACTATGCATGGCGAGCCGCAACGATGCTGGGGTTGAATGTTGGCAACTTTGACAACGTGCGCGTGATGAACCCGGAAGTAATCACACAAGAGCGTCCAGTACCGCCTGCTGGTTCTGAGACTTTCAAAGAATTGTATCTGCTAGGTCTTGACCGCGATGCCTGGTTACAATGGCAGACAGAATTTCAAAATAAAATTCAGCCAACTGTAGCAGAGCAATTTACTGAAGGGTTGGTGCGGCAGGCAAAGGGAGAAAATCTCATCGGAATTGATAAAATTTCTAAATTGGAAGACCGGGAAATACCAGCAGAAGTTGCCCAATATCAGGCTCTGAGTAAACAGATTAGCTATTGGCAAGCGCGTTATCCATTTCCCTATCTGCGAGAAATTCAAAAATGGTCTATTGAGCGTAAACTTAATCCTCTGCTAGTAACTGCTCTGATGCGTCAAGAGTCACGGTTTGAACCAAAAATCAAATCCGTCGCTGATGCTACTGGTTTAATGCAGGTGTTGCCGAGTACAGCTAAATGGATCGCTCCACAAATCAAGGTGGATTTCAAAACCATAAACCTAGAAAATCCCAACGATAACATCATGCTGGGTACATGGTATTTGGGTCATACCCACGATCAATATAACAATAACTCGCTGTTAGCGATCGCCAGTTACAATGCTGGCCCCGGTAATGTCTCCAAATGGCTGCAAACTCTAACTACAAAAGATCCAGATGAGTTTGTTGAACAAATTCCCTTTGATGAAACCAAAAATTATGTGCGGCAAGTATTTGGCAACTACTGGAATTATTTGAGACTTTACAACCCGGAAATTTCTGGAGTCGTAGCAAAGTACTCAACTACACACCCAAAATTGCCGACGCAGTGATTTCGCCCAATCAAATTGTTGGTGTGTAGAGACGTTGCTTTTCTTCGTCTCTACAAGCGTTATCGATAGACAAATTGTCTTATCCGAACCGTATTGCCTTATCTGTGGCTCAAATGCAAAATTTTACCCGATAGTTAAGTGAGGCGATGGCTACGCTGTTTTTTCTGTTGAGAGGGTCGGGAGCATCCCCTCAGGTGCAAAAACAAAAACCTTGATAGCCCTCATCCCCTAACCCCGAATCCCATCATTTGGGAGAGGGAGAACTAGAATTATGTCTCCCCTCTCCCAAAAATGGGAGAGGGGTTGGGGGTGAGGGAAAAGATTTAAGCCAAAATTGGGATGCTCGCAGAGGGTCAGGCGATCGCCTATTTCACTCTTATCAGCTTAAGGTAAGCTGATAGTGTCAAAATGTTAAGTGTATAGTTTATTTGCAAACACACTTATGCCGAAAGCAATTTGGAATGGCGCAGTTTTAGCTGAAAGCGATAATACCGTAGTTGTGGAAAACAACCATTATTTCCCTGCTGACACCATTAACAAGCAATACTTCACAGACAGTAATACCCACAGTACTTGTCCTTGGAAAGGTGTCGCTAGCTACTACAGTATCGACGTTGATGGACAAATTAATAAAGATGCTGCTTGGTACTATCCCACCGCCAAGGAGAAGGCTAAAAATATTGAGGGTTATGTGGCTTTTTGGAAAGGTGTAAAAGTTGAGGCTTGATAAAGGTTCCAGAAATATTTTATTTCTAGAAAATTGATTCAGGATTTACACCAATCATCAGACTAAATTTTGTGGAGGTTGGCTTGTGTCAGCCTCCACAGTTTTAAAGTATTTGCTGATTTATGCCTTCGCCTTGTGAAATGCTGCAAAATTTCTCTTCGCCAGCCAAGCCAGACTACAAGCAAGGATACTACCAGCGATCGCGCTAGGTTCGGGTACTGGTTTCGATATAATAAAACCATTAGGGGCTGAGATAGTTATGTTACCTCCTAGTCCTGAATTATTGCTATCATCAGCGATCGCGCTTGGTTTGCGGACTGGTTTCAATATAAGAAGGTCAGGGATTGTAAGAGTTATGTTACCTCCTCTTATTGAATTAATGTTACCACCAGCGATCGCACCTGGTTCGGGTACTGGTTTCGATATAAAACTACCGGGGTTCAATATAAGAGTAGTGGCTGTAATACTTATTTCGCCTCCTGCTCCTGAATGATTGCTACCACCAGCGATCGCGCTTAGTTCGGGTACTCTTGTCGGTAAAACATCACTCCCTGTAATAGTTATAGCGTCACTAGCTGTAACAGTTATACTGCCTCCTGCTCCTGAATTATTGTTATCACCAGCATTAATTTGCCCGTCATTATTTAAGCCAAGATTAGCAGTAGAGATACTTAAAGTACCGTTGTTGGTGATGCCGTTGTGAGTCCCGATGTTACTATGATCTTGGATAATCAGTTTACTAGCATTAATCTCAGTATTGTTGCTGCTAACGAGTTGACTATGATCAGTGAGCGTCACATCATTAGCATTAATCTTAATATTGTCGCTGCTAACTAGTTGACTATTATCAGTGAGCGTTACATCATTAGCATTAATCTCAATATTGTTGCTGCTGATAGTGCTATTGATAAGTCTTAAGTTACTATCTATCTTAAAATTGTCGCCGCTAACAGTGCTATTGATAAAGGCTAGGTTACTAGAATTGTCAGCATTGAAATTACCAGCGATCGCTAGCCCAGAAAATGTAACATTGGCGGCGCTAATGTCAAACACCGGGAAGTGATTATTGCTGCTGATGGTAAGTAAGTTAGCACCTGGGCCATTAATAGTTAGATTTTTAGCGTAGGCGTAGCCCGTCGCAGGTATGGCAAGTGCGCCACTTGTCAGGTTAATTGTACTGGGATGACTTCCCAATAAGAATACCACGTCATTGCTAGTTGCCATGTTAATAGTGTCTCGCAACGAGCCAACGCCACTATCATTAAGATTGTTAACCGTTAAGGTAGCAGCTTGTGCTGATTCCACTTGCATTATTACCCAACCCAAAGCAACAGCTGTGGAAATAGCTTGAGAGACAGTCTTTTTTCTATTGTTTTTTGTCATCTAAAACTCCTTGGATTAATTTGTCAAAATTAAAAAATTCTGAGATATTAGTCTTATCTTATGTCGGGTTGATTACTTATTAAACCCGGAGAAGCCCACCCCTCCAAAACTCTGCTTTGTCTCCCCTCCTCGCTTGCGGGGAGGGGTTGGGGGTGGGGTTCTTTATTATGGCTAATTTAGCAAACACGATCTTACATTTTCTAACTTAATATTAATCATCTTTATGTACTAATTTTCGTTTGTTTCAGCCATGCAAAAACCTGTGTAACTGTTAAATTAAGTTGCAAAAATTCAGGTACAGGTAATACTTCATCCCCAGTTATCTCTATAGGTTGCTGTCCTGGCAAAAATACTAATACTAAGCGTTGATCTGGATCGATTAACTATCCTAATCGAGTGCCATGTTTTAGACAGTGAAGAATATTTATAATTACCTTGGTTGTATTCTGTTCTGGTGAAAGAATTTCAATTGTCCAATCAGGATAAATACCAAAGGTATTTTCAATTTCCCCATTTGCATCAAAAGGAATCCGTTCCCAAGCAAATACACTCACGTCTAACCGTCGAATTCATGTTCAATTAGACGCGCCCTTTTCTGCTACATTACGAATTATTTCCTCCAGAGTTTGGAGTAATTCTTGCTCGTTATAAGGTTTAGAAAAGTAAGCCCGCGCCCCTAATTGCATCGCCAATTGCCGATGTTTATTGCTACTACGAGAAGTCAGCATCGCAACTGGAATATTTTTTGTATCAACATCTGAATTTATCTTACCTAAAAAACCATAACCATCAAGGCGAGGCATTTCGATATCACAAATTACTGCCTCAACTTTCAATCCACTATAAAGTTTTTCTAAGGCATCTTGACCGTCTTTAGCTTGCTCTACTTGATACCCTCCTTTTTCCAGGGTCAGCGCTAAAAAGCGGCGAACATTAATCGAATCATCTACAATCAAAATTGTGCCTTTCTGTTTAACAGAAGCTGCTGATATTTTGTCTTCATCAAATATCAGGAACGGTGTTTTTAACCTTGCTGATGGTAATTGAGTACCTTTATGAGTCTGGCGATTTGTAGCAATCCAATACAGCAACTCATTAATATTAACTAGTGGCACTACTCGACCATCACCGAGAATTGTGCAGTTGCTAAAGCCTTCAGGTAAAGCTATATTTCCCTCCACTTGGCGAATAGCAACTTCCTGTTCACCCCAGCAACGGTCTATTTGAATTGCTACTGGCTGATTATTACCTTTAACGACTAAGACGCTATTAGCATTAATTGCTGCCGGAGCTTCTAATTCTGAGCGCTCGTAGCGCAGGCAATTAAACTCTAAATATTGAGTCAGGCGAATCAGTGGTAGCATGTTTCCTTGCCAATTTAGAACTTCGCTACCTGCCATTTGGAAAACTTGCTCGTCTTGGAGTAAGGATATTTCTGAAATGACATCTGTAGGAAATGCCAATAGCATTTTGTTGATTTCTACCAGCAGAACTCGCGCCACGGAAAGGGTAAATGGTACTGATAAGGTGAAGGTAGTACCAACTCCTGGTTCCGTATCAACTTTCACATCTCCTCGAATCAGTTTAAGGTTGTTACGAACCACATCCATACCGACACCGCGACCAGATAATGCTGTCACTTGTTCGGAGGTGGTAAAACCTGGTTCAAAAATTAGTGATAATAGTTCTTCATCACTAGCATTAGCGAGTAGAGAAGCATCCAATCCCATAGCTAAGGCGCGGATGCGAATTTTCTCCAGAGAAATGCCCCAACCATCGTCTCGGATAGTAATCAGGGTGCGATTGCTGCGGTGAGTAGCTGTAATTTCAATCAATCCTTGTTCTGGTTTATCCAGAAGGCGGCGGGTGGTAGAGTCTTCAATACCATGATCGAAAGCGTTTCTTACCAGATGCATCAAAGGTTCGTTTAATGCTTCTAAAATGCTCCGTTCAATTAAAGTATTGCCACCTTGAATTTTTAACTGGACATTTTTCCCATATTCTACATTTAAATCGCGCAAGGCTCTAGGAAAACGCTCAATTAAATCGGACAAAGGCCGCATTCGGATGTGATTTAGCTTTGTTTGTAACTGTTTGGATGTTTTGTTTAGTTTCCGAGCAATTTGGTCTGTATCATCTACACTGAGTTGCACATCAGTTGTAACTTCCTGTACTTGAACAATGGTTTCCATAACTTCCTGCGATCGCAGGTTTAAATCGTTATAGCGATCCATTTCTAAAGTATCAAATTCTCTCTCTATACCTTGTGTTTGTTGGCTATTTTCAACTTGCACCACAGCTTGAGTAGAAATTTTGTCATAGACTATACGTAATTCCTGGTTTTCGCGGTCGAGAACTTGGACTCGCTGGTTTAAGTTCCGAACAAGTTTGCGTAATCTTTCTAATTGCGAGTTTAAACCATTTCGCTGAACAATCAACTCGCCAAATAAATCATTAATTTGCTCTAGTTGTTTGCTGGGGACTCGGACACTATTTTCATGAGTTTCTCGCTCTTTAGCAACCCCATTTTGCTCCCCTTTACCTTCGCCAAATTTAGCATCTGGAGAATTATTTTCTCGAGAAAATATTGTATTATGTTCAGTGACATTGACAGCATTAACATCATTGGCAAATTCTACATCTACAAATGTAAAATTAGCAGCGATACCTGCGCCAGGCTGCGCCAACGCTTCATCATTAGTCCAATTTTCTCTAATGTTTTCTGGTTGCCAAACAGATGTTGACACTACTTCTGTGTCTGTGGCAATATGTGGTATTATTTCTGCTGGTAATAGTGGCTGGGATTGCGTATAACTACTATTGAAGTCAAGTTCTGTAGGCAAATTATCTAATTGATTTGTCAGCACCAAAGCTTGCGATCGCCGCCATGCAAGCAATGCTAACCGAGCAATTTCAGGAATGCGCGAACTACTAACAGTTTCTAATTGCTGCGTTACTGACTCACAAAGCTTGGTAAAATCAGCCAACTGGAGCATTTCACCCAAACCGCCCAATTCAGCCGCCATGATCACAACTTCTTCATGCAATCCGGGCTGTTCGCTATCTGCCAATATAAATTCTAGACGCTGTAAACACTCTTGTACTTCTGTGCCAAACAGCAAAGGGATAACATCTTGGCCATCTTCTGGGGATAGCATGGTTGAAGCATCCTCAGGGGTGGGGTCACCCAAGCGATCGTGCAACTCATCAAAAATTGGGTAACAAAAGGTTGCCAACCACTGATCTTCGACAACGTTTCCTTCTGCAAGCAATTCTACAATCTGACGCAACCAGTCAACTCCAGATAGCAATAAACTTTGCAACTGAGTATCAATTTCGAGAGAATTTTTTTTAGTTTTTAAAACTTTAAAGGAATCCTCCAAACGATGAGCTAAATGACTTAACGATTTAAATCCCATCATCCCCGCGCCACCTTTGATAGAATGAGCAGCCCGGAGTGCAGCATTGATTTTATCTAAATCGATGCGGTTACTAGTATCGATTTCTAGTAATACCCCTTCTAAGGTATTTAAGTAATCAGTTGCTTCTTCCAGAAACTGCATCTGGATTTCTAATTCTTTGTCTTGTAACATGGTTTTTGTCCTTAGTCATTGGTCATTGATCATTAGTCATTGGTCATTAGTCATTAGTCATTGGTCATTAGTAATTGGACTTTGGACTTTGGACAACGGACAAAGAATAAAAGTCATTGGTCACTAGCAAATGACAAATGACAAATGAAAAATAACAAATGACAATTAACTAACTTTAAAAGCCTCGACAGTCTCTTGCAACTGATGGGAAATCTCCACAGTTTGTTGCAGAGATTCGGAGACTTGACGAGAAGAATCGCTGGTGCGTTGTGATACAGCAGCGATATCTTTCATCAATTGGCTAACACTTTGCGATGTTTCAACCTGAGATGCAGTTGCAGTGGAAATCGACTGCACTAAGGAGTCAATTTCACGCGATACATCCAAAATTTCACTCAGACTTTGTTTCGCCTCCTCCACAATTCGAGTTCCTTCTACCACTTGATTAGTGCCTATTTCCATCGCTTGTACCACTTCACTGGTTTCTCGTTGAATATTTTCAACAATTTGTTCAATTTCTTGGGTTGCTGCGGCACTTCTAACTGCTAGTTCGCCAACTTCTTCAGCCACTACGGCAAAACCTTGACCTTCTTCACCCGCACGCGCTGCTTCAATACCTGCGTTAATGGCAAGCAAATTAGTTTGAATAGCGATTTGGTTAATTAAGGAAACCACGCGAGAAATTTGTTGCGAAGATTCTCCCAAACGTTTCACTTTCTTAGCAGTTTCACCCACAGTTTTCCGCAAAGACAGGATGTTTTGTACTGTTAAATCCATCGCATGTCCACTCTTAGTAGCGGTGTGAGCCGCATGATTGGCAACGAAAGCAGCTTTTTCGGCGCTTTCGGCTACCGCTTGCATGGATTGGGTCATTTGGTCAACAGCATCGAGGGTGCGGTTGATTTCGGCAGCTTGGGTGAGTGCTTCCTCTGCTAAGTGGCGAATGGCTCCTTCGTTAGAGCCAATGGCACTATTAACGTGGGTGGCAGCTTGTTGAACTTGGGTAACAATATCCCGGAGGCTTTCTACAATGGAGTTGAAAAAGTCGGCAACAGTGCCTATTTCCCCAGCCGTTACGTCTGCACGTACTGTCAAGTCGCCTCTGGCTGCACCTTCTACGTTGTTGAGTAGTTCTAAAAGTTGCTGTTGCAGTGTTTCTTTTTGATGCCGTTCTTCGTCAGAACCGATTACTGTAACATTCCTAGATTGGATCTCTTCTAATAACTTGGCTTGTTCTAAGGCATAGCCGATTTGAGTTGCTATCTGTTGAAACAAGTCAATTTCCGGCTGTTTCCAAACACGAGGAGTTTCGCACTGATGAGCAATTAATAAGGATAAAAGCTGTCCTTGGGCAAGAATTGGTACGATCAAATTACCTTTGACAGCAAATTTTTCTAAAAGTTGCATGTAACCGGTGGCATTTTTCAAGCTTTGGTCTTGATGAATGTTTGTAATTGCTTGCACCTGTCCATACTGATTGGTTTCTACATAACGTTCCCGAAAATAAGGATCGTCAATTTTCACTCCGAGCATTTCCGGCCAATTATCAGTTACCGATTCAGCAACGACAACGCCATTGCCAGTATTTTGATTTAGACTATAAATGATTACCCTGTCTGTTTTTAGCGATCGCTGAACTTCTTTTACTGCTACGTGATAAATATCTTCAGTTTTGAGGCTTCTCCGAATTCGTAGGGTAATATTTGTTAGTAATTTTGCCCCTTCAACGTCTAGTTCTTGTTCCTTAACTAAGACCTGCAATTGTTCGGCCATCTGGTTGATATTTGCACTCAATAGCCCTAATTCGTCTTCTCTTTCGATTTCCAGACGGGTATTAAATTTACCTTGACCAAGCTTTGCTAAGGCCGTAGTCGCATTTAAAATTGGTTGTGTAGTAAGTTTAGCTAACCGAGATGCGATCGCACCTACAATTAATGCTGTAACTGCTGTGCCAATAGTTATAATCCACAACAATTGTCTTTGTGGCTCAAATACAATTGCTGTGTCTGTGGATAAAAGTACTTGCCAGTTTAAATCTGATAAGCCATCTAACTTACTGGCTGGTACGTAGCTGACTAGTTCTTCTTTTTTGTAAGTTTTAGGAACTTCTATAAAACTATCTACCTTATTGGCTGCTACCAGTTTAGGTAAACTAGAATACTCTCCTTTTGCCTCTTTTCCTAATAATTCCTTTTGTGGACTCAAGAAAACTTTTCCTGAAGCATCGAGCAAATGGTATTGTTGTCCATTTGCTACGTAGTTTTTGATGACTTCCTCTAAAGATTTTACGGGCATCCGCGCCCTTACCACACCAATGGTTTGGCCTGTCCTTGTCTCTTTCACAGGTGCAGCTATATAAATACTTACTACACCAGTATTCTTTGCTGCTTCAGGTTTACTGATGACAGGAGTATCTTTTTGTAAAGCCTCTTGAAAGTAAGTGCGGTCTTTTTGGTTCTCCAGGGGTTCGCCTGTGGATTGGACAATCAAGTTACCTTGGCGATTAAAAACAGCAACGCTGTCGTAAACTTTGTAGGCTTCGACAACTCGATCTAGGACTGCTTGTTTATCTTCAGTAGTAATACTTAGACTGGCTTGTGGACTTGTCAAAAAAAGCAAACTTGATATTATCTGAATATCGCCGTATCGCCCCAACATGAAACGGTTAACTTTATCACTTAAACCAATCGCTTCAGCTTGTTGAGATTGGGTAATTTGCTTAGTAATCGATTTGTTGGCAAAGCTAAAAGCGATCGCGCCGATGCCCAATACTGGTATTATACCGATTGCGATCGCTAAAATAGTCGCTTTTTTAGCCAATCCGAGTTTTGTAAAAGAGGTAATAGCCTGATTTTGCAAAGAATTATTAGCCGTTTCACTAGTAGTTTTAGCTGGTAGCTTTATGCCACTACCACTTATTTTTTGGGATGAAATCAGTGATGCTCTATTTTGAGCGCCACTACCTTGATTCGCATTGGTTTTATTAAACATAAAAGTAATTCTCCTAACTATGTGAATAAGAACACTAAAAATCTTTTTTAGTAATACACCCTAATCACTGCGGAGAATAGAAGACTGCACAATTGCCTGAGCATCTAATACTAGTAAGATTTCTTCTTGTTGCACAACGCACCCAGATAAATAAGGAACTAAACTAGATGCCACTTGTCCTATAGGAGAATGAATATCATCAGAGATAAACTTAATCGTACCTTTTATTTCTTGCACAACTAAACCTAACACCAATGATTCCACTTGGATAACGATCGCACTGTATTGTCGCAGTCGATAATCTAAGGATTCTAAATTGAGCATTCTTGGCAAATCAACAACCCAAATTATTCGACTCCGCCAATTCATTAATCCTAATATACAGGAGGGCATATTAGGCATTGAGGTTACAGATTCAATCGGTACAAGAATTGCTTCTTGCGTATGTTTCATTGATAAAACAGCAGCAGTCTGTTGATTTAGCTGAAACTTCAGATAACCGTCTGCTAAATTATTTTGGGTTTCTTTTGAAGGAAGTGTAATGTTTATACTAGTCATTGGTTCAAATTACCACTGATTTAATAGTACGTAGCAGATGTTCGCGGGTGTAAGGCTTAGTTATGTAGGCATCTGCACCTTGTCTCATCGCCCATAAACGGTCAATTTCTTGATTTTTGGAACTACAAACTACAATTGGCACTTTTGCAGTAATCGGATTTCTTCTGAGATAACGACACAATTCAAATCCGCTCATTTCTGGCATTACTACATCAGTAACGATCGCATCTGGTTTTTCTAACACAGCTTTTTCTAAACCTTCTTTTGCACCACTTGCTTTAATTACGTTGTAACCACTTTCTTTCAGATAATGGCTCATCAATTCCAATTCACTGGGAGAATCTTCTACAATCAGAATTGTGCCAAGTAAAGTCAGACTCACTATATAAATCTCCTAAAAAAATAAATTAAACATATTAGCATTTTTTATTAGATAGCATTCAGGAGTCAGGAGTCAGAATTAAGAATTTAATTAGCATAGCTTGTTAATAGCTTCCTAATTCGTAACTCATAAATTAACCAAGATGTTTAAAAACCATTTTTAGCAATTCTGATTGTGTAAAAGGCTTAGTCAAATAGCCTGATGACCTAACCATCTTCGCCTTTGCCCTGTCTATAAATCCCGTTCTCCCAGTCACCATAATAATAGGTGTATGTTTAAAAGCTGAATGTTTTCGTAATAAAGAACATAGCTCATAGCCATCTAAACTTGGCATTTCAACATCTAGCAAAATCAGATCGGGTTTGCTCCGAAGAATTTGCATTAAAGCCTTCACAGGATCGTTAACCATCACAACTGAAAATGTGTTTTCATCCAAAAAGTGTTTGATGGAATTCAAAACTGTTTGGCTGTCATCAATGCAGGCAATTGTATATAGTTTTTTGCCAACAATTGGCTGAGTAGTTTTATGATTTTCAGCAATATCAAAATTGATTGGAATCGGTAACTTCTGCCCAAGTTTTATTTGCAGTTGTGGCTGAGTTTGAGACGGTTGTATTCTAGACAAAACTTGGGAACCCCCACCAGCCGGAATTGATGACTGAATATTTTGCCGATTTCGTAACTGCTTTTGACAGTGTTCAACAAGTAACCGCAAATCTAGGCGACAGAACTTTGGTAGTTCATCTAAAGAGCTTTCTGGGCTAAATTCATAGCTACCTTCTTTTAAACACAGAAATGATTCCAGTACTTCTTTTGCTAATTCGTCTATCAGGCTTGCTGCTTGCACAGAAGTAATATAATCCTGATTCACCAACCAACAAATAGCTTGGTAATCTGCATTGGGTATTGATTGCTGTTCATTTTTTGTCTCAAACATCAGCCGCATCTGCACACGAGTGGCGCTGTTGAGAGCAGGAATTTGCTGGCTCAAGCGTCGCAAGTGACTGTCAAGCCGCTCAAACAGTTTATCTGAATAGGAGGCATAAGTAAGTTTGCCGTCCTCTAGATAAATTGACCAAGAAACTATTCCAGTAAATATATTTAAGCACCCTGTAGCACGCCGACTGGTTAATTGTGCCAACAGAGATAGCGGATGTAGTTTCTGGAACAACTTGTAGCTACCTATAGGAGTTGTACTCATTTTGCTTTTACTTCAGCTAAATTCGATACGTGTAAACTAAATTCGTATAGAGTTATTCCACAATTGACATCGAGTAAAAAGCATCAATTTTTTGTATTTTTAAGTACATCAGCTTATTTCTAGACTTTGTGGTGAAACTCAACGAAAACAGCGTTATTTTCAAACGATCAAATCTCAGTAAATCGGTAAATTATGATTAATTTACTTTCTGTTACTGAGATTTACAGGCATTGTTGGAGAATAAGACATAAAAATGTCAAGACTAGATGAAGCCACTTTCCATTGAGTAACCCCAATCTGACCACAGGAATAATACTGATTTTGTAGATAGTGATATATTTGGATTTATGTATTTACACTGAAGTTAAATCTAGTTTTTAAGCAAGTAAAGGCTATATGAAGCCACTTTCCTTCTAGTAACTTCAACTTGACCACAGTAATAATACTGATTTATTGATAATAATAAATTTATTTTTTAATATTTACACTTAAAAACGTAGATAAAACAGAATACAAAACTTATCTTTTGTAGCGACAGCGTAACGCACCGAAACTACTCGGAATGGTGCGGTGCGTTACGTTCCTAACGCACTCTACCTACGAAAGAAAGTAGTAGGTTATTAAATCCACGTTTTTTATATTTGAAACGGATGCTGGCTGAAGATATTTTTAATCGGTATCCCGCCCAGAACTGAAGTTCTGGGCTAATAGCTCAAGTCCACTCAAGTGGACTAAAATTTTCACTGTTATTGAGTATCGCTATTTACATCGCTTAAAATCTTATATTTAGTCCTCTTGAGAGGACTTTAGCTATTAGCTTTGGAATTTATTCCAAGGCGGGATAGCAACGAAGCGAAGATTTATCAAGATATTGGCAGGATCTCTTATGCGTAAGTCCTATTTAGGCAATATTTAAATAGGCTGGTAACTATACCTGAACTTTTAACTCAAGTATCACTACCAGCCTAGATAAGAGAATTCAATTTATAAAAAGTGCGGATGAAAGGACTTGAACCTTCACTCCTTTCGGAACTAGAACCTAAATCTAGCGCGTCTGCCAATTCCGCCACATCCGCATCAGTTTACTATCATACCATAAGAAATTATTTTTGAGAATAGGGAATGGGGAGCAAGGGAGAAAAGTTTTCCCCTCTGCCTCTTTTCAATGTCCAATGCCCCATTACATAATCGCAACACGAGGCAGACGATGCTTAAACCCACAGAGAATTTCCCAAGAAATAGTGTTTAGTTGTTCTGCCCAATCGTCTGCTGAAATTTTTTCTTTTCCCTGTTCCCCTAGCAAGGTGACTACTTCTCCTTCTTGGATATTGGGTATAGCACTCACATCCAGCATCAACTGATCCATTGTAATTGTCCCGATTTGCGAAACTCGCTGACCGCGAATTAACACTTGCATTTTGTTGGAAAGATTACGAGGCACACCGTCAGCATAGCCAATTCCGACGACGGCGAGGCAAAGTTCACGCGGGGCAATAAATTTATGCCCGTAACTAACAGCTGTTCCTGCGGCAATTGTTTTAACTTGGGTGACTCTTGCTTTAAGTTGCAAAACCGGCTTGAGATCGATCGCATTTTGTAAATGGGTTGCTGGGTAGAGTCCGTAAACTGCTAAACCTACTCGCACAATGTCGTAGTGCAATGCCGGATTTGTCAGTGCAGCAGCTGAGTTTGCCAAATGTAAGCAGGGTGGCTCAATTCCCATTGCTTTTATTTGAGCGATCGCTTCCTCAAATCGTCTATGCTGTTCTTCCATTGCCGTAGTATCAGGATCATCTGCGGTTGCCAAATGAGAATAAATACTGGCAATAGATAGATGTGGTAAGCGCTGCACTAATTGCACAAATTCACCAGCTTGCTGCCAATTAGTACCCAGCCTAGACATTCCCGTGTCTAATTTGATGTGTACGGGGACTGGAAAACCATAATTCATCGATTCTAGAGTGTCGGAAAATACTAAAGCTTGTTTAGGGCTACAGAGTGTGGGCTGAAGTTTCCAATGTGCGATCGCATGAATCTGCTCTGGTGTATGAGTTGCTCCTAAAATCAAAATGGGCGCTTCAATCCCCCCTTCTCGCAATTGAATCGCTTCTGGAACTGTAGCTACTCCCAGCCAACTAGCTCCCGATTCGATTGCAGTTTGGGCGACTGTCACCGCTCCATGTCCATAGGCATCAGCTTTTACTACTGCCATCAACTCAGTATGCGGCGATAAAAACTCCACCAATTGCTGTACATTGTCCGACAACGCTCCTAAGTCAATTTCTACCCAAGCTCGTTGCGAAAACCACTCATAGGTGTCGCACTGCTGATTAGGAACTACACCAGGGGTTTGTTTGCGACTTAACATTTGTGCTGACTCCTATCCCACCACGGCTAAACTTCCAAGTTATCTATCCATGCTTACTAAAGCGAGATCAGATTAAATAGGAAGTGTAACCTTCATCTTAGAATTGATACAAGATATTACGGTAGTAAACTAAAAGTTAAGAATTATGAGTTGGCAGCACCAGAACCACTTCTGACTTTTAAAGTTCTAAATCATAACTTAATTGCCGAATTCTCTTGAAAGTATAATTTATTCTCATCTCTTAGCCGGGTGTATTTGTGTTAACATTTATGTAAAGCTAATACCCTGAGCGCAAGATAAATGGGGAAGGTTTTAGTCTTAAACGCCTCTTACGAACCTCTCAATATAACGAGTTGGCGTCGCGCTGTCGTTCTGTTAATCAAAGGCAAAGCAGAACGCGTGGAACACAACGGTAAATTCCTATACTCGGATTTTCCGTTGCCGACCGTGATCCGTTTGCGTCATTACGTGCGTGTTCCTTATAAAGAAATTCCTCTGACTCGCCGAAATATCTTGCACCGTGACGGTCATGCGTGTCAATACTGTAATTATACAGGGGATGAGTTGACCCTAGACCATGTAATACCGCGATCGCGCGGCGGAGGCGATAGCTGGGAGAACATTGTCACCGCTTGTGTGCGTTGCAATGTAAAAAAAGGCAGTCGCACTCCCCATGAAGCTCACATGCCTTTACGTCATCCTCCTCGCCAACCTTATAGCAGCCTCTATTTTGAGGTCAGCAAACATCTTAAGAGTGGACTGCATACAGAGTGGCAAAAGTATGTTATAGGTCTTTGAGCAAAAACCGGAGGAGCAAAGGAAATAAAAATACATTTTTGCTTTAAAACAGTGCCAATAACTTTAGTTATCAATTGTTGAAAAATTGGTGGCTATATTGGTTACAACAAATGCGATCGCCTCTCGGAAACAGGCGCAATGCCTCAAAGCTCAAGCCTCTACATTTGTGTATGGGGCTTGCCCTTTGCTCCCTGGCTTCTACCTAATTGCACTAGTACAGGGCAAAAATCAAGCTACCATTTTAAAACTTCCAAAAGCCTTGATATACAAAAGTTTTGACTTTTGATATCAAGTCTGGTGAATCACTTATGATTACCGGATCTGTGCAAAAATCGTAAAAGCCTCTTGCCCCACCAAGAACTGCGGTCTAAATGATGAGTCTTTAGCCGGACATGATATGACTTCCGCCCTGCTGTACTAGGCTTCGCTCTAAATTATCAAAATTTTCAAAGGGGACAAAAAACAGGCATTGTTCAATAGTCTCAATAATGAGATTATTAAGCATAAGAATATTTCAAATATCAAAGGACTAACCATAAAGTATAAAATAGAAAGTGTACCCTAAGTCAGATTAAAATCTTGCTAATTGAATTTAGGAAAGACAAAAAAAGCTCATCAAACAGACTTATGCTGTCAGATACAGCCCTGTATACTACACTTTCTTGTTTCCAGCACTTATACGCCGTCTAGTGGAATTTAGTTGATTGTTGACCATTGCTGAGTGCTGCTGTGACTGACAAAAATATACTCAGATGTATAGTGCAATGTCTTGATATTTTTGCGAAGATCAAAATAATGTGGCTAAATTCAGCGAATTTCTGATTATAGTATTTCTGAATTAAAGGAGCCTCACACTTAAAAAAAAGTTCCCTATGTACTTGAATTCTCCCGTTACTCAGTTTGAGAGTTTGTCATTGACCACAGAGCCAAACCCAGAGGAACCTGAAATAGAGAAAACGCCAGTGGAAGTTTCATTTAAAAGTCCGTCATTACCGCCATCGGTAGGTGAAGGAGCTATATATCTTAATCAGCGTGGTAATTCCCTGGCACAACAAAAGTCAGAAGAACTGCAAAGAACCCTTCTGGCACACCGACACGATCGCCAACTCGTAATTCTACAAGATTTTCCCGATCCTGATGCCCTTTCCTGTGCGTGGGCTTATCAGTTAATTGCCCAGCAATATGATATCAAATGTGAAATCATTTATGCTGGTGCATTAAGCCATCAAGAAAATATTGCTTTAGTCAGGTTGACTAATTTACCTATCCAACGATGGACGCCGCAAACCTTGAAAAGCAAGGATTTGTCATGTTATCAAGGTTTTGTATTAATTGATAACCAGGGAACCACTTCACAGCTACTGTCAGCAGTGCAGCAGGCTAGAATTCCCCTAGTAGTCTTGATCGACCATCACAGTATCCAAGGCGATCTGCAATCAGAGTTTGAGGATATCCGTCCTTATGTAAGAGCAACGGCAACAATTTTTACCCAATACCTCCAAACGGGATTATTGGCATTAGATAGCAGCATAAATCAACACGTCAAATGCGCTACTGCATTGATGCACGGCTTGCGATCGGATACAAATCGGTTAATGCAAGCGCAAGAAGAAGACTTTATGGCAGCTGCGTATTTAAGCCGATTTTATGACGCCCAACTGCTAAACGCCATTTTACAGGCGAACCGTTCCAAACGGGTAATGGATGTGATCGAGCGATCGCTAAAAAATCGCATCGTCCAAAATAACTTTTCCATCGCTGGTGTTGGTTACTTACGCTACGAAGACCGTGACGCCATCCCCCAAGCGGCTGATTTTCTCGTCACCGAAGAAAACGTTCACACCGCCGTAGTTTACGGCATTGTTCACGATGAAGACGAAGAACTAGAAATAGTCATCGGTTCCCTGAGAACCAGCAAACTAACCCTTGACCCCGATGAATTCATCAAAGAAGCCTTTGGACAAGATAGTGCAGGACGCTTTTTTGGCGGTGGAAGGACAAGCGCAGGCGGCTTTGAAATCCCAATGGGCTTCTTATCTGGCAGTAACGAAAATTCCGCCTATGCGAAAATGAAATGGGAAGTATTCGAGACTCAAATTAAGCAAAAACTGCTGAGGTTAGTTAATCCTAGAGACAACCCGATTCAGTCAGAGTAGAGCGAGATTAAGGAGATGTGGAAAACTCCTAACTCATGCAGCAGTTAAAGTATTGGGTCAGATAGCATCCCTAAGTCATTCGTGATAAACATACATATTTATTTCCCGACTTTTTAGAAAAGTCGGGAATTTTGATCTTTTGACATAGGCTGAACAGATTGAGAATGTAGTTTGTGCCTAATATTATTTGTAAAAGAAGAATTCTATGAAAATTATAGAACTGCAAATGTTACAAACTCTGTATGAGCAAGATTTTTGTGCTTGGGTAGAGCAGACAGCAGAGCTTTTGCGATGTCTACGACGGGCTACGCCGAAGCACCAGTGGGACACGCTGGATTTAGAAAACTTAATTGAGGAAGTGGTGGACTTGGGTAAGAGTCAACAACGGGCGTTGCAAAGTGCGTTGGCAAATCCTTACCTGGAACATCCGAAAAACTTATTTCATGGCAAGAGCTAACTGATCAGTTTGTCCAAGCACATAAGCTTCTTGAAAATGATCAAATACAGTCTGCTTTTCTTTCTCTATAGAGTATTTTTGAGGACGCTTTAAGAAAGCGAGCAATCGATGTATCAATTCCTATTGAACGTTTCCCAATTATACGATTAATAAAACATCTGTACTCTTTAGGAGAATTATCAATATCTCAATTTGACCTTACTCAAGCTTGTTTTAAAGTTAGTAATCGTCTTGCTCACGGATATATTGAAAACATAAATTTGCCATTTGTACATAATTTTGACAATTTTGTTGGTGAATTGTTAACTGGATGGAAAGTTGAATTCGATGTTAGTCACCTTTCATCAGAAGGTCTAGCTGATTTTCATACCTGGGTTGCGGAATTCTATACAGCATCCTTGGATAAAAAATTAGCATTAATGACAGATTTAACATAAAAAAGCCTTCTTTTCGTAGGACTAGAATCAAATGGAAATTTAATAAATGAGAAACTAAAGAAGGAATTAAATGAGAAACTAAAGAAGGAATTAAATGTAAACGACGAACAGGTTATAAATGTCGAATCGGAAGTTAGTCAACTTTCACCACAGAATCTCGCGGCTTTTCGTATCTGGTTTGCAAAATTCTATCCAGTAGCCTGGGATAAACAGATTGAAAAAGATGTGACTCAACAAGAAACCCTATTGTCTATTACTGACAGTAAAACCTTAGAACCTTTAACTGACCTTGACCCCTGGATTCAGAGTTTAATAGGTGTAATCCAGCTAGGAGAAGAAAATACGACAGAAAATTAAACCGCGTCTATCTTGAAACCTGTAGTTCTTCGGGGATGAAAAGGATTTGCCCTCATCCCCCAACCCCGAATCCCAATTTTCGGATTCGGGGAGCCCTCACCCTAAATCCCTCTCCCATATCTGGGAGAGGGATTTAGGGTGAGGGCAAAAACTACGGTTCTCAACTTAGATGAGGTTTATGTCGATTATTTAGAGGAGAAATACGGTTGAAACGGGTGTTGTTCGAGAGCGATGTGTTGATCGATATTTTGGCACAGCGTCAACCATTTATCGTAGCTTCTGCACGAGCATTAAATACAGTAATGCAGAATCAAGTACAAGGTTATGTTTCAGGTCATGCAGTAACCAATATTTTCTATATTCTGCGTCGTCAAGTTGGTAATGAAGTAGCGCGTGAACTATTAGCAAAGTTATTGCAGCACCTTCAAGTTGCCAGCGTAACAGATGAAGTTATTCGGCAAGCTTTGAATAGCTCAATTAAGGATTTTGAGGATGCGGTAACGAGTGCTGCGGCGCTTACGGCAGGTTTAGAAATAATTGTGACGCGAAACACACCCGATTTTGTGGCTTCTTTAGTTCCGGCAATGCTGCCAGATGAGTTTTTGACAACGCTAATTTGAGTGAGTTTATTTTTCTGAGAGGTATAAAAATGACACAGCAAGAATTGTTTAATGAGTTTTTATCCCTTCCTGCGGAAGCACAGCATCAAGTCATCGACTTTATTGCTTTTTTGCGACAAAAATATACAGTAGTTGAACCTGCATCTGAATCACCTGATATTGACTTGATAAATGATAACTTTATTGGGATGTGGAGCGATCGCCAAGATTTAGCTGATAGCACTGCTTGGGTGCGCGGTGTTCGAGAAAATGAGTATTCCTGATAGTCTCATTGCAGCTACAGCAATAGTGGGGAATTACCCGTTTATCACAAAAAACCAACGGGATTACAGATTTATTCAAGCTTTAAACCTGTTGCCATATCCGTAACATGTTAGAACACCTAACGCCGCGTTGCACCGGACAGATCGCATATCAACGAATACGTAATAATAATTAAGATTAGGATAGGTTAATCAACACCAGACGTAAATCCTAACTAAGTAGGGGCTACGCCCGTCTACGCTAATAAAATTCAAAGTATGGAACTATATTTAATTCGTCATGGCATCGCCGAAGACAAGGGATTAGGCATCAAGGATGAGGAACGCAGCCTGACCAAAGAAGGAAGGCAAAAAACTGAGAAAGTTGCTCAGAAACTTGTTAAATTGGGTTTAAGCTTTGATTTAATTCTCACCAGCCCTTTAGTGCGGGCCCGCCAAACGGCTGAAATCCTTATAGCAGCTAAACTAAGCTCCAAATTAGAGGAATCTAGCCACCTCGCCCACGATGGTCAAATTTCTAGTTGGTTAAAAGAGTGGTTAGAGCCAAGAAATTATTCCCAAAATACCCAACTGGCAGTGGTTGGACACGAACCTGATTTGACCAATTGGGCAGAAATTGTTCTATGGGGGGAAGTCAAAGGAAGCTTAGTCTTGAAAAAAGCAGGTATGATTGGGATAAAACTACCAGAAACAGGTTCTCCTTTGGGTCGTAGTCAGATGTTTTGGTTGACACCACCCAAGTACCTGCTATAACAGTTTTTCAACATTCCCAATTGTTGTTAGAAGGGCTACTGTTATGGCGACAATAATTTCTGGTAAGTTAGCTTGATCAGATATTTCATAAAGCAAATGGTGGTGCCATGATGGTGTGCGAATACAAGCCTGGTTTAGAAGGCATTCCCGCCGCCCAATCAAGTATCAGCTATGTTGATGGGCAAAAGGGAATATTAGAATATCGTGGCATCCGGATTGAAGAATTAGCAGAAAAAAGTACATTCTTGGAAACTGCTTATCTCTTAATCTGGGGCGAACTGCCAAGCAAGGAAGAACTGAAAACATTTGAGCATGAAGTTCGTTACCACCGGCGGATAAAATACCGCATTCGGGACATGATGAAATGCTTTCCAGAAAGCGGTCACCCAATGGATGCCTTGCAAGCCTCTGCTGCTGCTTTAGGCTTGTTTTATTCGCTCCGGGATTTACATAATCCTGCCTACATTCGGGATTCAGTGGTGCGCCTGATAGCTACGATTCCCACGATGGTAGCAGCTTTCCAACTGATGCGAAAAGGCAATGACCCAATACGTCCCCGTGATGACTTAGACTACTCCGCCAACTTTCTGTACATGCTCGATGAGAAAGAACCCGATCCTCTGATGGCGCGGATTTTTGATATCTGCTTGATACTTCAAGTTGAGCATACAATGAATGCTTCCACCTTCAGTGCCAGGGTTACAGCTTCCACCTTAACTGATCCTTACGCTGTGGTTGCTAGTGCTGTGGGAACTTTAGGTGGGCCACTGCATGGTGGAGCCAATGAAGAAGTAATTCAGATGTTGGAAAAAATTGGCTCTATAGAAAATGTCCGTCCCTATATAGAGCATTGTCTGGAAACTAAATCTAAGATTATGGGCTTTGGACATCGTGTCTATAAAGTAAAAGACCCACGAGCCACAATCTTACAAGGTTTAGCAGAACAACTGTTTGAAAAGTTTGGGCATGACAATTTCTATGATATTGCCCTAGAGATGGAACGTGTGGTAGAGGAAAAACTTGGTACCAAAGGGATTTATCCCAATATTGACTTTTACTCCGGTTTGGTGTATAGGAAGATGGGGATTCCCACAGACTTGTTTACGCCAATATTTGCGATCGCTCGCGTTGCCGGTTGGTTAGCCCACTGGAAAGAACAACTAGCAGAAAACCGGATTTTTCGACCTACCCAGGTTTACAACGGTCGGCACGAAGTTACTTATACCCCCATTGAGCAACGGTAATTAGTCTGGGGGCAAGGGGCATGGGGCAGAGGGGAAAACTCTTCTCTGTTATCTCCCCCTGCTCCCTCATCCCCTCATCCCCTCAATAGCAATCTCAATGCCAACCATAAGTAGAAGTTCTCATCTCGCTTCAGAGGGCTAAAACCATCCAACGATATACTAGGCATGGGCATTAGCAACAAATCTTCAATCAAGCATCATCTGGGCAAAAATTAAAAATAGGTGAATTTACAGGTATTAATTCAACTAATAGTTGTAATTCACTATGACTCGATGTCTTAAAGAGTGGAAACATGAACTCAGGAATTGACCTCCAAGGAACTTTTATTGAATCCCTCCGGGATTTAGGTTTACCAGCAGGAACAGCCAAAGCGATTTGGATGCCACTGCCAATGATACTGATGCTGATTGGGGCAACAGTGGGGGTATTAGTTGCTACTTGGCTAGAACGAAAAATTTCCGCCGCCGCACAGCAGCGAATCGGGCCAGAATTCCAGGGGCCTTTTGGGTTACTGGTACCTGTAGCGGATGGTTTGAAGTTGGTATTTAAAGAAGATATAGTACCAGCCAAATCTGACCCTTGGCTGTTTACCCTTGGCCCAATTATTGTTGTGATTCCGGTGTTTCTGTCATTCCTGATTGTCCCCTTTGGGCAGAACATCGTAATTACCAATGTGGGCATGGGCGTATTCTTGTGGATTGCCTTGTCAAGCATTCAACCCATTGGTTTGTTAATGGCTGGCTACGCATCTAATAATAAATACTCCCTCTTAGGGGGGTTGCGAGCAGCAGCGCAATCTATAAGTTATGAAATTCCTTTGTCGCTGGCGGTGTTAGCGATCGCTATGATGTCTAATAGCCTCGACACTGTTGATATTGTCAATCAACAGTCTGGCTACGGCATTCTGGGCTGGAATATTTGGCGACAACCAATCGGTTTTCTGATCTTTTGGATAGCCGCCCTAGCTGAATGCGAACGATTACCCTTTGACTTACCCGAAGCAGAAGAAGAAATCGTCGCAGGCTATCAGACTGAATACTCAGGTATGAAATTCGGTCTTTTCTACCTGGGTTCTTACGTGAACTTGATCCTTTCTTCCCTACTAGTAGCAATTCTCTACCTGGGCGGTTGGGATTTTCCCATTCCCCTCAATCTCATCGCTGGTTGGCTGGGAGTCAGTGAACTAAATCCTGTCTTCCAGATAGTAACTGCTGCTTTGGGGATCACCATGACCGTGTTCAAAGCCTATTTACTAGTATTTGTCGCCATCCTGTTGCGCTGGACAGTGCCACGGGTACGGATTGACCAACTGTTAGATTTAGGATGGAAGTTTTTGTTGCCAGTTGGTTTGGTTAATCTGCTATTAACCGCCGCCCTGAAACTAGCCTTTCCCTTCGCTTTTGGTGGTTAGTCATTAGTCATTAGTCGTTAGTTATTTGTACTAATGACTAATGACCAAGGACGAAGGACAAGGGACAAATAACGCTGATAGCTTAAAAAGAGAGAGTGAAACACAATGCTAAAGTTCCTGAAACAAGTTGGTGATTACGCCAAAGAAACGGTACAAGCTGCGCGTTACATTGGTCAGGGGCTTTCTGTCACCTTCGACCACATGCGGCGGCGTCCGATTACCGTACAGTACCCTTACGAAAAACTGATTCCTGGCGAACGCTTTCGCGGTAGAATTCACTTTGAATTTGATAAGTGCATCGCCTGCGAAGTCTGTGTTCGCGTTTGTCCAATTAACCTGCCTGTAGTAGATTGGGAATACGACAAAGCCAGCAAAAAGAAAAAACTCAACCACTACAGCATTGACTTTGGAGTTTGTATCTTTTGCGGTAATTGTGTCGAATTTTGCCCAACTAACTGTCTATCCATGACAGAAGAGTATGAGCTTGCCACTTACGATCGCCATGAATTGAATTATGACAGCGTAGCACTAGGTCGTCTGCCCTACAAGGTAACAGATGATCCAATGGTTACACCACTGCGCGAACTAGTTTACCTACCCAAGGGCGTCCTCGAACCACATGGACTACCCGCAGATGCGCCGCGTGCTGGTGCGCGTCCAGAAGACCTAGTAGAACAAACAGAAAAATAAATGTAATTTGTCATTTGTCCATTGTCATTTGTCCTTTGTTATTTGACCAATGACCAATGACCAATGACCAATGACTAATGACCAATGACCAGTGACCAATGACCAATGACCAATGACCAATGACTAAGGACAAAAAACAGTGAATCTAGCGGAAGGAGTACAGTTTGTATCGCTTGGCATACTAGGCGTGATGATGATTGGGGCGGCCATTGGTGTAGTGCTGTTCTCCAACATAGTCTATTCTGCCTTTTTGCTGGGGGGTGTGTTCATTAGCATAGCGGGAATCTACCTGTTGCTAAATGCTGATTTTGTTGCAGCTGCACAAATACTGATTTACGTTGGGGCGGTTAACGTGTTGATTTTGTTTGCCATTATGTTGGTGAACAAGCGCGAGGATTTTGTACCATTTCCCAACTCTTGGGTGCGGAAAGTACTAACAGGTATAGTCAGTGTAGGATTGTTCGGTCTTTTAAGTACGATGGTGCTGGCTACTCCTTGGGCTTACTCAGCTGCTCCTGTGGCGGGTGGTGAAAGTTCTATAGTTTTAATTGGAGAACATTTCTTCACAGACTTTTTACTGCCTTTTGAACTAGCTTCTATTTTGCTGCTGATAGCAATGGTAGGAGCAATTATTTTGGCCCGCCGCGAGTATTTGCCAGACCTGTTGACACCATCCAAACTGGGGCAAACTGTTTTTACTTTGCAAGAACGCCCCAGAGAACTAGTTTCAACAACCAGCGAAATAAAAGAGTAATATTTGCGACTTCATTCGTAGATAAACAGCCAGATTTTTTCAGGAGGGATACTCAGATTCATGCAACTCCAGTACTTTTTATTACTAGCAGCAGCTTTATTCTGCATCGGCATCTACGGTTTAATTACCAGCCGCAACGCTGTGCGGGTGCTAATGTCAATTGAGTTACTGCTCAACGCTGTTAATCTGAATTTAATGGCATTTTCCAACTTCCTCGACTCAACATTAATTAAGGGTCAGGTTTTCACAGTATTTGTGATTACCGTGGCCGCAGCCGAGGCGGCGGTGGGTTTAGCGATCGTGCTTGCCATTTATCGCAACCGCGATACCGTCGATATGGAGCAGTTTAATCTCCTGAAATGGTAATTGTGCGTGCAACTCAAGCAGGTAATCATTGCTTATAAAGCGCGGGATGCCCGGAGTAAAGAATGGGCAGAAATCTGTGCTAAACAACTAGAAAGTCGTGAGTGCCAGGTGTTGATGGGGCCAAGCGGGCCGAAAGACAACCCCTATCCTGTCTTTTTGGCTTCGGCGGCTCAACCAATCGATCTCGCCTTGGTACTCGGTGGCGATGGTACTGTTTTAACTGGTGCCAGACATTTAGCCCCAGCTGGTATCCCGATTCTGGGAGTGAATGTGGGAGGCCATCTGGGGTTTTTAACTGAGTCGGTGGAAGAGTTTCAGGATACTGAAAAAGTTTGGGATCGGCTGTTTGAGGATCGCTATGCTATCCAACGACGGATGATGTTACAAGCTGCGGTGTATGAGGGTCACGGGTCTAATTTAGAACCAGTGAGTGAGCATTATCTGGCTTTGAATGAATTTTGTGTCAAACCCGCCTCTGCCGATCGAATGATTACCTCAATTCTGGAAATGGAAATTGACGGTGAGGTAGTCGATCAGTATGTGGGGGACGGGTTGATTATTTCTACCCCCACAGGTTCCACTGGTTACACTGTTTCTGCTAATGGGCCAATTATGCATGATGGTATGGAGGCGATTACCATCACTCCTATTTGTGCAATGAGCCTTTCTAGTCGCCCCCTGGTTTTACCCCCTGGTTCTGTAGTGAGTATTTGGCCTTTGGGGGATTACGATTTGAGTACCAAGTTGTGGACAGATGGGGTTTTGGGGACTTCAATTTGGCCGGGAAACCGCGTTGATGTGCGGATGGCAGATTGTCGGGCTAAATTTATTATTTTGCGCGAGAACAATTCCTACTATCAAACGCTGCGGGATAAGTTGCTTTGGGCAGGTACAAGGGTTCACTACAGCAATAATCACCGTAATTAATTAAGTATTTTAGAGTGCATTTACCGCAGATTGCGATCGCCTACGCCTACGCAACCAAAATTATCCAAGCCCCTGGATTTATCCGGGGGCTTTCTGCCTGATTTTGATTCTTTTAACTAGTTTGCATTTATAGCCTATACCAAAGGAAAATTTTGTATCTTATTGCCAGATTTTTTCGGAATTAATCTTCATAATAAAAGTACTCTACCTCTAATCCAAGAGAGTAAAAAAGCTCTCTAGAGGTTATTTTATCAAAAACCGTCTCAGTCACACTTCGACACATTAATGCATAATGTGAGCTATTTGTGTAGTACCTAAATACTAGTAAAATATTTTCGCAAATCTAAGTAGGAAGATAGATGGAAGTTTCTGGACGCAACATCAATTACCCACTGAATCCTCCTCCCACTCTCGAAGATTTTCCCGTCCTTCAAACTGAAAAATATACCCTACGGCTAGCGTCAACTGAAGAAGAATTAGAATCAATTTTTCGGTTGCGCTTTGAAGTTTTTAATCTTGAACTAGGCTTGGGATTTTCTGCTTCTAACTTTACCCAGATGGATATAGATAAGTTTGATCCGGTTTGCCATCATTTAATCATGATCTGCAAACAAACGGGTAAAACTATTGGAACTTATCGGATGCAAACCTATGCAATGGCTTCTCAAAGATTAGGCTTTGATGCTGCCGATATATTTAATCTTAATGCGATTCCCAATTCTGTGCTTCAGGCATCAGTTGAAGTTGGACGTGCATGTATAGCTAAAGAATACCGCAATATTCAAGCACTTTTACTATTATGGAAAGGACTAGCAAATTATCTCATCTGGAGTAGAAATCAATATTTCTTTGGCTGTGCATCATTACTAACACAATGTCCTTTAAAAGCTACTTGCACTTATGATTATTTTCAGCAGAATGGCTTGATGCATCCAAGTATTTTGGTTTATCCAAATTCACAATTTTGTCTAAAAACGTCTCATAGATGCCTAGATTCATCCAATGTTGAAATACCTAAAATTGTGCAAGCATATTTAAATATTGGAGCTAAAATATGCAGTATTCCAGCTATTGACCGACACTTTAAGACTATTGATTTTTTAACTATATCTAATACCAACGACTTTGGTAGATGGCGTTAGGAAATGTTGTAAAAACTTTCTTTTGTCTTAACGACACTCAGTCGCAACTACAGCAATAAAACTAGTCTATTGCGCTATTTTTAGCGCACCACACGGGCTGTAAAAATAGGAATATTTATGATATTTTATTTCTTATCTGCATGTCGGCTGTAAAACGAAAGTCAGTTTTGCCGTATTGGATACAACCTTGTGCTATTGTTTTCAGAGTTAATAGAAGAGAGATATTTATTGTGAATATTTCAAATCAGATGAGCGCTCAAAGTGTGTTGGCGAGAAAGATGAGCAGGTTCAGATATAATAACTAGCGATGTTTACAACAGGCGTAGCTGTGGCACTTCATCCAGTGCGCCTGCCTGACTGGATTATTTTAGACAAATTATTGGGAAAAATTACTTATGCGCCATCTCAAATTTGCTCCGAGTTGGTTGCGATTTTTAACTGTTTTCTTATTATCGATGGGTGTATTGTTTCGCTTTTTTAACCTTGATAGTAAAATTTACTCGCATGATGAAACTTATACCTCATTGCGGATTTCTGGTTACAGAATAACTGAAGTAAAACAACAAATTTTTAATAATCGTGTCATTGCTTACGAAAGCTTTGCCCAGTTTAAAGGTGCAAATCAACAAAAAAGCTTAAATGACACAATCATGAATTTGGCAAAAGAAGATCCTTACCATCCACCGCTTTATTACATAATAGCCAGATTGTGGATGGAAATCTTTGGTAATTCGGTGACGGCGATTAGAAGTTTATCTGCTTGCATTAGTTTGCTGGTTTTTCCTTGTGTTTATTGGCTATGCCGAGAATTATTTAATGTACCATTATCGGTTCCTGGTGTAGCGATCGCACTTATGGCAATTTCTCCAATTCAACTAGTTTATGCTCAAGAAGCACAAGAATATATTCTCTGGTTAGTCACCATATTACTATCTAGTGCGTCTCTATTACGAGCAATGCGGCTGGAATCAGAAGATAAAGATGAGCCAGTAGAAGAACGACAACGACCAGATTTATTTGCTATTTGGAGCATTTATGCAATAACTTTAGCCATCAGTCTTTATACATGTCTTTGGAGTGCATTTGTAGCACTTGCTCACGGAATTTATGTAACAAGCGCTGCAAAATTTAATTTGAATGAAACTGTCAGAACTTATCTATTAGTATCACTGGTAGGTTTTTTAGCTTTCATGCCTTGGATAACAATTGTGATAGGCGACTTTTTTCAATTTTTGATTTCAGCAGATAAAACTAAAGTCCAGGCATTTTCGATGCCTATATTTCCATTTTTGCTGATGCAGTTAAGCCGGATTTTTTTTGATATAGACCTTAGCCAAGATAATCCTCTCAACTCTTTAATTACACCCATATTTTTAATTGTGGTAGGATATTCAATTTGTTTTCTTTGTCTAACAACTAACTATAAAGTCTGGTTTTTTCTGATCGCATTGATTGTAGTCCCAGCCCTACCTATAATACTCTCAAGTGCTGGTGGCATACAATTATCTACCGAACCATATTTCATGCCATCTTATTTAGGAATCCAAATAACTGTTGCTTACCTACTAGCTACGCAAATATATAATGAGAGCGGATCACGCCGGAGCTTATGGCAGATAATTATAGCATTAGTGATTATTTGTGGACTGATTTCTTCTAAGGTGAGTTCACAGGCAGAAACTTGGTGGAATAAGGGTATGAGTTATAGCAATCCCCAAGTTGCCCAAATCATCAATCAGACGAGTAGTCCACTTTTGGTTAGTGATGCTTTGGGCAATAATTATGGGAATGTTTTTTCTCTAAGCTATCTTTTGGAACCAAAAGTGCGATTTTTGTTGGTGAATAACCAAAAAATTCCCAATATCCCTGATGGTTTTGCTGATGTATTTTTACTTAATCCTTCAGACACTTGGCGCGAAACAATCGAAAAAAAGTATAAAGTAAAGACAGATATTGTTTACAGCGATCAATATTATTCGGTCTGGAAATTGGCTAAATCTCCTAAGTTGCACCGACGTAATATCCCACCTAATAATAAGTTATCTAGCAGTTTATAGCGTAATAATTTATTTCTTGCAAGTCCCTTAAGCCTAAAAAATAACTCCAATGTAGGTTGGTTTGAGGAACGTAGACGCGTTCGCAAAGCGAATAATGCAAGATTGTCTACAAGCGATCGCAAATTATTTTGAGTTGATCCAAAGTCTTAATTGGCTCTCGCGGTGCTGGTAATTCAGTATTAGGCCAGTTAGGTAAATCATTGCAGGGGCATAACAACGCTGGCATCCCCACGTTTCGCGCGGCTACTGGCATACTGCAACGGCTGCAAGGTAGCATCTCCCAGGCTGGTGTCAAAAGTTCAGCAATGGTTTCGTGTGTACCTTCTAGGTAACAATCACCCGATTCCGGTGAGAGAATTTTTTGCCAGCACTCTTCAAATTCTTTACTATAGCGATCGCCATTTAGCACCGATTGCGGCAAAAAGCTTGCCTTACCGTTGCTCGTAATCACTTTCTTACCCAACTGAAACCAGTAGGCAAGGTATCCTCTAACTTCTTGTTTGGTTGCCATATTACAATTTTAGATTTTAGATTTTCGATTAATTTGAATCAATAGTTAAGAATCTTGACTCCTGAATGTTCCAGCCCCTTTATTTGGCAATGGATAACCAAGGATGCTGAGATTGAGAACATGACCACCAGTAACTAAATAAACAGTATTGCTGAGTACACCTAGCTGGCGCACTAAAGAACCCAGGCGATCGCGGAACGCCCTCCCAAGGGGATAAGCTGGTATCACACCCCAACCTACCTCTTCTGCTACAAACAGTATATCAGCAGCCACCAGATCCACCGTCTCTAATAACTCTGCAACGATATTTTCCCAGGTAGATTCGTCCTCTTCTAAGAGATTAGCAACCCAAGTTCCTAAAGAATCAACTAAAAGACAGGTATAGGGTTTAGCATCGGCGAGGGTAGCAGACAGTTCCACAGGTACAGATAAAGTTAGCCAGTCTTGGGGACGACGTTGTTGATGTTCTAAAATGCGTTGATGCCATTCTTGGTCATCTGGGTTATCGGTGGCTGTTGCTACGTAAACAACTGCTTTTTTTGATTGCATAGCCAGAGTTTCTGCCCATTCACTTTTACCAGATCGTGCTGGTCCTGTTACTAAAATGATTTTACCCAAAGTTGTTTTCTGAATATTTTAACAAGAGAGGCAGGAGGAATATTGCTTTTTGCCTCCTGCGACTATTATTGCAAGTGAGCTTGTGGTTTAAGAGGATGTTTTAAAAGTTATAAACCACGTCTATCTTAAAATCTATAGTTCTTCCATGATGAAAAGGATTTGCCCTCATCCCCCAACCCCGAATCCCTCTCTCTGGGATTCGGGGAGCCAGAATTTCAAACTCCCTCTCCCAGAGAGAGGGAGAGGGATTTAGGGAGAGGGTGAAAACTACGGTTCTCAACTTAGGGACTGACAAATAAAAAAATGTTCCAAAACTGACGCAAAAACTCTCTCTATTTCTTCTCTCTGCGTTCTCTGTGCGGCAGTCGCTCATGGGGGAAACCCCCAAGACCGCGCTGCCTTGTCTCTGTGGTTCGTTTATTGGAATAATTTATTTCTTGTCAGTCCCTTAGATAAGGTTTACAAGGTATAATTTGCTGTTCTGCACTGGGTTAAGTAAGGTTTTAGCCATGTACTGAGATGGTTCGGTGTGCTAAATATAAGAGCAAAATACCTTTTTAAACATCCTCTTAGAAGCCGTCAATTACTGTTAAATTACCGTCGTAATTTGCTATTTCATCATCCAATGTTATAGAAGAATATGGCCAAGAACCTCCGCCATCTCCTGCCTCGCAATGCAAAACTGTAACATTTGTAACATTTATGCCACAATTTCTAACAGAATTTGCAAAACCACCGTTTTTTTGCCATGCTAAAGTTCCATGGTTATTTGTTATATGAGCATTTAAATCTACGAAATTTATCGAACCGCTGTGAATCTGTCCTGTGGTGGTATAGCAGTCTGCTTCTAAAGGAGAAAAACCCCCATGGCCAATAAAATAATCAAACTGAATGTTATGACATGATCCTGTAAATCCACCACCTGCTAACGCTATATTTTGTTTGAAAAGGATTGGTGTAGCGATTAGTGAAACAATACAAATGTACTTGCTGAATTTAAACATCTGAGAGACTCCTTATTTGTGGCTATAACAGCAAAACTTTCTTTGGAGGACATAAGCCCTCTTTTTTTATATTGGTTTGATGGGAATAAATTTATTCAAGCGAATTAGTGGAACTTAAACTTAATTTGCCAACACGCTCACCCACATTGGCCGCAGTCACCAACCGCAGTTTTTTACTTTATCGACAAAATTTTTAGTTTCAAATAACTTTTAAGGGATAAAATTAGCACCAGCATCATTGATGTCACAACTGGCAAAAGCCAAAAATCCCAACAACCCCATTCTTAATTATTCAATACCATCGGGGACAGCAAACTTTAGGATGTCTTTATGAACGCAGGCTTAAAACGCATAGAAGCAACTCTACATGATTTAGGGCGCGGCACTGCCTCTGCCGCCGAAGCTGGTGATTCGACGACAAAACGGCCTTTTTCCTTTAGAATTAGTGTCGGAGCCAACGAACCCACAGAAAGTAGACAAACTCCATCCTCTCAGGAAGAACAAACAGTTGATACTGAGAGTGATTATCCTTCGGAAGAAAATTTCTTTCCTCCCCATGACTCTGTGCAGACCTTTCAAGCAGAAGAGGATGGTAGCAAAACACCCAGCCTACCCAAGTTGAAAACTCCAACCTTTAGTAGCCATCGCCACGCAGCAAATCCAGGATTGGCGATGAATCTATTGCAAGAAATTCAGGAAACCGTCGCAGGTTGGCAAATAGAACTGCAAAATATTTTAAAGCAAATTCAGGATATTTACTTAGAAGGGCCAATTGTCAATGGCTGGTTAGAATCTAATCCCAAAGAACCAGAAGCAGGAGGAACTGCAACACTGCGTCATGCAGAAGTTGACCGCCTGATGAACTACGTAGAAGAAATTTGTGCCACTGGTGGGAAAGTGTCTAATCAATCATCTATTACTGGCTATCGGCTCTGTGGTATAGACGATACTGGTAAAGTCTGGTCGCGCCCATGTCCAGCAGATCAAATTCCGAATGTTAGCATGGCGATCGCTCGTTACCAAAAGTTACGTCAACTCTTAGGACGCAAGCAATCTTTGGAAACCCGCCTGAGTCAACTGGCTCAAACACTTGTAGTTTTACACGGTCATATTCAACAAACGTAAAGTTTTAAAAATTATTTCCGAAGAAACTCGGTTGGTGGGTCGGTAATTTTTAGTTTAGATTAACTCTCAGCAGGTGTGCGTTGGATTTAAGATTTTAATCTAAAATCGTTCGACTGAGCGTAGCCGTACTCCTTCAAAGAAGCAAGCTACGCGTAGCGTTCCGCAAGAAAGTCCCAAATCTAAAATCCAAAATAAAATCTATGCCAGACACCCAAATCTCTGCCATTATCTGTACCCACAATCGAGATACCTATTTAGGGACTGCAATTGATAGTCTTTTAGCACAGGATTTTGCTGCTGACTTTGAAATTGTAGTAGTTGATAATGGATCTAGCGATCGCACCCGTGAGGTTGTAGAACAAAGAGTCCACAATCCGCGCCTGAAGTATGTATTTGAACCCACCATTGGTTTATCTGTCGCCCGCAACACGGGTGCAAAAGTAGCTAGTGGTGATATTCTTGCTTATCTAGATGACGATGCCGTTGCCAGCAAAGACTGGCTACAAGTTTTATATTTTGCCTATTACAATAATTCTAAACTAGCGATCGCAGGTGGCAAAGTCACTCTCATCTGGCCTCCAGGAATTCAACAACCACGGTGGCTATCTCCAGGGCTAGCTGCAAATCTGGGTGCATACGATTTGGGTGACAATATCATCTATATCGAGCAACCTGGCTTAACACCCAGAGGCTTAAATTACTCCATCCGCCGCAGTTTTCTAGAAGAAATTGGCGGTTTTGATCCTCATCTCGGTCGAGTGGGGAAAAATCTATTATCAAACGAAGAACTGCAAATGACCGAATTTGCCCTACAGCGTAATTGGCAAGTCGCTTATCTTCCCAAAGCGTTAGTTGCTCACAATATTGCTCCAGAACGCCTCCAACGCTCCTGGTTTTTAAACCGGGGCTGGTGGCAAGGTATCAGTGAATGCTATCGAGAACAACTCGCTGGTAAAGCTGGAATCGCTCAATTGCAACGAGGTAGTGAACGGTTTGTGCGCGGCTTATATAAGGCATTGCAATATTTTTCTGATCCAGCAGAACGGTTTGACAAACTTGTATATGCTTACGGTCAGATTGGTTATTTAAATGCTGCTATTCAAGGTCTTTTATTCAGATCAAATAACAAATAAAGAAGCATGGAAAATTCCGAATGCTTTTCTCTTGAATCTACAATCCGCAATCATATTCAAGTCCATTCTAACTCCTAACTCCTAACTCCTAACTCCTAACTCCTAACTCCTAAATATATGTCATCTAAAATCCCAGTTTCTGTATTAATTCCAGCAAAAAACGAACAAGCAAACTTGCCTGCTTGCCTTGCTAGCCTCAGCAGAGCAGATGAAATATTTGTAGTAGATTCTCAAAGTAGTGATAATAGCATTGAAATTGCTAACAGCCACGGTGTAAATGTCGTACAATTCAACTTCAATGGCCGCTGGCCTAAAAAGAAAAATTGGTCTTTAGATAATCTCCCTTTTCGTAACGAATGGGTATTAATTGTAGATTGCGATGAGCGCATTCCTCCCGAACTTTGGGAAGAAATTGATCGAGCAATTCAAAACAATGAATATACAGGTTATTATCTCAATCGCCGCGTATTTTTCTTAGGAAAATGGATTCGTTATGGTGGCAAATATCCTGATTGGAATTTACGTTTATTTCAACATAAAAAAGGTCGTTACGAAAATCTAAATACAGAAGATATTCCCAATACTGGTGATAACGAAGTTCACGAACATGTGATTTTGCAGGGCAAAGTTGGGTATCTCAAAAATGATATGCTCCACGAGGACTTCCGCGACCTTTATCACTGGTTAGAACGACACAACCGTTATTCTAACTGGGAAGCCAGCGTTTATTTTAATATTCTCACAGGTAAAGATGATAGCGGCACTATCGGCGCGAATCTATTTGGTGATGCAGTCCAACGCAAGCGCTTTTTGAAAAAAGTCTGGGTACACCTGCCATTTAAACCCATTTTACGGTTTATTTTATTTTATATTATTCAACGCGGTTTTTTGGATGGCAAAGCCGGATATATCTATGCCCGCTTGCTGAGTCAATATGAATATCAAATTGGCGTTAAACTCTACGAATTACGCAACTGTGGTGGTCACTTAAATACTGCAACTACCGCCAAAGAAGGAACTCTTGAGCAGGGGAGTAGGGGAGCAGAGGGAGAGCTATTGACCATTGACTCCTAACTCTGCCAATTTTAGATTTTAAATTTTTCCTTCAATCCAAAATTTAAAATCTAAAATCTAAAATCCAAAATTGAATGACTAATGACTAATGACCCTTTCGTAGATTTACGCAAATACGACCAATCTTGGTTTGATCGGGGGCGTCCAGCTTGGTATATTTTATTATGGTGGCTTGTACAAGCGATCGCCTTTCCCCTGACTCCTCAACCGTTAAATATTCTGCGTTGTGCTTTGCTACGACTATTTGGCGCTCGTATCGGCGAAGGCGTATTAATTCGACCCACCGCCCGCTTTACCTACCCTTGGAAAGTTACCATTGGCAACTACAGTTGGATTGGAGATAACGTAGTTTTATATAGCCTCGATCAAATCCACATCGGTGAACACTGCGTAATTTCGCAAAAAAGTTACCTGTGTACTGGTAGTCATGATATCCAAGACCCTGCCTTTGGGTTGAAAACAGCGAGTATCACCATTGACAATGGTGCATGGGTAGCAGCAGATTGTTTCGTTGGACCGGGAGTGCAAATCGGCGCTAATGCTGTGATTGGCGCTCGTAGTAGTGTTTTTACTAATATGCCTTCTGGGCAGGTTTGTTGGGGAAGCCCCTGTCGTCCTAAGACGGTTCGGATAAAATTTGATTCCCCCACAAACCCTGATTTGAGTGCGTAAATGAGCAATCGGACAAAAAGTTCCGCCCTTGGCTAAAAACTTTACTAAGCCGACCTACTTATTTGCAACCTACAACAATAAGTGGCTTTTTTATCCTTTTGGCAAAAAACTGTTTTGAGTATTAATCAATAATTAATTTTTTAAGACAAAATAAATCGTTATTTATAGCTTGAAATAACTCTCTAAAAATTTAATTAATCCATAACCAAAATTTAATCAAAATCTAACTCACACTTGTTTAATTTTATGATGAACTATAGAGCGTAGGTAGAATTGCAGTTTTAAATTTCTTACCAAGAATACTGTAGTTCCCTATTATAGCAACTGATGCTAAGTTAAAAAACATTTAATTTGCATAATCGAATTAAACATAACTCTTGTGGGGTAGGCCGAAAAGCCCGCCCAAGATATGCAAGTTTATTTGTGGGACAGCTTAATACTGGCATTTGTAGGGCAGATGTATTGGGAATCTTTTTAGAGCTTTAGAGGTTTCAATAACCAGATAATTACCATGACTCTTTACGGCTCTTAACACCTTCTTACATGTTTAAAGTTTTGCCTTGAATTTGCTATAACTCTATATTTTTAAGCGTTTTGTGCAAAGTTTTGATTTATCAATAACCTTTATTCATGCCAGTTTTTTGAGGTTAAATAAGGTTATTTATAATCATCAATTTGACACTTGATTTGGATTTGATATGCTGTTGAACCGAAGATTAATTTTAAGGAGCAAGACATGGGTTTATATACCGTTCGCTTGAATAATTTGACAAGTTCAATTTCTGTACTTGCCATCACAATCGGTTTAATAGTAGGCCAATCGGCTACTCAGAAATCTTTAGCTCAGACAGTAGGTAATGGTGTAGGTGCAAGCACTGTAAATCCTTTGTTTGTAGGTCTAAAAACAGTCGCTCCCGGCTTCACATTCACATATTCTCCAGTTGGTAGTGGCAAAGGGTTAAAAGCTTTTTTCACTCAAACCCCACCAGCAGGTACTCCTGGCCCAATCACTTTTGCCGCTATGACGACCCCGTAGCAGGAACAGAAACAGTTACTGGCGGTCGTGGTTACATCCAAGTGCCTGTGGTAGGTGTCGGAATCACATTAGCTTATAACCCTACTGGTCTGACTGTACCAAAAGGTGGAATTAAGCTTTCACGAGCTAGTTACTGTGGTATTTTGAACGGTAGCATCACAAATTGGAGCAATAAGAGCATTAGTGCAGATAACGGTGGCCAAATAGCACTCAATTTACCCATCAAAGTTGTAGTTCGTAGTGACTCAAGTGGTAGCACTTTTGTTTTAAGCAGTCATCTGAATATTGCATGTAAGGCTGCTGCGACTCCAGGTATTCCATCAGCTTATGTATGGAATAGAGGAGTGGGTAAAACTGTTAGTTGGCCAAGCAGTTTCATTGCTGCTACTGGTGTACCCAAGGCGATCGCAACTACTAAAGGTGCAATTGGTTATGTGGATAGTGCTACCCGTTTAGCTAATAAGCTACCTGCTGCACTCTTACGTAACAAGGCAGGTAATTACACTGCTCCCTCAACAGACGCAATTACAGAGGCTTTACTAGGTGGAACTGTTGTAAAATATGGTACTAATCCCAATAACAGGCTGATTAGAATCGATAATTTGAACGATCCAAGCCGTCCAAATGCTTATCCGATTTCTACAGCAACTTATTTCCTGTTTTATGACATATACTCAGATGCTACGATAATAAATGGGATTAAAACATTGACCACCTTGGCTTCGGAACCAGTTGCGGCTGATTTCGTTGCATCTCTCGGATATGCTCCTCTTCCCGCTTCCATTAAAACTGTGTCTACAGGTGTTGTGAATACTTGCGTAAATACTGTTTTAGGCCCTTCTCCTTGCAATTAAGTTAGAAATTGACCTAGCACCCTGTCGGACAATAGCTGTTAATTCTGTTTGCAGACTTTAACAGCTATCGGCGGCGTTGCTGAACTTACAGCATTTTTCAGGTATTTAGACCACAGATGAGACGGGGAGTAGGGAGTGGTGTAGTTCAATTACTTGAAAAGGGCTGTAAATAAGACTTATGCACTCAAGCCTGAAAACCTAGATCCCTTTTTAGGACTTACGCAAAAAGGCACTGAAAGCCTTAATTTCTCATAGAGGCAATTCATGAATTGCCCTTACATTTCGTACTTGATGCGTAAGTCCTACTTTTAATAAAAAGGGGGGAACTCTAAAGCGCCATTTTGGCGATCGTAGTACCGTTTTTACTAATATACTTTCTGTCCAGGTTTGTTGGGGAAGTCTCTGTTGTCCCAAGATGACTCCGATAAAACTTGATTCCCCGAAAAACCCGTAATTTTATAGATAAACATAAAATCAAAGTTTCCTCAAGCAAGATGGTAAGCAGCAATGATAGTATATTTTTACGGCTGCTCTAATCCTTGCTATTGATGAACAAACTATTGGATGAAACGCTGTCAATCAAAATTGCTGAACAGATAAACAGCAGAGCTAGCACTCCGTTTGATAATGCTTACAAAGCAGCATTATCCACTGAGGGAGCAAGATATATTCAGGGATTTTTAACTTTTGCTGGGAAACCATACAGACCGATTGAACACGGTTGGATTGAGATAGGCGACGCTTCCGATGTCCGCATTGTCGATCCCACATTACCGCACCTAAAGAAAAATCCCCAAGAACTCTGGTATTTTGCAGCACAAAGGCTGACCGTTAAAAAACTGAAAGCCATCATTGAAGAGTCAAAAGAAGATTATCCAGAAGATAATCCATTACCAATCTATGGTGATCCACCTTATGAATATTACGGTGATGTTATGTTAGGTGGTCAAGACTACTTAGCAGCATATCAAGCCGCAGAGGCTAAATGTAGAGAAATCAGCGAACTCAAACCTGAGAGTAACTAAGAAGAATGTATTAAATAATTCGGAATTACGAATTACGAATTACGAATTACGAATTATTTAATATGATTTACCATCACTGCCAAAGTATTCCCTATAGCTGCAAATTTTGTCTCCACGCACATCAAAAGAAACTGCTACCCGATTTTTGTAAGGCTGTCCGAACAAAAGCCCCTGATCCCGAAACTCAAAAACAGCCGTCGTTTCATTGCTCGTAACACGGTCTAGACTAGTCAGGTTCAAACCAGGACTGAATGATTCAGAAACGTACTCGAAAAATTCTCTAGCTCGTTCTTTTCCCACATTCAACCCGTGGAATTTTCCCATAGGAAACCAAAGGGTAAAATCTTCTGTGAGCATATCTAACAACGGTTCCCACTCTCGTGTTGCCATCCCATGCGTCAGATTATCAAATGCCTGTTGAGCAACTTTTAAAGTATTTTCTGAATCTTGCGTCATTTTCATCCCCGGCTGGATATAAATTAATACCGTGTTACTTAAAACCTCACCACCACTTTGCCACAATTCTGGCCACTGAGGAGATATTCTACAGCGTCGGGTATAGATTCTATGCCCTGAAACTGTGTTGTGTCAACGGCAACTTGAAGTTTGTCTGTGTAGAACAGGTTTAAAAGGCGATCGCGTGCTGCTATATATTCATAAAATCTCATATTTACTCGATAATAATGTTAATAGGACTTACAGACAGACATAGGTATTAAAATGAACAGTAACATCTATACAGCGCGCAAACATGTAGAAACTGAAGAATCGCTGAACTCAGTTCTTAATTTTCCCCAAGTGCCTTTGAATGTAGAAAACTTTTTTATTAGTCAACACGGTACTGCCCAGGTTCTATCAGTCAACCAAAGTACAGGTGAATCTACACAGCGAGTCGTCGTGAAAAAGGGTTGGAATGCAGGGATCGGTCATTTCACTACCGATGTGGAAATTTTTGTATTAACTGGCACACTTTGCCAGGGTGGGTTTAGACTACGCAATCTCAGTTACTCTTTCATCCCAGCTGGCATACCTACTGGCCCCTGGAAAACGGAAGAAGACGCCATTATCTTGTGGATGCCAAATGCTACCCCCACTTACATCACAGAAGACTACGCAAGCCTTGAGCAAATCCCCGAAACTTCTGTATATCATCTGAATATGCAGACCCATGAACGGATGACTGAGTATGTTCCTTTGCAAGAACTCCACGCTATGAAATGGGAAAGCACAACCTTTTTACCTCCTGGTTCAGCACGTAAAAGCCTGTATACCAATAAAAAAACCGGACGCGCCACATGGATTTTAGGCTTAGTACCTATGTGGACTGAAGGTAATTTCTATGCTGGTCATCCTACTACTGAGGAGGCTTATGTCATCTGTGGAGATGTGCTTGGACATTGGTCTATGAGCGATGATCCTTTTAATAGACGGTATACGGTAATGTGCAAAGATGGCTATTACTGGCGACCTGCACACATTCCACACGGCCCATTCTGGACAGAAAGTGGAGCATTACTTTTGTTTCGCACGAATGACCGCCTAAACTGTTATTGGATACTGCATAACCCAGATATTACTCAACAAGACCAGGCATCTCTCCAGGCTGCACTCGATCGCAACAAATCCGACTCTTGAAAATACAACCAGCAAGCAGGGTAATTAGGCGATCGCAATATACTCATCCCACAAGCAAAACAACCTTTAGACAACAAAGAATTTACTACGATTCAATCAGAATTTTTCATGATTTGGGGACAAGTTCATGTATAGTCAGTATACCTTGACATAAGCGATATCCACGGGTACTCTACAATGACAGATGCGTTAGGGTGGCGCAAAAAATTTGGCGTGCTTGCGCCCAGCACAAACACGATCGTCGAACCAGATTTTCACGCGATGGCGGTACGGGGTGTTACATCCCACATATCCCGGATTCATATTCGCGATCAAGACTTGAGTAGTGACGAAAAGATGGTGCGTATTCTGGAGCAGATCGACGAGGAAATTCTCTTCGCGGTTGATCGCGTGATGACAGCTGGTATCGACTACTTGATCATGGCAATGAGTGCCGAGACTTTTTGGGAAGGACTTAAGGGGAACAGAGCCTTCGTGAAACGGCTTGAGGATTATACTGGTCTGAAAGTGGCTGCGGGTGGCTCGGCGTGTCAGGCGGCTCTCGAAGCATTTAAAGTAAATAAGATCGCCGTCATCACTCCTTATCAGGCTGTAGCCGACGAGAGATTATGCGGCTTCTTCAGTGATATTGGGGTGGAGGTCGTCCGGCTGAAAGGATTGCGTTGTCCCACTGCAATAGCGATCGCTGAAGTCTCCGAAAATACTCTTCGCAACTATCTTCAAGAACTCGATGGTGATGATGTAGATGCGATCGTGCAGATGGGTACCAATTTAAGTATGCTCAGGCTTGCCGACGAAGCGGAGCGGTGGCTCGGAAAGCCGATCGTTGCCATTAACGCGGCAATCTGGTGGTATGCCTTACGACATAACGACATCCAGGATCGAGTCTACGGGTGTGGGAGACTTTTGAGAGAATTTTGAAAATGGCGAATTATCCTTCCTAGCCAGTTTGGAGATCATAATTAAGCTTATAAAACTTTATCCCACTCTAATTGATGAGCTAAACCATACTTGATAAAATCTTCTACTTTAGCTTTATCACTTTTACCAAAAACACCTAAGCTGTAAGGATTATCTTGCATCCGTTGTGTAACTTGCTCTTTCTCAAATCGGATAACTTCTTCTCTAGGTTTATCTGGTTTAAAAAAGTCTACAACCAAAACAGTTCTATCATAATTAGTGTAATTATGCGGACAGTGTGGATAGCTGTGATCTAAAACCAGAAATTTTCCTTCATGCCAATAAAGTTGATCGTGGCATATTTTCATCGCCACATCTCCCTCTGGCACGATTAATCCTAAATAGCCACGATTCATATGAGGGTTATAGTTCACATGCAGCTTGATATCCAAGCCGGGATGGAATGTACCAAAATACACATTTCTGATGATTTCATCATTGCTAAAGTTGACTTTTTCTATTACTTTAGCCAAACTTGGAAAATATTTTTTTCTTAATATAAGTGATTGTTGTGATGCATCATCTGTTCCATAATCAGGATATTGTATTTGATGCGCCTGAATATATTTTTCAATAAACATACCTTGAAATAAAATACCAAAAGCACTATATTTTGCATCACCCTTGGTTTTAATCGTTTGGTTTTTAGGCCCCAAAACCTCATAAGTTAATTTTAACTCGTCATCAGATGCATTCTTAATAAAGCGTGTAAACTCATCTCTAATAACTTGCCAGTTATCTTGAAAACTTTTGAGGAAAGTAAATTCTTTTGGGTCTATATGATACTCATTAAAACTTTCCATTGTCTTTTTTCCTGAAGATGATTTCATAAAAAACTGTTATATAATGATAGGATTTGGTCTTCGTCCCGATTCGATGTTGGAATTCCTGACTAAACTCATTTTAGTGTAAGGTCTACTGTGTCTGAAACTCCCGTATTAGATAAAATTATCAAAAATGTGCGGGTAGTTCGTCCCCATCAGGATGCAATCGAACTACTCGATTTAGGCATTAAGGATGGAAAATTTGCTCAGATTGCCTCTAATATTAGCCCAGACACAGGTAAAGAGGTATTTGATGGCAAACACCTGTTAGGCTTTCCTGGGGTCGTGGATGCCCACATGCACATCGGTATCTATCAACCTCTGGACAAAGATGCTGTAACTGAAACCAAAGCAGCCGCAATGGGAGGCGTGACTACCAGCCTGAATTACATCCGTACAGGGCAGTATTATCTTAACAAAGGCGGCTCCTACCGCGATTTTTTTCCAGAAGTGTTGGCATTATCCGCAGGTAATTTTTTTGTAGATTACAGCTATCACATCGCACCTATAGCTAGCCAGCATATCGGCGAAATACCTTTATTGTTTGAAGAACACGGTGTCTCTTCGTTTAAAATCTTTATGTTTTATGGCGGATATGGGTTGCATGGTTTGTCAGACCAGCAAAACCTCTTCTTGATGATTAATAAAGAAGAACGGTATGACTTCGCCCATTTTGAATTTATTATGCGTGGTCTAACTCGCTTGATGGAAAAACATCCAGAAGCGCGAGATACTATCAGCTTGAGTTTGCACTGCGAAGTTGCAGAAATTCTCAACGCTTATACCAAAATAGTTGAATACGATTCTAGTCTTAGTGGATTACACGCTTACAGTGCAGCACGTCCTCCTCATTCTGAAGGTTTAGCAATTTGCATTGCTGCTTATTTGGCGCATGAGACTAACTGTGCAAATATCAATTTGTTGCACCTAAGTTCGCGTAAAGCAATGGAAGCAGCTTTGACTATGCAAACTGCTTTTCCTCATATCAATTTTCGGCGAGAAGTTACTATCGGACATTTGTTATTAGATGTCGATACTCCTAATACAATTTGGGCAAAAGTCAACCCTCCTATTCGTCCCCGTGCTGATGTAGAATACTTATGGCAAGCAGTACTCAACAATCAAGTAGATTGGATAGTTAGCGACCACGCTTGCTGTTCTGCTGAACAAAAAAGAAGTGCTAAAGACTCGGATAATATTTGGTTAGCAAAGTCTGGTTTTGGCGGTACAGAATATTTACTTTCTGGTGTATTTAGTGAAGGTAGCAAGCGGGGGATGTCTTACAACCATATCGCTAAGTTGTTGTCTTGGAACCCATCGCGGCGCTTTGGTTTGTTAGAAAAAGGCGATATTGCTATTGGCTATGATGCTGATTTAGTATTGGTAAATCCAAATGAAAGCTTTGTGGTACGTGCGGCTGAGTCTGAGTCACAACAAGGTTATACACCTTTTGAAGGAGTGGAGTTAACTGGAAGGGTGAAGAGTACTTTTTTGCGGGGAAATTTGATTTACAATAACGGACAGGTTTTGGGTTCTCCTATTGGGCGCTATTTAAAAAGAGTATAGATTTTTAAACATTTGTATTGTCCAGAAACTCTATAAGTACCTTTGGGAGCATCCCAATTTTGGCTTAAATCTTTTCCCTCAGCCCCTCTCCCATCATATGGGAGAAGGGAGACATAATTCTAGTTCCCCGAATCTCAAAGATGGGATTCGGGGTTAGGGGATGAGAGCTATCAAGGTTTTTGCACCTGACGGGATGCTCTTAGGGACTGACAAATAAAAAAATGTTCCAAAACTGACGCAAAAACTCTCTCTATTTCTTCTCTCTGCGTTCTCTGTGCGGCAGTCGCTCATGGGGGAAACCCCCAAGACCGCGCTGCCTTGTCTCTGTGGTTCGTTTATTGGAATAATTTATTTCTTGTCAGTCCCTTACTACCTTTGATATTTCTTCAGGTATCTGTTCATCATACAGATGATTCCATCTGGAAACTGCACAACTTTAGCGTGGGGAATTGCTTGTGATAATAAATATGTCTAAAAAAGCTCGCTTGATTAGTTTATTCATAAACTAATCGGCATTTAAGTTGCATAATCAGGGCGCTCATGTTGCCCACCCCACAGGATATTGATAAAATTTTGATATGCAAATTAGATGTGTTTTAGCTTAGTACCCTGAGAAATTTAGGATTTATATCAACCTTTATTTAACTTCTTTAGCAAATTACCTTTTTTGTGCTATCTTCTGTAACCATTCAATTAAGGATCTTAAGGTTCCTGGCAATACTGCCTCACTGACAGTCACTGTATGCTGCTTACCGTTATCTTCTACTGTTAACTTATACTGAAAGCGATCGCTCTGAGGATTTGGCGAAGTAATATGTTCAGGTAGCCCAAATAAATCAGCAACTTCCACCAGTCGCGCAAGTGTGCTGGCTTCGTTTGGCAAAAGAGTGTCTGTATCAATGGTTGTTTTCTTGGTAATCCCAGCAAAGCCGCCCGTGCGTTCAAAGGATATCTGCATTTTTTTGCTCTCCGTTGCGCTATTTAGTTAGGAGAAATACAAAGACTGGGAGATAATAGTTTTCACATCCCAGTTTAACTTCTAACTCTTAACTCCAAACTCCTAACTTCTAACTCTTAACTCCAAACTCCTAACTTCTAACTCTTAACTCCAAACTCCTAACTCTAAATAACTCCTACCTTTTGCCAAGCATTCTGCACAGCTTTTTGTTCATTACTGCCATTACCATAGAGTTCACCAGCAATTTGAATGGTGACACTGGCAGCTTTTTTAAAATCTGCTTTGGCATTCAAGCGATCGCGTAAAGCAATATACCAGATTTTACCAACTGTTTGCCAAGCATAACCACCAATGTCAACAGCTGCTAAATAAAACGCATAGTTAGGGATTCCTGAGTTGATATGCACCCCGCCGTTATCATCAGTACCAGTATATTTATCTTTCACATGGGCTGGTTGCGGATCTTTACCTAATACTGGGTCATTGTATGCTGTTCCTGGTGCTTTTAGCGATCGCAGGGCAACACCTTTAATAGTTGGTACCAAAAGACCTTGACCAATCAGCCAGTCTGCATCTTGTACAGTCTGGTTTTTGGCCTTTTGTTTCACTAATGAACCAAAGACATCAGAAAACGACTCATTCAAGGCCCCTGGTTCACCGTAATACTGTAAACCCGCTTGATACTGGGTTATACCATGAACTAGTTCATGCCCAATCACATCAATTGACTTTGTGAAGCGTTGAAACAGTTCTCCGTCGCCATCACCATAAACCATTTGGTCGCCGTTCCAAAAGGCATTGTCATATTTAACGCCATAATGCACGGTGGAGTCTAAACGTAGTCCTTTGTCGTCAATGGAATTGCGATCGAATATCTCATGAAACAAGTCATAAGTAGCACCCGCCGCATCGTAGGCTTCATTCACTGCGGGATCGCTGCTAGGAGGGCTTCCCTCACTACGCACCAGTGTACCAGGGAGTTGCTGTCCATTTTTACCATCGTAGATGGTGCGGCGCTTTTCACCAGGAGAAGGCGCAAAGGAGATATTACCTACAATGTTTCTCCGTCCCAGAAATTGTGCAGAAATATTTAATGTATGAAAAGCCCAAGTACGCTGCTGGGGATTGCCATTCACCACGATATTTTTTAGTATATGAGGTGGGATAATACAACAAATAGGGCATCTAGAGTCTAGCGATCGCTCATACTTTAACCCAGCTGATTTCTTTTTATTTCGAGCCATCCAAGATATTCTCCTTTTAAAATTAAATATTGACAAACAAAGGAGCAAAAAAACGAATCCAAATCGCGTGTTCCTGGTTTGTTTTCTGAAAAAATTTTCTCCTCTGTACTCTCGGCTCGGTCTGTGGAGGATTGATAGTACCCCGTGAGGGTACTATTGATGTAAAAATATTCCATAAAAACACAAAGCAAGCTTAATTACCGCAAGTCTCAGCCAAAATCCTTGTGTGAGTTAGCAAAACCTCCTTTACAGACCTAATGCGTTTATATATCAATACAAGTTAAGCAATTTTTTCCTTCTCTCTGTGTCCTCTGCGCCTCTGTGGTAATGCCTCCGGCACGCTCCGCGAACGATAAAAAAACGACTTTGACAAAGAGTGGTAGCCTTAACTGAACCGTATTGGTTTATATATTAATTCTGATTAAGGGAAATAATGTTATTTATTGCTGTTTTGTTACTATCAATCTTTTCATCGTATCGGGGTAACAGTTGGACATACTTTATCAAACTTTTATAATTTTATAACTCGCCCAATTTAGCTGCTGTATCACTTAGCCACCTCAGAATATATAACGAATAAAAATCTAAGTTGTTTTGGGATGTCCGGAAAAACTAATAGATGCGATTAATCTCGTCTCTGCAAAATATAGATATATAAATACACTAATAATTTTAATGGTGTTGAGTTGTAGTATTATGTCTGTAGCACAACCTATCTTGTGAAGCGATCGCTCTGGCGTTGATAGTAAAATAAGCTGAAGTAATTAGTTTAGCAAGAAGCTGTATTTTCCCTACCCTCTATCTTCTGTAAGGTGTGAACTTGACATTAAACGTACTAATCTAGCTATAGTGGAACAGCCTTTGCTGTGTTTGGTTGGGCAAAAGATGGATTTTAGTCAGACTTTAATTGCAAAAAGTGATGCCATTCTCGATCAATGGGTAGAAGCGGTTTACCAAGATGAACAAATTCAAGCTACTAATGAACTTACTTTCAATGCTGTACGGGATAGCTTACCCCGCGTTTTGAAAGCATTAGCAACAGTACTTTCAGAATCTGAAACGAGCGATTTGCAGACAGTAGTAGATGCAAGTTTAGAACACGGTACACTCCGCGCCCAACAGGGATTTGAACCAGCCGAAATTGCGCGAGAGTATCGTTTACTCCGGTTTGTGATTTTTTCCTTTTTAGAGGAAGATTTATTACAGGTATCTGCACAAGATGTGCTAAGGACTGTTCGCCTGATTGATACAGTAATTGATGAAGCGATCGCGCGTTGCTTTAACAGTTATACTCAAGGACGATTACAAGAGCTTAAACAAGTCCAAAGTCAGTTGCGCTTGACTAACCAAGAACTAACTCGTTTGGTTCGCGCTAATAAAGATAGTCTCTCTCATTTGGCTCATGAACTGAAAACGCCCCTCACTTCAATCATCGGTTACGCAGACTTATTTCTGCGCCAGCAGCGTAAACAATCAGATATCAAAGATACCTATGGAAATCTTGAAAGTATCGAGCGAGTTCTCAAGAGTGGTAGACTTCTTGTGCGGTTAATTAACGATACTTTAGAAATTTCGCGCTATGATGCCGGACAGATGAAATTGCAGCCGACTTTAAGCGATGTGCGTAGTTTAATCAACTTTGTTTTAGAGATGATTGAGCCATTAGCGCGTGCTAAAGAATTATCCTTGGTTGTTGAATGCGATCGCGCCCCAACTCAAGTTACCACAGATCCTCTTCGGCTTCAGCAAATTCTCACAAATCTGCTCAGTAACGCAATTCGCTACACAGAATCTGGTTCAATTCATTTAAAGTGCTGGACGGTATCTCCACAGCAGTGGTCTATCTCCATTACTGATAGTGGTATTGGTATTTCTTTAGATGCTCAAGCACAAATCTTCAATCCTTATTTTCGGGAAGTAACTTCTCCCCAAGTGCAAAATTCTGATGGTACAGGATTAGGTTTAGCAATAGTCTCTCGATTTGTTCAGTTAATGGATGGTGAAATTAAAGTAGATTCAGAGTTAGGAAAAGGATCTACATTTACTGTAATTTTGCCATTAGAAGCCATTGCCTATAACCAAGGCTGACTATTTCAGCGAAATTTGAAAGTAAAATCGCAACTTAAATTGGTGCGTTACACTGCGTTAACGCACCCCAAAGGCTTATCTACTCGTCAATTTGACCAACGCGGCGGATATTCAAAATGTCGCTCATTTTCTTAATTTGGACAAACACTTGCTCTAATTGCGAGCGATCGCGTATATCTATTCCTAAGTCCATCAATGCAGGTTGACCAACACAGGTTTTCACTTGAGCATGGCGGACATTAATTCCTTGGTCACTCAACCGTGACAAAATATCCTTTAGTACCCCTACGCGGTCAAGGGCTTCAATTTGAACATCTACTGGGTACGTATGCGGACGACCACTATTTTCGGCGACTGGGTTCCATCTAACTGGTACTAAGCGCTCATACTCCACAGTTTCCAGATTATTGCAGCCTTGGCGATGAATCGAAATCCCCCTACCTCGCGTCACCACACCAATAATCGGTTCGCCAGGAATCGGGGTACAACACCCAGCTAAATAATACACCAACCCCTCTACCCCTATTATTGGCGAATCAGTGGAGCGCGAGATAGTTGCAGGTGCATCTCGCAAAGCTTTTGATGTAGTTGCTTCTTTGGGAATAAATGGCGAGACAGTGGAAACTGGTTGTTGTCCCTTCGCCACTTCTCGCCAACGATTTAGCACTAGGTTCAACGTTACTTCTCCGTAACCCAAACCGGCAAGTAAATCGTCCACACTGTGGTAATTACACTTTTCGGCGACAGTCTCCATTGCATCCGACTTCAGCAAACTATCAAAACCAGTTTTACCGAGTTCCTTTTCTAACAATTCCCGTCCACGAGCGACATTTTCTTCCCGGCGCGATCGCTTGTACCATTGTTTTATCCGATATTTCGCCGCCGAAGTTCTGACAAAGTTCAACCAATCCAAACTCGGATGGCTGTTCTTTTGGGTAAGAACTTCTACAATATCGCCATTGTGTAGCCGTGTTGACAGTGGCACCATTCGCCCATTCACCCGCACCCCTGCACAATGGTTTCCCACTTCCGTATGAATCCGATAAGCAAAATCTATACTCGTAGCTCCAGGACTTAAAGGAACAACATCCCCCTTAGGGGTGAAGACATAGACATCATCTTCAAATAAATTATCTTTGATACTATCAAGATATTCTTGTGCATCCTTGAGATCGCTTTGCCATTCCAGCAATTGCCGCAGCCAAGTAAACTTGTCATCCGTCCCTGTCAAATGGCTAATACTAGAACCTCCTGTTTCTTTATACTTCCAATGGGCGGCAATCCCGTACTCAGCGATATGATGCATTTCAACTGTCCGAATTTGCACCTCTAAAGGACGGCCAGATAGTCCAATCACCCCAGTATGTAACGACTGGTAACGGTTAGGTTTTGGCAGTCCAATGTAGTCTTTAAATCTCCCAGGAATTGGGCGAAAAGCATCATGAACCACCGCCAACGCCCGATAGCATTCCTCATTGCTTTGAACAATAATCCGCAGCGCCGCCAAATCGTAAATTTCATGAAATTCCTTTTGCTGGCGGTGCATTTTTTGGTAAATGCTATAAAGGTGCTTGGGACGGCCGCTAATATCTTGAAAGCGGATTCCGGCTTGCTGCAAACGCTCTTGCAACATGTTCGTAGCTTTAGCCAATTTCTCTTCTCGCGCCGTCCGTTTTTCAGACACAAGCTCTTGCATTTGCCGAAAAGCTTCCGGTTCCAAATACTTAAAAGCCAAATCTTCCAGTTCCCATTTAATTCGCCAAATCCCCAAGCGATTGGCTAAAGGTGCAAAAATATCTCGCGTTTCCTGGGCGCTGCGGCGACGGCTGGCCTCTGACATGTATTGTAAAGTTCGCATATTATGCAAACGATCTGCCAATTTCACCACAATTACCCGAATATCTTGGGCCATTGCCAAAAACATCCGCCGGAAGTTTTCGGCTTGACTTTCGGTTTTGCTGGTGAAATTGATTTTAGAAAGCTTGGTGACACCTTCAACCAATTGGCGCACTTCTGGGCCAAAGTGTTCTTCTATTTCTTGACTTGTGACTTCTGTATCTTCAACGACATCATGAAGAAATCCAGCTGCTATCATAGCAGCACTGCCTCCCAAGTCATGCAGCAAGTCGGCTACAGCGATGGGATGAGCGATATATGGTTCTCCCGATTTGCGGTATTGACCTTGATGCAGTTGGAAAGCAAATTCAAATGCGCGACCAATTAAGACTGCATCACTATGCCTTCGGTCATCTTCCGGTACGCCGCTACTTGTAGATGACTCCTTTAAACATTTTTTTAACCATTCGGGAATGGTTAGACCAACTGATGAATTTATAGCTAAACTGCTCATACAATTAGGTTTGGATAGGATCGGTAGATAAGTGAATGATAAATAAAACTGGCAGCATCAACTTAAGTTGATGCTGTCGCCCAGAGACGGGTAGAAAAAACAGTGTAAGGATGATTTTCCAATTGCCGGTGGTAGTCATCCAATTTGAGTTTCAAGCATCATAAAGAAAATCCATTGATGGCAAACAAAGCCCCAAATCCTGATTTGAGGCTTTTAGTGCTGATAAGTCTAAAAGAGAAGTTTATTGTAGAAGAAAAATTACTTGACATTAATACTATCTTAACTACCACAGGATGTCTTTAAATCGTGATAAATATTTGGCACTCGTAACCTTGCTAGAGCAATTACGTTCCGATGCCACAACTACCCAAATTGTTGCACCCGAATTGCGGCGGCGTGTAGCCTCGTTGCAGCAATTCTTTGGAGAGCAGATTGTGCCTTTGGCTGATGAAAACTGGCGAGTGCAGTCTTATCAAACTGAAATGAGCAAGCAATTGCGCCTGTTGGCAATAGATGTGATGTTTTTGCAAGGAGCGCGGCAAGCATCTACTGCACAAACGAGACTTCAGACGATTAGCGATCGCTTGACCACTCTCATTGAATACTGTAATGCCATCCTGCAACCAGAAGCGGAAGGAGAAAAATAACAATTGTTCACCTTTTTCTCTAATTTCTCCATCATCTCATTTATGAACTATAATGGAAAGTTATTTTGCTAACAACTTGAAAATGGGCATTGGGCATTGGGGAAACACTTACTCCAACTTCCCTTCTGGTTCCTTACTCTCCTGTTTCGTTGTCTCCAATAGACATCTCCATAAATTAATTATGCGTTACCTGAAATCCTTGTAGAGACGCGAAATTTCGCGTCTCTACATCTTTTTCGGAAATGCCCCATTCCCTAATCCCCATGCCCCACTCCCTTCATAAGAAGATTTATTGTGCGTCGCATATACGCTTCTACCGGCTCGGTTGTGGGTTTGAAGATCAGTGCATAATATAGTGACCCGCTCACAAGGTCAATAATTAAGTCTACGTCTGCATCCTTGTGAATTTCGCCTCTAGACTTGGCACGCTCAAGTACTTTAGAAAAGGCTTCACGTCGGAGTTTTGTATATTTTGTCCAATAAACCAAGGCAAACTGAGGATTGCTAGACGCTGTACCAATTATCAAGGTGAGTGTCTGACGACCAAGGGGACTATCTATTTTTTTGGCGGCATTATTTATTAAGATATCCATGTCTCCCCAAAACCTGCCAGTATCGGGGATCGCTAAATCATCTCTCAAACTTTCTATCGCGTCTGCAACTAGCTCCTCTTTGGAAGTGTAACGCCGATAGATGGTCGTTTTACCAACTCCAGCCCGAGAAGCGATCGCTTCTATACTCATGCTTTGATATCCTACCTCTGCAAGCAGATCCAAAGTCGCTTGCACAATAGCCTGATCGGCGTGGATGCTGCGTGGTCGTCCAGAGGGGCTGTTGATTTGCTTACTCATAAAATATCATCCCCAAGCAATATCTTGTTAGCCATTTGCTTCTAGCTTTGGGCATATAACATCGCCTATAGGAAACAAATAAGCCCTATAACCCAATTCTCATGCATGAAAACAGTAGCAGTGACCATCCATCCTTAGCATAGGTATTTCTGCCACTTTTCATTGGATTCTCCCTTGACCGTTTTAATATGATACGCTACCGTAACGTATGTATACAAAATTTAATTTTAGCTTTGGCGTCAGTGTCTCAACCAAGGCATTGCTTGACATTTCGCAAATATTATTTACGTAAGAATGGCTACTAATATTAAAAGTTCTAGTTTTGACCAATTTGGTTATGTCCACGGCCCATTGAAGTGGGCGATCGCTTTTACGGCTTCTCTTGGTGCCATCTTAGAAGTAATTGATACTAGTATTGTTAACGTAGCTCTTACCGATATCCAAGCGACTTTGGGTGCAACTGTCAGTGAAGTAGGTTGGGTAGTTAGCGGATATGCGATCGCTAACGTCGTTTTAATTCCCTTATCTGCATGGTTGGGAGATTACTTTGGTCGTAAAACCTACTTTATTTTCTCACTGATTGGTTTTACGATTTCCTCGGTTTTATGTGGGCTGTCCTTGAATCTACCGATGTTGATCGTTGCCCGAATTCTCCAAGGTTTATGCGGTGGCGGCTTGCTAGCGAAAGCCCAAGCGATTTTATTCGAGACTTTTCCTCCAGCTGAACAAGGTTTAGCGCAAGCAGTCTTTGGTGTAGGTGTAATTGCTGGCCCGGCAATTGGCCCAACCTTGGGAGGATTCTTAGTAGATGGTTTAGGCTGGCGCTGGATTTTCTTTGTTAACATTCCCTTTGGGATCATTGCAGTAGCGATGTCTTTGGCGTTTTTGCCAAAGAATAAGGAAAGGAACGACACCCAAAACCAAGCTGTTGATTGGTGGGGAATTGGGTTTTTAATCGTGGCTGTGGGTAGCTTGCAAACTGTATTAGAAGAAGGGGAGCAAGATGACTGGTTTTCTTCTAGTTTTATTGTCACTCTGGCGATCGTTGGTATTATCGGCTTGGGGTTGTTTATTTGGCGAGAACTGAAAATAGATCACCCGGCTGTAGATTTGAGAGTTTTGCGTCACCGTTCTTTAGCTGCGGGAAGCGTTCTCTCAGCAGTCGTGGGTATGGGGCTTTATGGCGCACTCTTTGCTGTGCCAATATTTGCTCAGAGCGTGCTGCAATTTACGGCAACACAAACAGGATTATTATTAGCACCTGGGGCTTTAGCGTCTGCGATCGTCATGGTTTTATTAGGCAAACTCTCTAGTATAGTTGATGCCCGATTTTTAATTGCAATGGGCGCTGTCGGCTCATCTGGAGTTATGTTTCAATTGGCAGCAATTACCCCACAAAGCGGGACAGACGATTTATTTTGGCCATTGGTATGGCGCGGAGCTTTTACTGTGTTGATGTTTCTCCCTTTGAGTTTGGCAGTTTTAGGGCCACTACCCAAACAAGATGTTTCTGCCGGTTCTGGTTTCTACAACCTAACCCGACAACTAGGTGGCAGTATCGGCATTGCCCTACTTACTACTCTGCTTGACCAAAGACAGACTTTTCATCGAGCCATCCTGTTAGCAAAACTTAGCCCTTATGACCCAGAAACCAATCAGCGTCTCGACTTGCTCAATGGCGCACTCCAAAGCCAAGGCATAGATGCGGCAACAGCACAACAACAAGCACTAGCTTTATTAAGTCAAACAGTAAATACTCAAGCTGCTGTTTTATCTTATGCAGATTGCTTTCGAGTCGTAGGGGTAGGGTTCCTTTGCTCATTACCTCTGTTATTATTCCTGGGCAAAGGCGGCGCAGGAGCGAAAGCGCCAATCGGTCACTAAATAATCTGTCAAGTTTAAATTTAGGCGATATAAGTAAGTGGGCGCAAATAATCATTACTGGCTCGTAGTTGCGCTTTAGCGCTAAAGCACAACTACGAGCCAAATACAGAGATTTTACTTTTCCTTATATAGTTTGGTTTTATCTTGTCTACCTACTTACACGGATTCATCTAGATGAAAAGCAAAAGCCCCACTCAGTTTTGAGCAAGGCTATGTGAAGTTTTATTGCTAAAATTAGAAATCTTTAATCTTAGAAAAAGTTCATTATTGTAATTATGCTAACGCTGGTCAACATCATTAAAGCGCCCATGATCATAGATTCGCCTAAACGGCTGGGGGTTTTTGAAGTGTTCATTTAAGTAAAATCCTTTTTATTAATTGTTCCTTAACCATATCAAAACCAGTATAAATATCTATAAAAGCATTGTAAAACTTAAATTTACGTAAAGTTTCTTAGTAATTACTTAATTTATACTTAAATATTTTTACTTATGATTCGTTATTCTCCTAGTCTCCCCAATACCGTTCGGTTAAGGAATTTCTTGGTTGAGACAGTTTGGGGGACAGGTCGGGAAGAGAAGAATTACTCAACAATAATCCTCTTTCCTCAAGAGTCTTTGCGACTCCCCCTGCTTATCGGAACCGTATTACTAATTTCCCCACTATCCATACCCCATACCAATAATGTAGTAATTTCCGAACAAAATAATTACCTCATCTCCGAGCGGAATACGAGCCTTTGTGGGTTAAAATAAATCTTAGTCAAGGGAAAAATATTTAAACAGAAGATTATCATGACAGTTTCCACGGCATCTAGAAACCAAGCGATCGCTTTTGACTTAGAAAAATTAAATCAGCAATTTGAAACTGCCACTCCTAAAGAAATACTGGCATGGTCTATAGAGAATATCCCAACGGAACTGGTGCAAACAAGCGCCTTTAACGTGGATGATATGATAATTACCCATATTCTTTACACTGAACTGAAGCATCCAGTTCCTGTGATCTTTCTCGACACCTTGCACCACTTCCCTGAAAGCCTAGAATTAGTAGCCAAAGCCATACAAATCTACAACCTGGATTTGCAAACTTTCAAAACTCCAGATGTAGACACCCGCGAAGCCTTTGAAGCCAAATATGGCGACAAACTCTGGGACAAAGATATTGCCCAATTCCACCACATTACCAAAATTGAACCACTGCTACGGGGACTAGACGAACTCAACAGCGTCGCTTGGATTACTGGACGCCGCCGTGACCAAGCAGTAACCCGTGCGAATATGCCCATATTTGAATTAGACGGTAAAGGTCGCCTGAAAGTAAATCCTATTGCTACCTGGACACGCCAAGACAGCTGGGTTTACGTAGCTGAACACGGAGTCATCTACAACCCCTTACACGACAAAGGTTATCCCAGCATCGGCGACGAACCCATCACCACCAAAGTAGGCGAAGGCGAAGACGAACGCGCCGGACGTTGGCGAGGAAGTGATAAAACAGAATGTGGAATTCATATTTAGTCATTAGTCATTAGTCATTAGTATTAAACAAAGAACAAATGACTAAGGACTAAGGACAAATTATGATTAAAATCCTCCATCTCTCCGACATCCACATGGGAAGCGGCTTCTCCCACGGACGAATTAATCCCACGACTGGATTAAATACACGGCTGGAGGATTTTGTCAATACCTTATCTATCTGTATTGACCGAGCGCTGACAGATACTGTTGATATGGTGATATTTGGTGGCGATGCTTTCCCTGATGCTACACCACCGCCTTATGTACAGCAAGCTTTTGCCAGCCAATTTCGCCGTCTCATGGATGCCAATATTCCAACAGTGTTGTTGGTAGGTAACCACGACCAACATTCCCAAGGACAGGGAGGCGCGAGTTTAAATATTTACCGCACTTTGGGAGTGCCAGGATTTGTTGTCGGTGACACATTAACTACTCACTGCATCGAAACCCGCAATGGTAAAGTGCAAGTCATTACCCTTCCTTGGCTGACGCGTTCAACTCTAATGACTCGCCAAGAGACTGAAGGTTCATCTTTAGCGGAAGTGAACCAACTGTTAACGGAACGCCTGCGAGTTGTTATGGAAGGGGAAATTCGCCGTCTTGACCCCGATGTGCCAACTATCCTTTTGGCTCATTTGATGTCTGATAATGCTACCTTCGGCGCAGAACGTTTTTTGGCGGTGGGTAAAGGCTTTACTCTACCTCTATCTTTGCTGACGCGACCTTGTTTTGATTATGTAGCCTTGGGACATGTCCACCGTCACCAAAATCTGAATAAATCTAACAACCCACCGGTGATTTACCCAGGGAGTATTGAGCGGGTAGATTTTAGTGAAGAAAAAGAAGATAAAGGCTATGTGATGCTAGAACTGGAGCGGGGGAGGGCTGAATGGGAATTTTGTCCCTTAACAGTTCGGACTTTCCGCACCATTGAGGTGGATATCTCGAAAGCAGATGATCCGCAAGGGGTTTTAATGAGCGCGATCGCCAAGTATGATATTCAAGATGCTGTAGTGCGGCTAATTTACAAACTCCGCTCCGAACAGATGGATTTAATTGACAGTTCCTCTCTACATACTGCTTTAAGTCACGCTCACACCTACACCATTCAAGCAGAATTATTGAGTCAATTAGCCAGACCCCGGATTCCTGAATTGACTGCAAGTAGCAGCATCGACCCAATGGAAGCCTTGAAAACCTACTTAAACAACCGCGAAGACCTCAAAGACATCGCAGCATCAATGCTGGATGCTGCACAGAAGTTGCTAGCAGATGATGTGGAAGTCTGGCTGGAAGCAGCAACTACTGAGTAGGATCCCACATTCCGCACTTCAAAATGTATTATCTATCTTTTCAATAAAAATTCCTAATAATGTTCAAATTATTAAGTATTAATATTGAATACCATTGGCGATTTATGTTGTTGATTTAACCATTTTTTTCCACCTATGGGAAATCTACGCATATTACACGATGAAGTGCGGAAAGTCGGTAGGATGTATGCCAATTATATTTTCATGTTTTAAAGGTGGCGATCGCTTGATTATATTTTCTCACTGTAGGGGCGATCGCTCTCTCAATAATGAGAGAATATAATATAACTTCAGGGAAGTTCATGATGAAGCGAGAATTTAATGTAATTATTGAACGAGATGCAGACGGCTACTTTGTTGCTTCGGTTCCAAATCTTCCTGGTTGTCATACGCAAGCCAAAACTTTAGATGACTTAATGGAGCGTATTAGAGAAGCGATTGAACTTTGTTTAGAATTTGAGGAAGAACAGCAAGATTCACTGGACTTTGTTGGTATTGGGCGAGTCGCAGTTGAGATATGAGTCAATTCCCAAGCGTCACAGGAAGGGAAGTTATTGCAGCCCTTAGCAAAGTCGGTTTTGAAGTGGCTAGGGTACGTGGTAGTCATCATATTATGATACACAGCGATGGGCGCAGGACAGTAGTTCCTCTACATTCAGGTGAAACAATTGGTCGTGGTTTCCTGTCACAAATACTACGCGATTACCAAATGAATCGGGAAGAATTTAGGGAATTATTGTAAGAATTGATGCTTTTGAGACAGATAATAGATAGTCGTAAAAAGTGCGATCGCTAAATATAATATTCAAGATGCTGTAGTGCGGGTAATTTACAAACTCCGCTCCGAACAGATAGATTTATTAGGTCATCTGGAAAAACACACCAAAAACCTAACCCCCTTCCCGACGCTTTAAGGGGGAAATTTCATAGTCTCTGACGCCACGTGCTTCAAGTCGGCAAAGCCGCCCAACGCAGTTGCTCCTCCTTAAAGGAAGAGAAAAATAGAAGTGAGGTTTTCCATATGACCTGAATTTTCATCTTCTAAATGGGGTTCTTTGACAAGATGCTAAAACCCTTTGATGGATTCTCCAATACAGGTTAGCATAATCCATCAATTAGAGGAAAAACTTCAAGCACCCTTAATCGCGTTGCAACATGAAAATCACTCAACTATAAATTTGGGCAGATTCTATAAGAGTTTGCTACTCTACTATCAATTGTTGTTTTTCTTCTAGTTAGAGGAAGTTTTGGACTCAGTACATAAAGTTATCGAGCCTTGAATAAGCTATTTTTTACAGGTAAATCTTTTCGTTTTATGGCTTTTGTCCTACCGCTAATCATCTGGTGGGGATGCAAAGAAGTACAAAACCAATTTGTACAGCCGCAAGCAGTTGTAGTGTTAGGTGGTTCAACGAGACGTTTAGAGCGAGAGAAGTTTACGGCTGAATTTGTCCGCCAGCATCCAAATATACCAATTTGGATTACTGGGGGTAGTCCAGCTAGATTCACCCAACGAGTATTTACCAAAGCTGGTGTTGATCCCAAACGTTTACACTTGGACTATGAAGCCGTAGATACTGTTACTAATTTTACTACGTTGGTGGATGATTTGCAAGCTCGTGGCATCAAGAGCGTTTATTTGATTACTTCAGATTTCCACATGCGTCGGGCTTGTGTCATCGGCGAAATTATTTTGGGTAGTCGAGGTATTGATTTAAAACCAGTCCCGGTTCCTTCAGAAAAACCCCCTGAATCTATCGAAAAATCTATTCGTGATGGAGCCAGAGCGATACTTTGGATAGCAACTGGTTACACGGGTGTGAATGTAGTTAAAAATAAACGGTAAATTAAACCAATTTTGGATTTTGGATTTTGGATTTTAGAACTGAAAATCTTCAGATTCAGAAGGTTTACCGATTTGAAACGATACAAACTATAAACTATTACAATTTGCTATCATTTATGAGAATTTGCCTATATTGACCTAAGTCAATATAGGCAAATGTAAGAAAACGAATGTCAATATTATTGGCATTAACCATTAACTTAGTAATAATAGACACTATAATTGTCCAATTCCCAAAAACTAGCGCAACACCAACCTTCAAAGAATACAATATCAAAACCAATTAATAATTTTTGCTCATTTGGTTGCCTGGTAAATACTTTGCGTCCATCAAAGTTTCGAGCGGCGACTTGGATAACTCGAATTTATCTGTGTAGTTCAGGGAAAAAAACGCTCCAACCTATCTCACAATTTGATACCCTAGCTTAAACAGATTTGAGAAAAATTAAAGCGTGGAAATTCAACTTGGGCGGGGAAAAACAGCTCGGAGAGCTTACGGAATAGATGAAATTGCTCTAGTCCCTGGCAATAGAACACTAGACCCCAGTTTGGCAGATACTAAGTGGCGTATTGGCAATATTGAGCGAGAAATCCCGATAATTGCCAGTGCGATGGATGGTGTAGTAGATGTTCGCATGGCTGTACGTTTGTCACAGTTAGGAGCATTAGGTGTCCTGAATTTAGAGGGTATTCACACTCGCTATGCTGACCCAGAGCCAATATTAGATCGGATTGCCTCTGTGGGGAAAGATGAATTTGTTGCCCTGATGCAAGAACTCTATGCCGAACCAATAAAGCCAGAATTAATTGAACAACGGATTCAGGAAATTAAACAACAAGGTGCGATTGCGGCGGTAAGTGCGACTCCAGCCGGTGCAAGTAAATACGGCGAGGCGGTAGCAAAAGCTGGAGCAGATTTATTTTTTGTACAGGCTACGGTAGTTTCTACTGCACATCTGTCACCAGAGTCTTTAATACCACTTGATTTAGCAGAATTTTGCCGTTCCATGCCCATCCCCGTGGTGTTGGGGAATTGTGTAACTTACGAAGTCACTTTGAATTTGTTGAAAGCAGGGGCGGCTGGGGTACTGGTGGGAATTGGGCCTGGTGCTGCTTGTACGTCCCGTGGCGTGTTGGGTGTGGGCGTACCACAAGCGACTGCGATCGCAGATTGTGCAGCAGCACGAGATGATTACTACAAGGAAACTGGTAACTATATCCCCATTATTGCTGATGGCGGTTTAATCACCGGTGGCGACATTTGTAAATGCATCGCCTGCGGTGCCGATGGTGTGATGATTGGTTCTCCCTTTGCTAGAGCCGCAGAAGCCCCAGGACGAGGTTATCATTGGGGTATGGCTACTCCCAGCCCAGTGTTGCCCCGTGGCACCCGCATTCGCGTTGCCACCACCGGTAGCCTAGAGCAAATACTCATTGGCCCAGCAGGGCTAGATGATGGCACTCACAATCTTTTAGGAGCCTTAAAGACGAGTATGGGCACATTAGGAGCCAAAAATATTAAAGAAATGCAACAAGTGGAAGTTGTGATTGCGCCCTCTTTATTAACCGAGGGTAAAGTCTACCAAAAAGCTCAACAATTAGGTATGGGGAAATAGAATTGGGGGATGGGGCATGGGAAAGAGGCAGAGGGGCAGAGGGAAATGAAGAAGCTGGAAAGCTTTTAGCTGGGGGAAAAAGGGAAACTTTTTTCCTAGCAAAGTGCACCCTGTCCCAATTGCTCTTTTCCTGCCCCCTAAACAATTGCTGGAAAAATTCGATATGTCGCCTACAATAGAGATAGCGGAGACGAATGTTTCCGTTCACTCCTCACACCACACTCCGCCCGGACTACTGTTCGGGCGGTTCCTTATGTTTATAAATAAAATAAGAGAGCTTCTTTGCAAATGTACATCCTCGCACTTCCAAGCTGAGGTTTTTGCTATGGTAGAATTTTCACCAAGCTCAGATATTATTGGCGAAGGTTTTAGGCATGTCAACAGCCGCACAAGTTACCGATTCTAGTTTCAAGCAAGAAGTACTCGACAGCGATGTACCAGTTTTAGTTGACTTTTGGGCACCCTGGTGTGGACCATGCCGTATGGTAGCTCCTGTTGTCGATGAAATCTCCGAACAGTACAAGGGTCAAATTAAGGTCGTCAAAGTCAACACGGATGAAAATCCTAATGTTGCCAGTCAGTACGGCATCCGCAGCATTCCCACATTAATGATTTTTAAAGATGGACAAAAAGTGGATATGGTAGTCGGCGCTGTGCCTAAAACTACATTAGCCTCCACTCTGGAAAAGTATCTTTGAAACTCAATCGGCAATAAACTCATCTTGAGTTATCCATCTTGTTTTAACTTTAGGTTAATTTTTATAAACAAGTTTGAGAGGCGCGAATTTCTCGTTTCTCAAACTTGTTTACATTTGTATACAGTTTCAGAATATTTTTAGGAGTTTTCTAGCTCAAAAACAATTCCCTAATTCCCGTACTACCAATTTCCACCGCTAGCGCCGCCAACAAAAAACCCAAAAGTTGAGTCACAATCACTCCACCTTCTGCACCAATCCACTGGTCAATCACGTTTGCTAAACGCAAAATTAACCAAGTGACAAACATCGCCGCTAAGATACCCCCCGTGACACCAATATGCGGACTCTGTGATTTCGACATCAACAACATCACCGTTGTCAAAGTCCCCGGCCCCGCTAGCAGTGGTAAAGCTAGTGGAGTAATTGCAACATCGCGTCCTTCTTCAATAATCGGCTGATCTAATTCTCCCCGCAGCATTTGCAAAGCAATTAACAGCAACAATAGTCCTCCTGCTACTCGCAAAGAGCCGATGCTGATTTCTAAGTAATTTAAAATTATTTGCCCTCCAAAGGCAAATAGCAAAAGAACTGCGATCGCAATGATAATTGCTTTATCTATGACTTTATTTCTTTGGTCTGGCATCATGCCCTTAGTCAAAACTAAAACAATCGGTATATTGCCCACAGCATCTGCTAGGACAAACACAGCGATAAATGTTTGAATGAGAATAGAAATATCCACAGTAGACTGTTTTTATCAAGGTTTGATCACAACCTAATCTTTATCTTGCTCAGTTTGCTATAACCCAGAGGAAGATTAAGATCAGTAATAAAACCAGTGTGTTAAAGAAAATCTTCGCTGACGAATTTCTAATTAAGTTCCACAGATGTTGAAGTAGCGATATATTTGATAATCTATCTTCCATAAATCAACTGTTCGTTGTTGAATCTATGAAGCCTTATTTAGCCGCCGCTATTCAATTGACCAGTGTGCCTGATCTACAGAAAAATTTGGCACAGGCAGAAGAACTAATAGAGCTTGCCGTGCGTCAAGGTGCCCAATTGGTGGGTTTACCAGAAAACTTTTCCTATATGGGAGAAGAAAAAGATAAACTCGCGCAAGGTGATGCGATCGCTCTTGAAAGTGAAAAATTTCTCAAAAAAATGGCTCAACGCTTTCAAGTTACGATCTTGGGCGGCAGCTTTCCACTTCCTGTAGACAATACAGGCAAAGTTTATAATACCACTCTACTGATTGACCCAAGCGGTGAAGAACTTGCCCGCTACTACAAAGTACACTTATTTGATGTTGATGTGCCTGACGGTAACACCTATCGGGAATCCAGCACGGTTGTAGCTGGTACGCAACTACCGCCCGTCTATTTTTCAGAAAAACTTGGTAATTTAGGGCTTTCTATTTGTTATGATGTCCGCTTCCCTGAACTGTATCGTCATTTAGCAGATAAGGGAGCCGATGTAATCTTTATTCCCGCCGCCTTTACCGCCTTTACAGGCAAAGACCACTGGCAAGTACTACTACAAGCCAGAGCCATCGAAAATACCGCCTACGTCATTGCTCCTGCCCAAACAGGGAATAACTACGCCCGTCGTTTAACCCACGGCCACGCCGTTATTATCGACCCTTGGGGCGTAATTTTAGCCGATGCCGGGGAAAAACCGGGAATTGCGATCGCAGAAATTAAGCCCACTAGACTCGAACAAGTCCGCCGTCAAATGCCCTCGTTACAGCATCGGGTGTTCTAGTGGCTGGGGATGAGGGAGATGAGGGGGATGAGGGGGCAGGATAAATATCCAATTTCCATTGCTCAATGCCCACCAGCGTGGGAATAAAAAAACCGGGTAACTAAGTACCCGGTTTATGTCAATATTAAAATCCTCAATTTTTTGGGAGCATAGTAGTAAGCTAAAAAACATCTAATTTGCATAATCGAATTAAATATAATTCTTGTGGGGTGGGCATCCTGCCCGCCCAGCTTATGCAATTAAAATGTGAAACAGCTTATTATGCCCTTATTTATTTGTTGTCAAAATTAAACTTTAGCAGCAGCTTTGGTAACAACATTCAGTTCACCTTTAGCATACTTAGCAGCAAAATCTTCTAAAGAAATTTGCTTAATCTTGCTTGCATTGCCGGCTGTGCCAAATTGCTGATAGCGTTCAGTACATACCTTCTGCATATATGTAATAGAAGGCTTGAGGAAGTGACGGGGGTCAAACTCCTCTGGTTTTTTAGCTAAAGCTTCACGGACAGCAGCAGTGATTGCCAAACGGTTGTCGGTGTCGATGTTTACTTTACGTACACCGCTCTTAATACCCTTTTGGATTTCTTCTACAGGTACACCGTAGGTTTCAGGAATTGCACCACCATACTGGTTAATTAGAGCCAATAAATCTTCTGGTACAGAAGAAGAACCGTGCATTACCAAGTGGGTGTTAGGCAAACGGCGGTGAATTTCTTCAATGCGGCTGATAGCTAAAATTTCACCAGTGGGCTTGCGGGTAAACTTGTAAGCACCGTGGCTTGTGCCAATGGCAACAGCCAAAGCATCTACTTGGGTTGCTTCTACGAAGTCAACAGCTTCATCGGGGTCGGTTAACAGTTGAGAGTGGTCGAGTGTACCTTCAAACCCGTGACCATCTTCAGCTTCACCAGCACCGGTTTCTAGAGAACCCAAACAACCGAGTTCACCTTCAACGCTGACACCCAAAGCATGAGCTACATTTACAACTTCGCGGGTAACACTGACGTTGTATTCAAAGCTAGCCGGGGTTTTAGCATCAGCTTCTAAAGAACCATCCATCATCACGCTAGTGAAGTTGTTCTTCATTGCTGAGTAGCAAGTAGAAGGGGCATTACCATGATCTTGGTGCATGACAATGGGAATCTGAGGATAGGTTTCTACTGCTGCCAAAATCAGGTGGCGTAGAAAATTTTCTCCTGCATAATTACGAGCGCCGCGTGAAGCTTGCAAAATTACAGGGCTATCTGTCTCGACAGCAGCCTTCATGATCGCCTGAATCTGCTCCAAATTATTAACGTTAAAAGCTGGGATGCCGTAACCGTTTTCAGCTGCGTGATCCAACAGCAGCCGCAGTGGTACAAGCGCCATAGATAATCCTCCTAATGTGGTTGTCAGCTAGTCGGTCTGAGAGAAGCGTAATCATTACGCTAAATCTTAAGAGTTTTTTCAACTTATAGGAAATTATAACTAGTGTCGTGTATCTATGTTGAAAAACTTTACGCCATTGTTACTATAAATTATGTTCTATCCTGCTGTACTATGCCCCAGAGTTGGTCTGTATTGCTGTACATCTAGTTACTCTACAGCTAGTAGTTATGGTAGCCCAGTTATCTAAAATGGTGATTTCAAACTGTTTCGGTGACAAATGCCGCGATCGCCTTTTTCCCTGACTATTGCATTTGGGACTATATTATGCGTAGTAAATGTAATTTAGCTATAGAGGGACGATTGCACTAACATTCCACTGACAACAAACAAGGTGCGTTAGTCAAAATAACGCACCCTACAAAATCAACTGATCGCACTAAAAACCATAACGATGGTTATTTAATTTCATAATACCAAACGAGCGATCCGTCTTTTTGTTTGATGGAAGCACGAGCTTGAAAAGGATCGTTTGAGATAGCTTTATCTGATGAATCGCCGGTCTGATCCCAAATTCTTTCTGCTGGTTTATTTCCGTCTTCATTGAAGCTTCCGAGTCCAACCTTTCTTGTTCCTATAACAGGAAATTTCGCTACTAATTGGACATTTTTACCAGGTTGAACTCTATAGTTAGATGCAAAGGAAAAACTATTGGTACGAGGAATACCGTCAAATTGTTGTCCAACTGCTGTATTTGCGTCAATATCACCAAGAGGCCAATTTGATGAGTCATTGTAAACGCCTACACGCTCAAGAGTCTTTCCAGTTTTGTTAGCCACCACAACAGTGTATTTCCGGTCAAATCTGACACCGTTTACTATTTTGTCAAAAGTGGTATTTACGTCAACACTAATGTTGGGTATCGCTAGGGGTGACGACTGAGCATGAGCATTACTATTAAAACCACCAAAGGTAATGCCTACAGTCAACAATAAAGCAACAAAAATTTTAGTTAGAGATTTCATCAAATTAGTCTCTTCAACCTTGTACACTTTTAAGACGATCTCAGTCATGAATTTGGGAATTTTTCGAGTTAGAGGCGTTTTTTCTCTAAAATAAATCCACCCGCTCAAACTAGACTCAAGTACGATAATTTTTTCGCGCCGTCGCTTGTAAGCTTGTCAAAGTATTCTTCAGCTACCGATGAGCCGGATAAAATAACTGTCGCATCGCAGATTATCGCGCTGACTGCAATTAAAAAGAGCGATCGCACTTCCTTCGATAAGATCAGCGATCGCTCTACATATCATCAAAAAATAAAATAGTAGTTGCCTTGACAATAAACAAGGTATGTTAGTCAAAGCATAACGCACCTTACAAGATCAACCGATAGTCCTAAAAGCTATAACTATGCTTATTTCACTTCATAATACCAAACGGACGATCCGTCTTTGTATTGAATGGAAGCACGACCTTCTACAGGGAAATTTTTGACTGCTTTATCATCTCGATCGTTCGTATTCTCCCAAACTTGTTTTGCGGGTTGATTTCCGTCTTGATTTATGGCTCCGAGTCCAATTTTTCTACTCCCTATAACAGGAAATTTCGCTACTAATTGGATATTCTTATCAGGTTCAACTCTATAGTTAGATGCAAAGGAAAAACTCTTACTATAAGGCTCACCGTCAAATTGTTGTAAGACTGCCGTATTTGGCTTAATATCACCAAGAGGCCAGTTGGATAAGTCATTGTAAGCACCTACACGCTCAAGAGGCTTGCCAGTTTTGTTAGCCACCAAAACAGAAAATTTTCGGTCAAATCTGATGCCGTTTACTATTTCGTCGAAAGTTTTATTTGCATCAATGTTAACACTTACGGGTGACGACTGAGCATGAGCATTACTATGAAAACCACCAAAGGTAATGCCTACAACCAACAACAAAGCAACAAAAATTCTAGTTAGAGATTTCATGAAGTTAGTTTCTTCGACTTGTACACTTTTAAGACGATCTCAGTCATCAATTTGGGAATTTTTCGAGTTAGAGGCGTTTTTTCTCTAAAATAAATCCACCCGCTCAAACCAGACTCAAGCACGAGATTTTTTCCGCACCATCTTTTGTAACCGTGTCAAAGCTTCCTTAACCTCCCCACGAGCCGGATAAAATAACTGCTGACTTAAAGCAGTGCGATAAGCTGCGATCGCCCCGAAAGTATCGCCCAACCCCTCTAAGGCTCTCCCTTGCCAATAATCAGCCGTAGCCGAGTTCAAAGACTTTAGTTCCTGACTTCGCCCACAAGCCTCTTCCCACCACCGCCGACTTAGGGCATCATTCCCCAGGCTTCGGTAACTTTCTCCCAGCCACACCGCAGCAGGTACAGATTGTAGATAACCCCCTGTTACTGGCAAAAACTGCCATCCTGTTTCCAAAGCCGCGATCGCTTCTTGATGTTTAAGCGCCAAAGCCAATACCCGCCCATAACTAAACCAAGGGTTAGCTAACTCAGGTTGCAGTTCTATTCCTTTGGCAGAAACACTACACCCCCGTTCAATTTCTTGAAAGCTTTCCACCAGCACCCGCCCCACCGTCGCCCAAACACTCCACCGTTCAGGAAAACGCTCAAGCATCTCTTCTAGTAAGGGTTGTAATTCTTCTAATCGAAAAGCAACGGGCAAAATCTTACACAACGCCTGATAGATTTCACAATCGTGGGGATACAAACCATAAGCTTTCAGCATCATCTGGGCCGCCGTCTCATATTCCCCTGTGTGAAACAAGCACTGTCCATAGTAATACCAAGCACTAGGATGATTAGGGTGTTGCTCTGCAAACTCTGCTAACACCCCTACCCCTTGCGCCCAATCCCCCCGATAAAGGTGATAATAGGCTAGTGATTTGTAAGCTGCTGCTGCATGAGGAGCCTGTTGAAGCAAAGAGCCGATGAGCTTTTTAGTCTGCTTTCCCTGTTCACCACATACCAACCTCATCCCACAACGCTGATCTAACTGTCGTTGCAGTACATTAAAATCATCGGGAGCCAGAGCGATCGCTCTATTTAAATTCTCCCTAGCTGCTTGGAAATCCCCCACCGCCATCAGGGCATCATAGCTGTGAATCAAGGCGACAATATCCTCTGGGTTGAGTGACAAAACCTGTGAAAAGGCTCCTAAAGCCCCAATCGGATTTTCTCTGCCCTTCTGCACTTGTCCCAATGCCAGCCAGTGAACGATTTTGTCAGGTTCTAGCTCAGTCGCAGCATCAAAATCGGCGATCGCTTTATGACTATCACCTTTACAGACAGCAATCAATGCACTTATATGGTGTCGAGTCCCTTGATTACACGACAATGCTAAGGCACTTCCGTATACCTCCATAGCTTCTGCTTGCCGTTTCATCATCTGCAAAATTTTCCCCAGTTGCAGGCGCACATTGATCAATTGCGGCTGTCGCTCAATTACTTGGTGATATTCTGCGATCGCCTGCTGCCAGTTTCCCATGCCGGACAACAAATCAGCCAATTCCAACCGTTTTTTCCACCCTTGGGGATACTTCTGGACGTACTTACTTAAGGTTTTTAGCTTCTGGTCTTGTCTACTCGGCTTTTCCTCTAAAACTAGATGAACATTCATGTCCACCCCAGAGGACTGGGGGAGCTGTACCAAGTATGTTGCAAGTTTTCCAGACATGTAACGGTTAGTTTGTAATTAATTTCTTCCATGCTGCTTGTTGTCGTCGGCACTTCCCAGTCAGATTGATCGGGTTTAGATTCCACCATCGGAACCACCAATCTTAAGCGGGGTGGGAGGGAATCTAGGGAAGTGTTATCTTCCCCGGCCAGATATTTGTTTAACTGCTTTTGCAGAATCCTTCGCGCCTGTTGAACTCGTTTGTAAACGTTGTCTTCCGAGAGGGCGAGTTCCTTGGCAATGTCTTTGTAAGACTTTTCTTGGCAGTAGCGAAAAATAAAAGATTGCCGCAGTCTCGTAGGTAACGACTCAATTTTGTGGTATAGATATGCCCTTAGTTCATAACTAAATATCTCTGATTCAGGAGATTTAGGTCTGGAAGTAACTACTGCATGATCTGCAAATTGAATATCGTCAAAGTTTTTGATCCTTTGCGCCTCTGGCTTGCGTTCTCGATGCAAATCCATGCACAGGTTCTGGATGAGTCGGCTTAACCAAGCCCTCGGTTTGGTGATTTTACTTCTGTAGTCTGGCCATTGATTCCAGGCTTTGAGCATTGCCCGACTGAACAAGTCATCGGCATCATGACGATTACCTCCCATCCACTGTAAGCAGCGACTATAAAGATAATCTCGATACTGCTCCCATAACTGCCAAAAGTAACTGTAATCGCTAACAGACAAATCCTGTAATCGTATTTCCTTTATCGGTAAATTCTCAGGTTTGGGATCTAGTAAGGAAATAAAAGCTTTTTGCTCAAAATTTGCCTGCATCTGTTACTTCCAGTTGAAAAGCTCCAATTCAGTTATTTACCTTTAACTCGCGCTTAAATAACCGTATAATTACTGAAATAAGTGAAAACTTCATTAATTTTGGTTAAATTCAGCTAGAATTTACGCAAAAAACTTCTTTAATTCTTATTCTTCGGTGTTCTCTGTTTCTGTGTAGTACCCTGCGGTAAGCCGCTTTGCGTGTACTATTTTCCGTTTCTTGTGCGTAAGTCGTCTCAGCAAAAAGCGATCGCTCATCCGAAAATTTTTCTTCCCCAGAGCGATCGGATTCACAAGTTGCTTAGGAACGTGGATTAAATAAAATGCGAAACTTCATCCTGTCTCTAGCTTCCCTCTCCAATATATCGGAGAGGGATTGAGGGTGAGGTAAGCCAGGGACATAAATTGTATGTTATTTAATTCTTATTCCTTACTTAATAAAACTCGCCTGTGCTTTATCTCAAAAGCACAGGCAAATATGCAATAAATTTTTATATGGGTCGCCCGGGATTCGAACCCGGAACTAATCGGTTAAAAGCCGAGTACTCTACCGTTGAGTTAGCGACCCTTTCTCTGCATTTCGCAACTTTGCCATCATAGCATATATATCTGTAGATTTGTAAAGGGGTTTAGAAAAAATTAGCAGTCAACCTTATAGATGCTGTATGGCTAGCTCCTGGTGCTAACACAGTCAGGTTATCACCAGTATTGAGAGAGTTACGGGTGGCACTCCACGGCTCTAGACAGTAGAATTCTTTGCCTTTGACAGTCCAAAATACCACGTAGGTAGAGAAATGATCATAATCCAAAGTGAGTTTTAAGTTCCGGCTGCGATCTATGGCAGTGGCGGATTGACTCGTTAACTGTCCAAAGGCAAAATCAATTTCATCACGACTAAAGTCAAAATTGCCGTCAAAAGAGTGAATTTCTTTAGTTTGATTGTCTTGATACTGCTTAGAAGGAATTTCAACCTCTAACTGAGTTTTATCACCACACAAAAAGTAGGGATGGAAACCAGCCGAAAAGGGCATTGGTGTGGACGAAAAATTTTTATACTCCTGACGCACTTCTAGAATATTACCTTGAAGTTCGTAGGTGAAAGCCACCTGAAAATCAAAAGGATAAACTGCCTTGGTTTGCTCATTGCTATTAAGAACAACAGTGAGACTAGCTTTATCTTGAGTTTTTTGTTCTGTTGCTTTCCACGGCAATTCACGGGCGAAACCGTGTTGTTTGAGAGTATATTGTTTCCCGTCGTAAGTATAAGTATTATTTGGTAGATTGCCACAAATAGGAAACAAAATTGGATTCCCACCTCTGACACTCAACTCAGGATGAGTAAAGCGTTCAGTGTCCAGATAGAAAATTTCTTGCCCTTGAATGCGCCAACGGGTGATGATACCACCGCGTTCTGGTACGACTTCTAATTGAGAACCAACGCCTTCGTCAGAAAGAATGTAAGTCTTGTACTGTTGCTGTTGAACTGCAATGCTAAACACAAATTTTAGTCCTGGGTATAAGGATAGTTAGGAGTTAGGAATTGTGAGTTAGGAGTTGTGAATTCCAATTGTAAGGGTTGGCCTACAGGGTCTTGCTGGCAGGAGTTGTGAGTTAGGAATTCCTAACTTTTAACTTTTAACTCCTAACTCTTAACTCCTAACTCCTAACTCTTAACTTTTAACTCTTAACTTTTAACTCCTAACTTTGTTACTCGTCTTCTGCAAACACGAAACGATATAACTCGCTAGGGTCTGGTTCGGGGCTGCTTTCGGCAAATTTAACCGCTTCGTCGATTACATCCTGAATTTTACGATCAATTGCTTTGATTTCTCCCTCATCCGCCAGATTTTGCTCCAGCAAATAAGCTGCTAACTTCTTAATTGGGTCACGGGCGAACCAAAATTCTTTCTCCGCTTTGCTTCGCATTTCATCTGGGTCAGCCAAAGAGTGACCCCGGAAGCGGTAGGTAAGCGCCTCAATTAATGTTGGACCCTCACCTGCACGGGCACGGGCTACAGCTTCTTGAGCCACGGCTCTGACCGCGAGTACATCCATACCATCGACTTCGACGCCCACCATGTTAAATGCACTGGCTTTTTTATAAATCTCTGGCTGGGAAGTAGCTCGTTCGTGAGACATCCCAATCGCCCACTTATTATTTTCGACTACAAAAAGAATTGGCAGTTTCCATAGGGCTGCCATATTTAGCGTCTCGAAAAACTGACCGTTATTAGCTGCACCGTCGCCAAAAAAACAAGCTGTCACTTGGTCAGCATTTTTATCTCCTAGCACTTCCCGGCGGTATTTGCTTTGAAAAGCCGCTCCAGCTGCTACAGGAATTCCCTCAGCCACAAAAGCATAGCCACCCAACAAGCGATGTTCGGCAGAAAACATGTGCATGGAACCACCTCGCCCTTTGCTGCAACCTGTGGCTTTACCAAATAATTCTGCCATTACCTCTTTTGCTGGTACACCGGCACTAAGAGCATGAACGTGGTCGCGGTAAGTACTACAAACGTAATCTTCACCCGGTCGCATTGACTGCACAACACCACTGCAAACGGCTTCTTGACCGTTGTACAAATGGACAAAACCAAACATTTTGCCTCTGTAGTACATTTCAGCGCACTTGTCTTCAAACAAGCGCCCTAATACCATGTCCTCATACAACCGTAACCCTTCTTCTTTAGTAATGTGCGTAGTAGCAGCATTAAATGTGGGTAAAGTACGCTCTTGAACCATTATTTTTGAGTATCCCTGTTGTACAACTTAAACTTACGGTCTTAAATAAGTTGGTCTGATAACACCTCAGCTTTTAACAGGCTAGCGTTTGTAAGACTCAACAATCAAACTTTATTTATGCACCAAAAAAGGATCTTAGGGAATAGCTGAATTTTTAATTTTTGATTTTTAACTTTTCAGCCCATGTCCCGTGAGGATTTGACTCTAAGGGCAACATCTGCCGCTTTAGGTTTTTCTCTCTCACTATTCCCCTTCATAGACTAGCAATCAACACATACTGCTTTCTGCATATCCATTAACAATTTAAAAAAAAAGCAGGCAAAAATCTATATACCCAAATAGATAATTGTAATTAAAGGTAAATTATGATATTATTTTGCTCTCTAGTTATCAGGCTAAGACCTCCAATAGTGGTATTTTTGTTACCTACTAGTGGGAAAGTCCCGAAAAAATCAATCATCAATAGATTCTTGTAACCACAACAATTATGCCGTGATTAAAAGCGGTAGTTGTGGTTTGTGCTATCGGAGGCTGATAATAGTTGTGTTAAACAAAAATACTAAGAATTAAGACAAACAATTGAGGCTTTCTAGGCGAAAGCAAAAAATTAGTACTAGAATGTGACTCAAAATTTCGGGAAGGTACAAAACAAGTTGTTGCAATATACACTTGTAGAGTAAATTCTATACGGCATTGTTATGGCACGGTTTTACAGGCCTGGAACGCTCTAGGTGAATTATGTTGATCACGGTGCAGGGGAAGTAGGCTGTGCGAATTCCGCTAGATTACTACCGAATTTTAGGACTACCGTTGGCGGCAAGTGGTGAACAATTGCGGCAGGCATACAGCGATCGCATTGTACAATTGCCTCGACGTGAGTATTCTCAGGCTGCAATTTCTTCTCGCAAACAACTTATAGAAGAAGCTTACGTGGTTTTATCAGATCCAAAACAACGCAGTACCTACGATCATCTCTATCTTGCCCACGCCTATGATGCTGATAACCTTGCTGCTGCCGCAGTAGCAAAGGAAAATCGTCCAGAAAGCACCAAAAGGGGCATTGACACCCAGAGTCTGGGCATCGAAATCAGCCAAGACGAATTAGTTGGCGCTTTATTAATTTTGCAAGAGTTGGGCGAATACGAGCTTGTATTGAAACTAGGTCGTCCTTACCTCGTAAATAAAAATAGTGCTAAAAGTCTAATAAAAAGTAATAATTTAGCAGATGAAGAAATATACGAAAACGCTGAACATCCAGATGTTGTTCTCACTGTAGCCCTTGCTTGTCTAGAATTAGGTCGTGAACAGTGGCAGCAAGGCCACTATGAAAATGCCGCCATATCCCTAGAAACTGGTCAAGAACTGCTAGTACGTGAAGGGTTGTTCTCTAGTGTACAGGCAGAAATTCAGGCGGATCTTTACAAATTGCGACCATATCGAATTTTGGAGCTGTTGGCACTACCTCAAGAGAAGACTGCCGAACGGCGCCAAGGCTTGGAATTATTGCAAAACCTCTTAGAAGATCGTGGTGGCATTGATGGCACGAACAATGATGATTCCGGTTTAAATATAGATGACTTTCTGCGATTTATCCAGCAGTTACGCAACCACTTAACAGTTGCAGAACAGCACAAGTTATTTGAAGCTCAAAGCAAACGTCCTTCTGCTGTTGCGACTTACTTAGCTGTTTATGCGTTGATAGCACGGGGATTTGCTCAACGGCAACCAGCTTTAATTCGTCAAGCAAGGCAAATGCTGATCCGTTTGGGCAAACGCCAAGATGTACATTTAGAACAGTCGCTATGTGCATTACTTTTGGGACAAACTGAAGAAGCAACTCGTGTTTTAGAACTTAGTCAGGAGTATGAAGCTTTAGCTTTTATTCGGGAAAAATCTCAAGATTCTCCAGATTTGTTACCGGGGCTGTGTCTATATGCAGAACAGTGGTTGCAACACGAAGTATTTCCCCATTTTAGAGATTTAGCAAACCAGCAAGCTTTTCTAAAAGATTACTTTGCTAACCAACAGGTGCAAGCTTATTTAGAAGCACTACCAACTGACGCAGAAACAACTAATGAATGGGCTGTAATTAACCCCCAATATTTTCCCCAACCCAAGACAAATAATCCTCCTTTCGACAACAATTCAACTAGAAGTTCAGGGCAATTTAATCACAGCAGAACACCTGACCCAGATTTGCCAAAAACACCAACAAAAGAAACATCCGAATATGCAAACTTCTCACCACCTATGTGGAATTCATCTGGAAGTGTAAAATCAGACATTCCTGCTGCTGAACGGATGAGTAGAGGCACTAACCAGCATTTGAACGGTTCAGCTAAAAGTGCTGCACCGGTTCATAACCAAAAGCGTAGGCAAAGAAAACCTACTCAATCTGCTAGCCGAGGGCGTGTACCAGATAATCGTCCTCCTTCTCGTCGTCCCCGGCGGCGGCGAACTTTTGCTAACACCATCGAAGGGAAAACACGGCTGGTGTGGAGAGTATTTATTTCGTTGGTGAGTCTATTAGTTCTCTGGGTAGTAGCCACAACAACTTTTGGATGGTTAAAAAATCTATTTTTCCCTACACCACCTGTGTCAGAGTTATTTGTAGAGATAAATCAACCACCAATATCTATTCCCGATCCATATAGTAAACCAGAATCAGCACAAGGTCCTCTAACAAATGCAACGGCAGAGGAAGTCATTCGGACTTGGTTATCGACCAAAGCTGAAGCTTTCGGGCCGAATCATGAAATTAATAGTTTAGAGCAGATTTTAACTGGTTCAGCTTTGTCTCAATCGCGGCAGACTGGTGAACAGTATAAATTAGAAAAACAATATTACAAATACGACCATAGTCTGAAGATAGAATCTGTAGATAAAAATGATTTATATGCAGATCGTGCCGTAGTGAAAGCTACGGTTAAGGAAGCGATGCAGTTATATGAAAATGGTCAGTTTGAAAAGTCTTCTAGCGAGGATTTGCGAGTTCGGTATGATTTGATTAGAGAACGAGGTAAATGGCGCATCCAGAGTATATCTGCTGTCAACAAGATAATTTAGATAAGTTTGAATTTTTAGGCGATGTCTAAAGATTGCCTACTTGAGGAGCACACGCGACATAGTTTAGAATTTCAAAATTACCCATTAATTCTTGTTGGGCAGGCTTAAAATCCCAGTTCAACAATACGAAATTCTACAAAAGGCATAGCTACCGAACCAGTCCAAACTTTTTCTAATACCTGTTCCTCTAACTGTCTTACTCCCCGTTCCATAAAGTGATATACAACTTGGACTTTATATGATGCACCTGGATTAAGACCGATAAAATAATCAAAGGTATTTTCTCCAGTAAAGTAGTGACGATATTTATTGGAAATTACAAGTTTAAGCTGACCATATTCCCAAAAAAGCATTCCATCTAAATAGAAAACTCCACTTTCTTTTGGTTTAACTAAATAATAATTTTGTCTTTCCACTACCTCACGTGCTTGCTTAATAGGGTCGCTACCAAAACTAATTTCTTTACCGTCCTGATCGATTAGGGTTAATTTGAAAGAGCCTACTTGGCAAAAGTAAAGAGCAGTTGATAGATTGTTCGTAATATGAATGCATAACTTTACATCTGTTCTAGTGCTAGTTTGTCTGGCAGGGATATTCAAGACAGATTTTGGCATTTCTACTTTGAACACAATGCCATCAACTTCGATAGCGTTATTATCAGTAGATAAGGGATGAACTAGACGTAGATTTACCCAGGATGTTGCCAATATTTTTGAACTAGTTTCTATTGTGATTTTTTCGGTTAGAATATCTGGTTTTGAGGCAAATCTGGCTTGAAATTCAGTAGTCAAGATAAATCGAAGCTGATAAGTGTTTGCTTGGAGGTCATCGAAACACCAGAAGTAATTGAAGCTAGTAGAACCAAATACGTAGTTAGCAGGACTTGGAATTTTTAATTGTAGAGAGTTATTTTGCCAAAAAAGCTTTGCAGTCAGACGAAAACTAAAAGAAGATTCAGGTCTAATTGGCCACCATCCGACTTCTTCCCTGTGACTATATTCAAGCGATTTATTTGGTTGAGTATTAGTAATAATCTCTTTAGTCACTAGATTTTGTTGTATTATTTGTCCATCTAATGTCACAAGTTCTGGAATAAAGCTTTGGAAGAGGTTGATATAAGAAGCTGTTGAACTATCGTTAATGACACTTACATCTAATCGAATAGGAACATTAACTTCACTTTCTTTTTGTGGAATGGGATAGACACTTGTAGGAAAGAGTAATGGGTGAGGACGAGTAATTTCTATGCGTATACCATTCAATTCATAAGATGTCATGTTTCCTATCCTCTCAACTTCTACTTTTCACGCGCCATCACACTAATTGGTGTATGACTTAATACTATTATTCCAAAAAGGATTAAAACCACAGTTAAAACTTTCGCTCTTGAGTGACGCATGAGATATTTACTGAAGTTTAGAAGGTTTTATATAAACTAGATTTAAGTCTTAGGCTTCACATAAATTTTGCACTGTTATGTAAATTCATGCTCTAGATAACCTAATGACACTCCAATCTCAAGATTCAATCAGGTTAAAGAAAATGATTCCAAATATTTTACCGCCCTTCGCTTTATTTCTCGCAAGGCAGCAACAACAATATTTTTTCAAATACAGGGCAGTCACTCTTTCTAAAATCTTTATATAAATTTGCGTTCTATCCCGCCTCGGAATGAATTCGGAGTCTTATAGCTGAAGTCCACTCAAGTGGACTTTCGCTATTAGCCCTGAACTTCAGTTCTGGGCGGGATGTCGTTAAGTGTGACAGTTTCACTTTGACAAAAATAAAATGTGGCTAGAGGATTTTTCGACTTGTGTATACAAAGTAGGCTAAAAGAAGAGAGACTTTAAATTTTCCCCCCTTCCCAACCCGGCAAGGAGGTTAGGTTTTTCTAAATGACAGTCAGTTATTTAATTTCAATTCAAAGATTGCATCCACTCAATACACTTGTGCATCTGCTGGCGCATGGTTTCCTTATCAGCATGAAACCTTCGCCCATGACCTGGTAGCACCCACTCAAAAGAATAATTAGCCAAGTTACGCATTGATTTAGTCTGTTCTGACCAAGAATACCAGCAGACACCGTGGAATGCAGTCAGTTGGTGCAAGCTTTCTGACCAAGCGAGATGGTCGCCAGTAAACAGAAACTTATTTTTGTAGAGTAGGGCGGTTTGTCCTTTGGTGTGACCGGGAACTGGGATAATTAATAAATCTGGTGTCAAAGTAAATGCTTCAGAACCAGTTAGCTGTATTTCTACATTGCGAGTATCCGCAGTAATATCATCAGCATGGAGGATGCGATCGCACTGAAAATGCTCGGCAAACTTTTGATGATCTGCCACATCATCCTTATGAGTTAGGTACATATAACGAATTAGCCCTAGTTCTTCTAAACGCTTGACTAAAGGCGGCGTAAACCGGGGAGAATCCACCAAAATATTACCTTCTGGAAGTTGAATTAAATAGCTAGCAGCACCGTAAGATTTTTCAGAATGATAGCCGCAGTGGTAAATATTTTCAGCTACTAATATAGGAAACTTTTCTTGAGCAACTTTGATATCTTTTGGTTTCTCAACTGTGCCAATAGAACTGGTAGGACATGCCAAAAGTGCTTCAAGCGCTGCTAATCTTTCTGCCTCATTCGATGGTTGATGATAAACAGCCGATTGGTCATCAACATCATAAAATACTTCAGGAGCCATCCAGCGACAGGTATCACAATCAATACAGGTAGTATCTACATAAAAATCGCCGTTGACATTTTGGGGACGACGCTGATTTAAATGAGCCATATTAATCCTTTTGCTTCCAGGTGCTTCCTGGGGAGCGATAAACCTTATATTCCTACGCTAGCAAAAGTTGACTTAAACTGTAGCCGTCACTAGAAATAAATCTGCTCAAAAATATTAAGACTCGTGAAACCCAGTAAGCATAAATTGGGAAAACTGAATAAGTTTTAGACATGCGATCGCTTTTGAGCTTTACAACAGTTATAACGCCTCCCATTCATCTTTGTTTATATTAGCTTGACGTAATATTCTATTTAATAAGCTTAGGCTGACGTCTCCCTGATGTGGATTGGGAATTGTCAGCTTTAATTCACCTTTTACCATGTATTGATGCTTACCACCTGGGTAAAGCCCATCAAAACCTGCATCTTTCAGATAACGAATTAGATCCCGCCGATTAATCGATCCAAAGGGTGGCATTAGGCAACCTCTTTGGTGAAATTCAGGTCAATACTATCAAGTATCGGTAGAGTATGACCTAAACGCAATCCTAAAATAATCCATCCTTCAAGAGCATCTTGCAAATCCTCCCGGCAAGCTTCTAGTGTTGCAGCGTTTGCCCAAACTCCTGGACATTCTGGAATTTCGCTATAAAAAGTTCCATCCTCAAGCAACTCGTAGGTTGCTTTGTGCATTGCTGTACGAATGTAATTTGTCAACATTTAGATTTTTTACAAACGACTTCATTCAGCTTTTTTAGGACTTATACAAAATATTTCTCAAACTCTCATTTCTCCGTGTCCTCTGCGCCTCTGCGGTTCGTTATTCCGTAACTCGTCTATAAGTCCTATTTTTAATCAATTTGGTTATAACTGAAATTTTACTTTTAATCGCAAATCCGCCAAACTCTAATTATTATGTATATTTTTTAATTTCTGAAAATGCGATCGCGCCCCTTTACCAAACGCGATCGCTAAATTTTCCATCCCCTATCCAATAAAATGCAGATGATTACTCACCGTACTAATTAAATTATGGGTAACGGGAAGACTATCAACTACCATCCCCAGACATAACAGCATCATGTAAGAGATGGAAAAAAGAAACAACTCTTTAGCTACAGCGCGATCCTCTGGATTTTGCAACAACCGCCAAGATTTGTGGATAAATAATCCTCCCAGAATTAGGGCGATCGCAGCATAAAGAATACCACTTGCGCCCAAAGGATATACCAATAACAGAGTTGCAACTACAGTTAGCAGCGTATAGTACCAAATCTGCTTCACCGTTGCCGTATCACCTTCAATCACAGGTAGCATTGGTATCCCCACCTTTGCGTAATCATCCCGAATCATCAGAGCTAAAGCCCAGAAATGGGGTGGTGTCCACAAAAAGACGATAGCAAAAATTAACCATGCTGACCAGCTTAAAGTGCCTGTGACAGCAGCCCAACCCACTAAAGCCGGAATTGCCCCAGCAGCCCCACCAACAACGATATTTTGGGTGGTGTGGCGTTTTAGCCAGTGGGTATAAACCAAAATATAAAAGACGATGCCAGAGAAAGCTAGCAAGGCGGCTAACAGGTTGGCAAATACTGCTAGGAGTGTAAAGGAGATTGTCGCCAGTGCGATCGCAAAAATTAGAGCATCGCGCGGCTGCACCTTACCCGAAGGTATCGGACGATGGCGCGTCCGCTCCATGTCATAATCAATATCCCGGTCATAGACACAGTTAATTGTCTGGGCGCTTGCAGCTGCCATTGTGCCACCAGTGAGAGTTACTAGCAACAGCAATGGGTCTACTTCTCCCTTAGCAGCAATCCACATACTCCCAGCCGTGGTAATCAAAAGCAACGGAATAATCCGAGGCTTGGTTAGCTGGTAGTAACTTTGAATTACCTGTAAAAATGTTTCGTGGTGGCGAGAGACATTAGTCTCAATCATTTTGGCTCTGGTTCCTTATTTTTCAACAACTTATATCCAGCCACCGCTCAAGCTGGCTCTTTCAGGCAAACGAAAACACAGATTTTCTGCACCTCTGTGAGTCGCATCATCAATGCTGAGTTAGGAGTTAGGAGTTAGGAGTTAGGAGTTAGGAGTTAGGAATTAGGAATTAGGAATTAGGAATTCTTCCCCTGCTTCCCCTGCTTCCCCTGCTTCCCCTGCTTCCCCTGCTTCCCCATTCCCTACTCAGCAATCAGCACTCGTGAATCAGCACTCACTGAGTCACGCAGTGCGAGAACTGTGAAAACTACCAAAGTAGCCAGCAAAGTAGCTCCTATAGCTTGGTGAGAGACGGTGAGAGGCTCAACTTGGAGGTGTAATTTGAAGGTGGCGAATCCCAACAAGATTTGTAAGATCAACAATCCACCAGCCATATTTGCCAGTCGCCGCAGGGCTGGATGTAGTGCTGGTGTCCGCCAACAGATAAATACCATTGCCAAGGTTGCCAATGTTGGCGGCACCAAACCAGCAATATGGCTGTACATTACAGTACAAAGTTGAGAACCGCCGAGACATTGGTGTAGCGCCCAGCGAGAGCCTACTAAAGCTCCTAGCAGACTTTGCAGGTAAACCAGAACAGCAGCGGTTAAACCGACCCAAGGCAACTTACCAACGGTTCCAGTCCCCTGATAGGGAGTAAGTGCTGTGCCGATAATCAGGAGGGTGGTAAAAAACAACAGCGCCGTTCCTAAATGAGCGGTAACGATATCAAACCGCAACAGTTCGGTGACGGTGAGTCCCCCCAAGATGCCTTGGAAGACAATTAAAAACAGGGCGAATGTGGATGCCCAAGGAAGCCATTTGGGTAAGAAACGACGATGCCACCAGGACAAACCGAAGAGTGCGATCGCGCTTACACCAATTAAAGCTGCATCTAATCTGTGAAACCACTCCAAAAACACTTGGAGATTCATTTGCTTGGCTGGCACCAGTTCGCCATAGCATAAAGGCCAGTCTGGGCAAGCAAGCCCAGCATTCATCACACGGGTGGCGCTGCCTATTGCCATCAAAATTAAGGTGGCTATGCATATTTTCCACACCAAGCGACGAATCATTTCCTTGGGCTTTTGCTGCTGAAGCGCCGCTTCATTTTGTTGTTGTAGGACAAATTCGCTCATGAATGATACTTTCTGCCCGTTCTTGGTGGCTCTCTTAAAATTTTCAATTTTTCTTTTACTGTCTCATCTCCACCCTAGCGTATAGGCTAAGGGTTTATAGATTAGCACTCACTTATACTTTGAATCACTCCAGAAAGGTTTTGCCTGAAGCTTTAGGTATTTTTCAAGATGTGAAAAATTGATTAATCACAATTCATTTAAACATTCTAAATTTTTCCTTAAATTTTTCCACTGATTTTAGGAGAAGGCAGGAGGAAATAATTATGAATGAAAACTTTAGTTTTGGGTATAAAATCCAGTGCTTCAATCCCATACTTTTAAATGCATCTGGGTTACTCCTACCCCCTGCCCCCAGCAAGAACTGCCCCCTGCTTCCCAATAGTCACCTTGTACCCAAAATTAGTAAAATAGTTAAAAAAATTAATAAAAATTTCAGACCTTTGTCCCCTATGCCTTCCAGCCTAGACTACCTTAGTAAGTGGGCAGCTTTAAGATAACTTAGTAAATTCAATTAAGTAAGCCGTGAAGATTCCAAGTTCAATCTGGACATTACTCATTGGCATCGTGCTAACGTTAGCCAGCCTTTGGTACGGTCAAAATCACGGTCTGTTGCCAACAGCAGCCACGGATGAAGCCGTCTTGGTGGATGGTCTGTTTAACGCGATGATGGTTGTTTCTACAGGTATATTCCTATTAGTAGAAGGTGTTTTAATTTACTCTGCATTTAAATACCGACGGCGTGTAGGTGATAATGAAGACGGACCACCAGTTGAGGGCAACGTACCTCTAGAAATTCTCTGGACGGCGATCCCAGCAATTATCGTTTTTGGCATTTCTGTTTACAGCTTTGATGTTTACAACGAAATCGGTGGCTTTGATCCTCACGCTATCCATCAAGCGCCGATGAATCAGGAGTCAATGGCAATGCCTCGAAGTGCGATGGCCGCAACTTTAAGCGATACTCCTCTTAGCGCCGAACCCAACCTCAATCAAGAAAAATCTGATGAGGCGATGCAAGACCCAGCTACCGCAGCAGTTCGTAATGCTGACCAAATTCCCCAACTGCGGAATGCCCCAGGTGTCGGTAGTGTTGCTCCGACAATTGGGGGAACTCCTGATAAAGCAGGTAAACCAGCAGGATTACAGGTCAACGTCACTGGTTTACAATATGCCTGGATTTTCACCTATCCTGAAACTGGTATAACTACAGGTGAAATGCACGTCCCCATCGGGCGGGAAGTGGAAATCAATATGACAGCCAATGATGTCATCCACGCCTTCTGGGTGCCAGAGTTCCGCCTGAAACAAGATGCGATCCCTGGTAGGCAAAGCGAGATTCGCTTCACCCCCAAAAAAGCAGGAGATTATACCCTAATCTGTGCTGAACTTTGTGGCCCCTACCACGGTGCAATGAGAGCAACAGTAGTCGTTGAGCCACAAGAAGCCTTTGACAAATGGGTGCAAGAACAGCTAGTTGCCAGCAAAGAAACACTAAATCAAGCCGTTGCTGTCAACCCTGCGAATCTATCCCCAAATGAATTTCTCGCTCCTTACACCAAGGACATGGGAATTAAGCCAGAAATCCTCCATCAAGTTCACCATTAGTCAATATGTTATTTAGTCAAAATCCAATGACTAATGACCAATGACTAATGACCAATGACTAATGACTATGACCCAAGCTCAAGTGCAAGAAACTGCCAACGCCCCTGCTCTTGTTGAGGAGCCAGGGAGCAGAAAATGGCAAGACTACTTTACTTTCAACACCGACCATAAGGTGATTGGGATTCAATACCTAGTCACTACATTCGTTTTTTACTGTATCGGTGGGGTGATGGCTGACTTGGTTCGTACAGAACTGCGAACCCCAGAAGTCGATTTTGTCACCCCTGAAGTCTACAACAGCTTATTTACGCTGCACGCCACGATCATGATTTTCTTGTGGATCGTGCCAGCTGGTGCGGGTTTTGCTAACTTCCTCATTCCCTTGATGATTGGGGCAAAGGATATGGCATTCCCACGCTTGAATGCTGTTGCCTTTTGGATGATTCCCCCTGCGGGTTTATTGCTGATCACTAGTTTAGTGGTAGGCGATGCACCGGATGCGGGTTGGACTTCCTACCCTCCTCTGAGCTTGGTAACAGGTCAAGTAGGTGAGGGAATTTGGATTATGAGCGTCCTCTTACTAGGTACGTCATCGATTCTAGGGGCAATCAATTTCCTTGTCACATTGCTCAAGATGCGTATCCCCGGTATGGGGGTTCACCAAATGCCCTTGTTCTGCTGGGCGATGTTTGCTACCTCGGCACTGACTTTGGTATCTACGCCAGTATTAGCAGCTGGTTTAATCCTGCTTTCCTTTGACTTATTGGCAGGAACGACATTTTTTAACCCGACTGGGGGTGGCGACCCAGTTGTGTATCAGCACATGTTCTGGTTTTACTCCCACCCAGCAGTTTACATCATGATTTTGCCATTTTTTGGGGCAATTTCAGAAATTATCCCGGTGCATTCCCGCAAACCGATTTTTGGCTATAAAGCGATCGCTTATTCCTCTCTTGCTATTAGCTTTTTGGGGCTAATTGTTTGGGCGCACCACATGTTTACCAGTGGTATCCCCGGTTGGTTGCGGATGTTCTTTATGATCACCACTATGATCATTGCCGTACCCACGGGAATTAAAATTTTCAGCTGGTTAGCAACCATGTGGGGTGGAAAAATCCAGCTTAACAGTGCCATGCTGTTCGCCATCGGCTTTGTTGGCACCTTTGTAATCGGTGGTATCAGTGGCGTAATGTTGGCAGCAGTGCCTTTTGATATTCACGTTCACGACACCTATTTTGTGGTAGCCCACTTGCACTACGTGCTGTTTGGTGGTAGTGTTCTCGGCATTTATGCGGCAATTTACCACTGGTTCCCGAAAATGACGGGACGGATGGTAAACGAATTTTGGGGTAAGGTTCACTTTGCCTTAACAATTGTGGGTCTAAATATGACCTTCTTACCAATGCACAAGCTGGGATTAATGGGCATGAACCGCCGCATCGCCCAGTATGACCCCAAATTTACCTTTCTCAACGAAATCTGCACTTATGGCGCTTACATACTAGCAGTTTCGACATTCCCCTTCATCATCAATGCCATTTGGAGTTGGTTATACGGCGAAAAAGCTGGTAATAATCCCTGGAGAGCATTGACCTTAGAGTGGATGACTACATCACCACCTGCGATCGAAAATTTTGATCAAACCCCAGTACTGGCTACAGGACCCTACGACTACGGCTTGGAAAGGGCTGACGAAGGTGTACCTTTGTCTGATCCCAATCCAGTCTTATCTGGTGGGCCAAACTCAGTATTAAGAGCAGAACCCGACCCGGCGGTTGCTGCTAATCCCGAAGACCGTAAATAAAGTTATGAGTTAGCAGTGAAGAGTTATGAGTTATGAATGATGAGTTATGAGAATTTCTAACTCCTAACTCCTAACTCCTAACTCCCATTCCCAATTCCCAATTCCCCACTTATCAAAATTCATGCAAAGTCAAACTATTGACCCAGCTAAAACCGAACTAAATCATCATCACGCCGCAGAAGCAGCAGTTGGTCATCACGAAGAACATCCAGATCATCGTCTGTTTGGGCTAATTGTCTTCCTGATTGCTGAAGGGATGATTTTTATGGGGTTGTTCGGAGCCTATTTGGCTTTCCGTGCTACCTTGCCTGCATGGCCTCCAGCAGGTACCCCAGAGTTAGAACTATTGCTACCTGGAGTCAACACCATCAATCTAATTTCTAGTAGTTTTGTCATGCACAATGCTGACACTGCTATCAAAAAGAACGATGCGCGAGGTGCGCGAATCTGGTTAGCAATTACGGCTGCAATGGGTGCTATCTTCTTGGTGGGTCAAGTATATGAATATACCCATTTAGAATTTGGTTTAACTACCAATTTATTTGCTAGTGCATTTTACGTTTTGACTGGTTTCCACGGATTGCACGTTACTATCGGTGTTTTGGCAATTGTTGCCGTGTTGTGGCGATCGCGCGTTCCGGGTCACTATAGTAACGAAAAGCACTTTGGCATTGAAGCAGCCGAAATCTACTGGCACTTCGTTGACGTAATTTGGATTATTTTATTCGGATTACTGTATCTACTGTAAGTATTAATTATTAGTTGTTCATTCCACGCGGACAACTTAATAGGCCCCCATTAGGGGGCTTTTTTAATTAATAGAATGCTACCGTTGCAGTTAGCTACCCTGAGCTGCGAGTCAAAGGTGGGAAAGGTTGGAAAAGTTGGATGTTTTGTAGAAACTATTGAAGAACTAGTTAATATGCTGTAAGTTGATATGTGAGTAATTGATAACTAACACTTGTTTGCCTCAAAAACCATCAATCAGTATTTACCTCAAGAACTTACCTGTTTTTTCTGTTTTGTCTAACTAAGCTTGATATGAGGAAGCGATCGCGCTTAATAATGACTAAATGGTAACAAAATTCTGGTGGACACTGTAAAAATACTTATGCCTTTAAATGCCACTGTTCCAGGTTTTGTCAGCAATCAGACCCAAAATGTATAAATCCACTGATTCGTGAATGTTGTCGTCTGCCGGCACTTATAACTATTGTGGGCTAGTGTTAAATTTACTTAAGTGATAAGATTATTGAAATATTACAGAAATATATTTTTATATCAAGATGCCATAAAGGGATGAAATAAACCAATCAAGCAGCTAATCATAAAATTGTTCAAAAGCATAGCTCACCTGAGAAGCTGACTGCCTCAAATACCAAGAAATCTAGCGGCAGGTATTCATAACCTCACCCAAGCTCTGAATGGTTAGTAAATTAACAAGAGTAGTATACGCCACATGAGCCAAAACCCTTTATTTAGAAAAAAACTCCGAAGTCGCTTTGAGACAGTGAAACTGCTGGGAGGAGGTGGTAATACTTACTTGTTATCAGGTGGTACACGGAAAAGCCATCAATACTCTCTGGCCAGAAAAACACTTCGGAATCGCTTTGAGATTGTCAAACACTTAGGAAGCGGGGGATCTGGTGATACCTACTTAGCCGTAGACCTAGATTTACCAGGACGACCCCATTGTGTCGTCAAACATTTCCAGCCAAAAGATACTAATCCCGCTGTTCTACCCATTGCTAAAAGCCTATTTGATCGGGAAGCAGAAGTTTTATACCAGCTAGGCAACAACCACGGACAAATTCCTAGACTATTTGCCCATTTTAATGAAGATGGAGATTTCTATTTAGTTCAGGAATTTATTGACGGTCATGCATTGACTCAAGAAATTGTAGCAGGTGAGCCTCTTAGCGAGAATGCAGTCTTAAATTTATTAAAAGAGATCCTGGAAGTGCTGTCCTTCGTCCACGAAAATAACATTATTCACCGGGATATTAAGCCCCAAAATTTAATGCGGCGGCACTTTGATCAGAAGATTGTGCTAATTGACTTTGGGAGTATTAAGAAAATTGGTGCTTTAGGAGCAGGCTTAACAATTTCTGTTGGGACTCCTGGCTATATGCCAAGCGAACAGGCTAAGGGAAAACCAAAACTTTGCAGTGATATCTATGCAGTAGGGATGATTGGCATTCAAGCTTTGACAGGTTTAATCCCTGAGCAACTACAAGAAGATCCCAATAGTGGAGAAGTTCTCTGGCGCGAGCAGGCACAGGTAAGCGACGCTCTGGCAAATATTTTAGATACAATGGTTTGCGATCGCTATAGCCAGCGTTACCAATCTGCCGCAGAAGCTTTGCAAGCACTTAATTCTGATCTGGCGTTGTCAGAGTCATTAGAATCTACTGGCATAAAGCAAGACACTGATAATAGCTATTTTCTAAGTTATAAAAATTTTCTTTTGCTCTTGGGAATAGGGCTTGGTGCGATCACTAGTTTTATAGTACTAGTTTTAATGTATACATTTATTAATACAGGTACATCATCTCCAAACCAACCTACTCAATTAAATAATTTTAGAGAAAAATTGGTTGAGCCACGGTTTACTAATATTAAAGTCAATCCCCAAGGAGCTAAATCAGTAGCTAACACAGGAGTCTATAAAAGCAATTCCACCATTGCCAAGACTACCAAAAATGAAATTAAGCCTTAATACATGAGAAAGACTTAATCATTTACCAGCAATCATAAAACTTGCTATTAACTGGCTTATTCCAGATTTGTTCTTTTAACCTAAATATTTATAGATTCCTGTAGGATAAATAGAATAAACAATATTTAAAGATATGGACAATACAAAATTTAAAGATATGGACAATACAAATTCAAAAAAAGCTTTAATTAACGGTGAAATTGCCCTCTTTCTTAGAGGTTTGATTATTGGTAAAGTGCTGACACTTATGGTGATTGGCGCACTGCTTTGGTGGTTGCTGAAGCCGAATTTCTTCTCTCGCAACAGCGTTAATTCCTCTAATCAAAATATCAATACCCCCTCTAGTACTGGATCAACTTTTCAGACAGTTGCTGATGTCCCCAATGCCTCATTTAACTATGGAGGTAGTACAGCTTGGGCATCTATCCGGCAATTGGTAGATTCTCAGATCCAGAGCGATCGCCCCGAATTACAATTACGCTATGTAAACCCTGTTAATGGTAGCCCTGGTTCTAGCTCCGGCATTCGGATGTTGCTTGATGGGAAACTAGACTTTGCTCAGTCTTCCCGTCCCGTTACAGATGAAGAACAAGCGATGGCAAAAGAGCGAGGCTTTACCCTTGAGCAACGTCAGGTGGGTATGGATGGGATAGCAGTGGTAGTCAACCCATCACTCAATGTACCTGGTTTAACTGTTGACCAATTACAGCAGATTTATTTAGGGAAAATTACTAATTGGAATCAAGTAGGTGGGCCAAACCTAGCCATTACACCTTTGTCTCAACGGCGAGAGGACGCAGATACAGTAATATTTCCTAGCAACAGCACCTTGAAAGGACAAGCATTTGGCTCTAATGTGCAGTATGTCTACTCTACTACAGAGGCATTGCGGCAACTCAGTAAAACTCCTGGTAGTGTCTATTACGCTTCTGCCCGTTCAGTATTACCTCAATGTAGTGTGAAGGCTTTGCCATTGGGTAGCACTTCTGGTCAGCTAATTACCCCCTACCGCAAACCGATGGTGTCATCTGAGCAATGTTTACATCAGCGCAATCAGCTAAATACTCAGGCTATTAAAGATCGCAGCTATCCAATGATTGCTAACTTGTTTGTGATTATTAAGCAGAATAAAGGTCCAGAGCAGCAAATTGGAGATGCTTATGCCAAGCTTTTATTAACTGATGAGGGGCAAAGAGCAATTGAGCAAGCTGGTTTTGTCGCAGTTCGTTAGGAGATTTGATGATGTTAGCGATCGCGCAATAAGTAGTCTTGTATGGTGTGTTAGAGGAAAGTACGGCACTAAAAGCTATGGGAAGCGATGCCTACGGCGGTAAACTACGCACCATTCACTGCTTGTTCAACGAGTTTAAAATATTTACATTCACTCGAGAGCATAAGAAGTAAATTGGCGTTTAAAAGGAGAATGGAACCCAATGACGATATCAGAAGGGGGTACACCTAACTCAACCAATCGTTCAGCAACAGACTCTTCTGTACCGTTATACTGAATCCATATTTTCCCATTTTGAATATCAAAATGCCTAACCGGGCCAAACACCCGCTTATCTCCTTGCCAGCCAACATAAGCTAATTGATAATGGTCGTTTTCGCTATCAATAATTAGTTGTGAATTGACTGTATCTGTGTTATTTATAATTTGTGCATGTTCTGTCAATATTTTTTTTATTAGTTGTCGATAATGTTTTATCTTATCCATTCCCGAATCTCCTCCTGTCTAGGATCATAGACTATTAATTTAACTTGGTAACGTTGAAGGGCACGTTGGACGAAGGGGAGTTGAAAAAAATTTTGATAGGTTTCACTAGGGACAGCTAAAAATAGGATTCTGTCAGCTTCTTGTTCTTCGAGAGCTTGGCAGTAATTGAGATATTGTCCGAGTGCAGTATGAAATTCACTGATATCTGAATCTACAATAAAACTTTTAATTTCGACAGCTATTTTCTCTGTATTACGTTTTGCGGCAATGGCATTTTCAGCCGCTAAATCTATTTGTAGTTTAATTGCTTCACTAATCCGAATTGTAAAAGATCGTGAGTAATTATCCACCCATCTTTAATTAATGCTTTTTTTACCTGTTGATGAAAAACATCTTTAGCCATATTGCTACTCTAAATTAGGTCAGATTAACCTAAAATGATATTGTTACTCTAAGTAAGTAGGCAAGATAAAACCAAACTATGTAACGAAAAGTAAAATCTCTGTATTTGGCTCGTAGTTGCGCCCTCTTGCGCTTTAGCGCAACTACGAGCCAGTGATGATTATTTGCGCCCACTTACTTATGTAATGCGATCGCACTCTCCATTATTCTGCATTACTGCGGCAAGTCTTTCTAGATTTTGGCGAATAGTGACACTACGAATATGATTTACACCCCAGACTCGTTCACAAATATCTAAAGCTTGCAAATAAAGCGGTTCTGCTTCACCGTAACGTCCAGTTTCACGATAAATTTCTGCCAGATTATTGAGGCTTTCGGCAACATTGGGATGATTTTCTCCCAATAGGTGCTTATCAAGTTCTAAGGCTTTTATACATAAGGGTTCTGCTTCATTGTAACGCCCCTGCTCCCTGTACATATAACCAAGAGCATAGATAGTATCTGCTAAAAGCGGATGCGCCTTTTGCAATAAACGTTCCTTAAGTTCCAACGATTCCAAAAACAAAGATTCCGCTTGATCGTAGCGTCCTTGAGCGCGGTATATCAATCCTAAATTGTGCAAATCTGTTGCAACATCGGGATTTTCTTCTCCTAAAAATCGCTTATCTAGCTCTATAGCTTGTTGCGACAACGGTTCAGCTTCAGTGTAACGTCCTTGATGATAATAAAGTAGTGCTAAATTATTCAGTATAAGAGCCAAAGAAAGATTATTTTCGCCAACCAAACGTTTTTCGAGTTCTAATGATTGCAGATACAAAGGTTCAGCTTCATCATAACGTTTTTGTTCATCATATAGTAATGCCAAATTGTTGAGACTGATGGCGACATCAGCATGGTTTTCTCCCCACAGCCGTTTCCTCAGTTCCAAAGCTTGTTGATATAAGATTTCCGCTTTAGTATATTGTCCAGTAGATTTGTAGAGTCCTGCTAAATTATTCAGACTAGTAGCAAAAGAAGGATGATTTTCTCCTAGCAGGCGTTTTCTCAGTTCTAAAGCTTGCTGATATAATGGTTCGGCTTCGCTGTAGTGTCCTGTTGCACGATATATTCCTGCTAAATTGTTGAGGCTATTAGCTAAATCTATCTGCGAACCTGATTCATTTTGTAGCTCAATCGCCTGACGCCAATACTTTATTGCTAGTTCTTGTTCTTCTTGATAATTCTGAGACTCACCCCGTTCTAATCTGCTGCGGTAAATATCACCTAAGCTTGAGTATAAAGTAGCCAAACTGGGGTTTTTAGTTCCCCCTTCCTGTTTTACTTTTTCAATTAACCCTTGCAAATCTTGGATGGGCAAGAAAAAGGAGTTATCTTCATTAGTATCTGTGCTGGCTAATTCTGTGTCTCTAAAAACAAAACGTATATTTTCTAGTTCTTTACCAGGAATAGCATTCGTCTTTTTAGATTCAAACCGAAATACACCATTACGCCAACTCCAAAAATCAGGAGCTTTTTTAATCAAGTTAACTAATATTTGGTTAGTTACCCAAAGTACAATCGCAAACGGAAACTCGCGCAATCCTTCCCTTGTCCACTGTAAGTAACCAAAAAATTTCTCCTGTTCCGATTGCTCTTTTCCCAATCTGAGAAAATAAAGTTGTTCAGCACCCGTGACAGTAATCACCACCTGGTTTTGCTGACGGAGATATTCTTCTTGTTGTATCAGTTGGTTAAGAGCAGCTTTTAGGCTTGGTTCCTGACGTGCTAAAGTTACTCGATATGCACGGAAAGCGGGTTCTAGTTCAGCTTCATATTGGGCAATAATCTCATCACGAAAGCTAGCATCATCACAAACTGCAATCAGTAGATTTAATCCCCGCTTTTGAGCTTCAATAGAAACAATTAAATCATCATACGCATCTTGATTTTCTCCTTCATCATCTAATAATTCCTCATTTAACATTAATTGCTCCCTGCCTTCTCAAGCTTTCGATAATAATTGGATGAACATCGTACCAAGTTTCATCAGTGCGATATTCTAGAACATATAACCCATGTAACAAATCTAAAAACTCTGCTTGTTTGGGGTCATTCGGCATAAATTGTTCATAAACACTCTGCAAAATATCTATGTCAGCCTTTCCTAAACGTATAGAAAAATCATTGCGGATTTTATTGATTGCTTGAAGGAGAATTTTATCATCAATGATAACTTCGGCTGTGGGATTTCGCCGGATCATTCGCAAACATATACGGCAACATTCCTTAGAAATCCGAATTAACTCTCGCAATACGCCACCACTGGAAATCACAATTTTTTCAGCAGTTTCAGCCGCGATTAATTGACTGGGAATCCGCTTTTGTAAAACTTCACCAAGAATCTTTGTTGCTTCCGGGCGAGGTTGGGCATTCGGGAAGCGATTTTTACCTTTATCAAATATTTTTAAAACAGGCATTGCTACAACTTGATCGTTGGTTTCAGTGGCAATTATTGTGCTGATAAATGTTTCCCGAAGGACTGCGATTGGGATAGTGTAGATAATTTGAAAGTTAGGTTGACAAAGAGCTTTAATGTTATCTCGATAAATTTCGTTAACTCTGCCTAAGTCAAGTTTATCTAAATCATCAATAATTACTAAAACGTTTTGTTTAGTTGCAGCTTGAATTAAAGCAGCTATTTCGTTAATTCTGGCAACTAAATCTGATAACTTGCGTTCAAACTCTTGCTTAATTTCATCTCGAACGCTTGCATCAGCTTTTAATTTAGAGCTAATCAATTTTAAGAGGTCAAAACCTATACTAGCTTCTGTTTGCAAATTTGATTCTTCAGTGCGAGTGCGGGTAGCAAACCACTTATAAAGAGCTTCTTTAGTAAATTGGGGAATATCAACTTTGCGTGCTTCTGCTTCTGTCATTAAATTAACTGCGATCGCAAACAGTATATTAATATGATTAACAGCCGACATTTCAATTTTGTCAGCAATAGAAAATAGAACTACAAAATATTTATCTTGAATTTGTCGGCTAAATTCAGCTAACAAAGTAGACTTACCACATCCGCGATGTCCTGTAAAGACAATTTTGCCATCTCCATTAGGACTATCTTCCACTAATTGGTTCAGGTCTGCAATTAAATCATCACCATATTCGACTCGAAATTTTTCCATTTCGTTCCGTTCCATCAACGGAAACAGTTCCAAATTGCTATATGCTTCTTGAAAGGAGTTTAATAAGTCTTGAGACATTGGATAGTGCCGTAAACGTGCTAACTATTCATATAATGGCTCATGATTTTAGAAGCACAAGTTTAGATAATGTCTAGGATAGAGTATGCCTACATAACTTCTCAAATTGCGTTAATAAATAATTACTAAGTGAATGATATGTTATGTCTTAAAAAGAGATATCCTAATCCCCAAATGTCAACCTATAAATAAGTAACAGAGGCCAATAATCGATAAGACTGAATGATAGATTATACATTCGATAATTCAGACTGAATGATAGATTATACAGATAACATCCTGAAAGCTACTTAACACATAAATAAAATAAATTTTTCAGTTATAAAAATAAATTTTTAGTGGACTTCGTCTCATCCCCCTCTAGCCGAAACGGGTACGGTGTACACACAAGTGCTGTCTACATAAATTTCAACTCTTTTACACACATTTTTGTCAGATTTAAACTATCACACTCACCCACATCCCGCCCAGAACTAAAGTTTTTTGGCTTTTAGCTGAAGTTCACGCTTTGTGGACTTCAGCTATGAGACTCAGAATTGATTCCGAGGCAGAATAGAAATGCAGTGCGAGATTATTAATAAAGATATGGCTGCGGTAAGACTTATGCGTATACCCTAGCCTTATAAAGGGGAGAGAACTAGATTTTTTTCTTCTTTCCCCCCAATACATCGGGGGGATTAAGGGGGGTAATTCGACTTGTGTGTACACCGTAGCCCCGAAACGGAAAAAGGCTTTGATTCTTGCTCCCCTTGCTTTACAGGGAAGAGACTGGGGGGTTAGGTTTGAAAGAAAGTTGCACACGGTGCGGCGCTAAAAAGGATTATTTTAATTCCGCCTTGCGGTAATAGTCGCAACCCCACAGATTTATCCGTGGGGTTGTTCTGTTGAGCTAATTAAGCGTTATGCAATACTGCTCGGTTAAGGAAAAATAGGGACTAAAATAAACAAGATTATGTTCTCGTGTGATGAAGAAGTTGGTTTATTTCTCCTTAACCGAGCAGTATTGGAACCCTACCCCCAACCCCCTAAGAGCAAGCTCCTTGCTTGCTCTGATGAACCTCATTTGATCGCGAAAAGCTATAGTGCCATCATCATATTTCAGGTATTCTTCAAAAGTGAGCTTTGGCGTGGTTATAGTCATTAGACATCTCCGACAATGAATGTAGAGACGCTTTCTTCGTAGCGGCACGAAGTGCAATTTCGCGTCTATACAAGGGTTTCAGGTTACGCATATTTAATTTCTGGAGATGTCTATTGCTTCCCCTGACAAATTTTTACCTTGGTTTGACAACTAACACCGAACAATTAGCCTCTTCCACAACTTGACTGCTAACAGAACCCTCGACAATTCGCTTCATCCCCATCAATCCCCGGCTACCAATTATAATCAAGTCAGTTTTATAAATATTGGCAAGGCGAATAATCTCTTCGGCAGGATCGCCAGTTACCAGTTCTAACTCGCTTGGGACTGATAACTTTTCCTGATAAGATTGCAGCTGTTTTTCAACATGAAAATAAGAAAATGTTGGTGACTCTGGCTGAGGACGATCGGCGGGTAGTTCCATCTCTGATTCTGGCGTAAGAAATACATGACAGAGAATAACCTTGGCATCTTTTGACAACGCCAAATTATCTAAAGTCTGAATTACTCGGTCTGAAATTTCCGAACCGTCCAGAGCTACCAAAACACTATTTAGCACCGCTCTCGTCTCCTAATAAGTAGACCCCTTACATAAGTATCTAGCAAAACCGTCGGCAACGACACTAAACCAATTTTTTATTTGCCAATTAGTTTATATGTTTGAGGCTCTGCCATAGGTGAGTTTCATGGTGGCCGATTTTAGCACAATACGCTTGGGTTAAGGATAATTGTAGGTTGGGTTGAACATTCGTGTTACCCAACAAATAGCTGAAAATGTTGGGTTTCGTTGCTCAAACGCGACTTGCTTCTCCCAGGGGGAGACCCTACGCGAACAAGTCGGGAAACCCGCTCAACACAGTGGCTCCCCAACCTACGGAAATTTATTTTTCTGGCTTAACCTAAGCGTATTGCATTATAGGAACTGGTCTGGAGAAGCTTTTCAGGAGTTTCTAGGACAGGAAAACCCTCTCCCAGAAACTACCGTCGGCAATGCCCGACTTGTGGACGTTTAAAGGTCAACTGAAGATCAGGATAGCAAATGGCGTGCGTTAGGGTAGTTTAGCGTAGTTAAATAAGTGAAGAGTTATAACTGATAACTCTTCACTGTTGGCTTCCTTACCCGCCTTAAACTAAAGTTCTTTGCGGGACATGACTTTTACGTTAAGTTGACACGTATGACATCTGTGCTACCCTACAATGGGATTTTTTTAACTAGAAGTCCCTTATAAGAAAAAATTAACCATTCTAAATCACTCTTCTTGCTGAATTCGGCGGCGTACTGAATCAGCATGAGAAGGTAAACCTTCTGCTGTTGCTAGCACATCAATAGCACCAGCCACATTTTGCAGCGCAGTTTGGGAGTATTGAATAATACTAGAGTGTTTGAGGAAAGTTTCCACCCCTAATGCCGAAGCATAGCGGGCAGCACCAGAAGTTGGCAAGGTGTGGTTAGGTCCTGCCAAATAGTCTCCTACAGCTTCTGGTGTGGAGCAACCCAAAAATATTGCCCCAGCGTGGCGAATCTGTGGTAGAAGTGACCAAGGGTCTTTGATTTCTAATTCTAGGTGTTCGGGGGCAAATTCATTTGAGAGTTCTGCTGCTGCTTCGAGCGATTCCACAAGGACAATCAAGCCGTAGTGAGCGATCGCTTTTTCTGTGTCTATTCGCCGTGGGTGATCCACTAGCTGTCTTTCCAAGGCTAATTGCACGTTTTTTGCCAAACCCGCATCCGTTGTTAGCAAAATTGCTGCCGCCATTGGATCGTGTTCGGCTTGGGCTAGCAAGTCAGCAGCTACATGCACCGGATTTGCGGTTTCATCGGCAATCACCAGCACTTCGCTTGGGCCTGCCAAAGAATCAATGCCAACAGTGCCATAGACAAGTTTTTTCGCTAAGGTGACATAAATGTTACCAGGGCCAGTAATCACATTTACTTTCGGAATTGTTTCTGTGCCATAAGCTAAAGCGGCGATCGCTTGTGCGCCCCCAATCCGATAAATTTCTTGCACTCCTGCTTCTTGGGCAGCTACCAAGACTGCTGGGTTAATTGCACCCCCTGGCCCTGGTGGTGTCACCATCACCACATGAGGTACAGCAGCAACATGAGCCGGAATTGCATTCATCAGCACTGTACTGGGATAAGCGGCACGGCCACCAGGCACATACAACCCCGCCCGATCTACGGGGGTGTAGCGTTTGCCCAGCACTACTTCATCGTCGCCAAAGTGTACCCAGCTTTTTGGGACTCGCTGACGATGAAACGCTTCAATTTGGCGGCAAGCTAGCCGAATTGCGCCCAACAACTCTTTTGACACCTGCTGATAGGCTGCATCTAGTTCCGAGCCTGTGACTCGGAGTTCTTCAGCTTTGAGGGTTTGTTTGTCAAATTCGGCTGTGTAATGCAAAACAGCTTTGTCGCCTTGGCGCTTCACTGCTTGCAAAACTTCCCGCACCGTTGCTTCTTTGTGAAGCACCTGTTCGTCATGGGTGCGATCGCAGATCCGTTGTAGTTCTGCTCTAACATCTGCCTGCTGAGTAATGATTCGCAGCATGGAGTAAGGACAATGCCAAAATTATAATATTCATACCTGAGATTTAGTATTGCTCTTGACCCACTGGGGTGTGCAAGCTGACTCTAATTCTCTTCTCTAGCTTAACCTGGATTTTTTTGATACTCTCAAGCTTGCCACCATATTGTTTGCTTGAGAAGGCCACTTAATTGCTCAGTCCAACCAGCCTTAGCAGGCTAGCAGCAGCAAGCAGGCGTGCCATTTCCTGCTACTCTTACGCCCTTATCCTCACTCCTTGCGGGGTGCAGATGGTGTATTTACACATCCAATTCCCCAGATTTACAGGGGGTATAGTCTGAGTATAATTTTATTTTCCTAACTTTTACTAGTTAAAATCTGTACAGAAACGATAATATAGTGTCGTTTCTATACTTTGAAACCCCTGAAATTTAGCTATTTACAGTTCCTTGCCTTTGACAATACACCCGTTTTAGGAACAGATTGATTATATTGGCAATTACATTGCTTAACCAGGTGATGAGTTAGGATGACTATTTTATTTCATGTACCTTATTTTAACGCATTTCCTAAATTGACGACACACCAAATTAACGACTGGCGACTAAGGACTATCTTCCCCAATCTCCAGTACCGAATTTCCAATGATAGATTTTTTTTAGGAAATTATAACATTGGCAATTTGGATGCTATATTAGTAAGTCTAGTAGTGTGTGTAGATATTAATAGTATTTTTGGAATTGACTGTGGCGAATACAAAGTCTTCTCTCAAGCGTGCCGAAATCGCAGAACGTAACCGACTGCGTAACAAAGCTTACAAATCAGCAGTCAAGACGCTGATGAAGAAATACATTAATGCTGTAGCTGTCTATACAGCTAATCCTACCCCAGAATTAAAACAAGAAGCACAAGCTCGCTTATCCGAGGCTTACGCCAAAATTGATAAAGCGACCAAACGGGGTGTCCTTCATCCCAACAATGGGGCAAGGAAAAAGTCGAGGTTGGCTCAGAAACTAAAACCCTTAACTCAAGCAGTTGCTCAATAGTCATTGATGAGTTAGTGACCTGTTCTGACTCAAAGAGCCAGTGTGTTGCGAAAATCAGAAAAATATTGTAACTAGTAGCAAATGCGAGGGGTAATGGCAGGCCAGTGCAGTCTTGAGGGTTTCCACAACACTTAGTATATTCCTATCAAGCCTTCCACCGCAGGGCTGTCAGATGAGGGAATTAAAATGATTAGTTGGTGTGGTTTACCTCTTGAGCAGTTTAGCGATCGCAGGAGTAAAGATTCACCCGGAGGGTCATTTATGCTTAGTCGTGATCGGGGCTAATAATTTGTGACCAATGAGAAAGGGCAAAGAATGCAACTGATAGACACGCACGTTCATCTCAACTTTGATAGTTTCCAGCCGGATTTAGCAACAGTACGATCGCGGTGGCAAGAAGCAGGAGTAGTACGTTTAGTACATTCCTGTGTTCACCCAGAGGAGTTTTTCCGGATTCAATCGATAGCGCACGAGTTTCCCGAAATCAGCTTTGCCGTAGGATTACATCCTTTAGATGCTGAAAAATGGAATAACGAGACAGCCGATAAAATCAAAACTTTAGCGAGTTCTGACTCTGGTGTGGTAGCAATTGGAGAAATGGGGCTGGATTTTTACAAAGCTGATAACTATGAGCATCAGCTGATGGTGTTTGAGTCCCAGTTAGCGATCGCATCTGAACTCAACTTACCAGTGATTATCCACTGCCGCGATGCTGCTGTGGCAACTAGAGAAGTGTTGCAAAAATGGCACTCACTTAAAGGAGAAAGAGTGCGGGGCGTCATGCATTGCTGGGGAGGAACGCCAGAAGAAACTCAATGGTTTCTCGATTTAGGCTTCTACATCAGCTTTAGCGGGACGGTAACGTTCAAAAACGCCAAAGCGATCCAATCCTCGGCGGCGATGGTGAGTAGCGATCGCCTACTGATTGAAACAGACTGCCCGTTTCTCGCCCCAGTTCCGAAACGAGGGGAGAGGCGCAACGAGCCTGCCTACGTGCAATATGTAGCCGAGCAACTAGCTAAACTGCGTCAGGAAACGGTAGAGGCGATCGCGCATCAAACCACCCAGAATGCCTGTGAATTGTTTGGTCTGTCAATATAAACTGTGCAATAATTCTCTTTTATTCGGTTGTGCTAAAAAAAATAAAACTCTAGGCAGGGAAAATATGTTAATATTATTCCCTCAAAAACATTTTGCTTGCGCCATAATGATAAAGGAAGGAACCTAAAATTTCTGAGCCTAATTTTTCGTACTGTTATCGGCTTGGTCATCCTCCAAATCTCTACAAGCGGATGCTCTCCACACATGACTAACTGTGCCAACCCAAGTTGAGCAAGATTGCACAACATCGGCTTGGCGTCTATCGAACCTATTCAAAATCGTTAAACGAAATTGCCTTGTGAGTACAATCCAGCCAAATGAAGTGATTCTGATTCAAAGCCGACAAGGTGCGGATCATTCCCTCAGTCTTAGGATATCTAAGATATCACTGAGAGTATAAATAGCCGGGTGGATTTAAGACACACCGTCTAGAGCTGCGTCAGCAAATTAACGCGCTTTTTGGAGGGGAAATGAAGAAAGTAGACAAAACTCAGGAATATCTCAACTGTATATTCTTCTTAAATCAAGACTATGGTGGTTTTTTGGCGTCTGAGTCCCCGATTCCGGGCAATTACCCCCTTGTCCAAATTGTTCATTCCAGCTTTAATCGCTGCGTTTGCCCACACCTGCTATTTTCAGGTGCGTAAGAAGAAGCTCCCAAACAGCTACGGACACTGGCTAGCAGTGGGAAGCGTTAAACAGCAGTGTCTAAGTAAAAATTTAACCAGGTTGACAAAGGTAGAGGCATGACCAAAGAAACATATATGGAACCCGCCTTTCTGTTGCCCGACTTGATTGAAATCCAGCGCTCAAGCTTTCGCTGGTTTTTGGAAGAAGGGTTGATAGAAGAACTTAACTCCTTTAGTCCTATTACAGATTATACGGGCAAATTAGAACTGCACTTTTTGGGTCATAACTACAAACTCAAAGAGCCAAAGTACAGCGTCGAAGAAGCCAAACGGCGGGATAGTACTTATGCCGTCCAAATGTATGTTCCCACACGGTTGATTAATAAGGAAACCGGGGAAATTAAAGAGCAAGAGGTATTCATTGGTGATTTGCCTTTGATGACCGATCGCGGCACGTTTATTATTAACGGAGCCGAGCGGGTAATTGTCAATCAAATAGTGCGATCGCCAGGGGTTTATTACAAATCAGAAATAGACAAAAACGGGCGACGTACTTATTCAGCTAGCTTAATTCCCAACCGGGGGGCATGGCTGAAATTTGAAACAGACCGTAACGATTTGGTCTGGGTACGCATCGACAAAACCCGAAAACTTTCAGCGCAGGTACTCCTAAAGGCTTTAGGGTTATCAGACAACGAAATATTTGACGCCTTACGCCATCCAGAGTATTTCCAAAAGACCATCGAAAAAGAAGGGCAATTCTCCGAAGAAGAAGCTCTGATGGAGTTATATAGGAAACTGCGTCCTGGTGAACCACCGACAGTATTAGGTGGACAACAACTCCTAGACTCGCGTTTCTTTGACCCGAAACGTTATGACCTTGGTCGCGTTGGACGGTACAAACTCAACAAGAAATTGCGCCTTTCTGTTCCCGACACAATGCGCGTGTTGACTGCGGGTGATATCTTGGCCGCCGTAGATTACCTGATCAACCTAGAATATGACATCGGTAATATCGATGACATTGACCACTTAGGCAACCGTCGAGTCAGAAGCGTCGGGGAATTGCTGCAAAACCAAGTACGGGTAGGCTTAAACCGTTTAGAGAGAATAATTCGGGAACGGATGACCGTATCCGATGCGGAAGTGCTGACCCCCGCGTCCTTGGTGAACCCTAAACCATTGGTAGCAGCAATTAAAGAATTCTTTGGTTCGAGCCAATTAAGTCAGTTCATGGATCAAACCAATCCCCTAGCAGAACTGACCCACAAACGCCGTCTAAGTGCCCTTGGCCCTGGTGGTTTAACCCGCGAACGCGCTGGGTTTGCCGTGCGAGATATTCATCCTAGCCACTATGGACGCATTTGCCCCATTGAAACGCCAGAAGGCCCCAACGCCGGATTGATTGGCTCCTTGGCAACCCATGCACGCGTTAACCTGTATGGGTTCTTAGAAACACCATTTAGACCTGTGGAAAATGGGCGAGTCAGATTTGATCTGCCTCCAGCCTATATGACAGCCGATGAAGAAGACGACCTGCGGGTTGCTCCGGGAGATATTCCTGTAGATGAAACCGGACACATTATTGGGCCGCAAGTGCCAGTCCGCTATCGCCAGGAATTTTCCACCACAACACCAGAACAGGTTGACTACGTAGCAGTATCTCCCGTACAGATTGTGTCGGTAGCAACCAGCATGATTCCCTTCTTGGAGCATGATGACGCTAACCGAGCGCTGATGGGATCGAACATGCAACGGCAAGCAGTACCCTTGCTCAAACCAGAACGTCCTCTGGTGGGTACTGGTTTGGAAGCTCAAGGAGCAAGAGACTCCGGGATGGTGATTGTATCGCGTACTGATGGCGATGTCACTTATGTGGATGCTACAGAAATTCGCGTTCGTCCTAAACCTAATACCCCCGAAATTAAGTACACCCTTTCCAAGTATCAACGCTCAAACCAAGACACCTGTTTAAATCAGAAACCTCTCGTCCGCATTGGTGAACGAGTTGTTGCAGGTCAGGTATTAGCTGATGGTTCTTCCACCGAAGGCGGTGAATTGGCACTGGGACAAAATATCGTCGTTGCTTATATGCCTTGGGAAGGCTACAACTACGAAGACGCGATTTTAATCTCTGAAAGACTCGTGCAGGATGATGTCTACACTTCAATTCACATTGAAAAATATGAAATTGAAGCTAGACAGACGAAACTGGGGCCAGAAGAAATTACTCGAGAAATTCCCAACGTTGGGGAAGATGCTTTACGTCAGTTGGATGAACAGGGAATCATTCGCATTGGGGCATGGGTAGAAGCTGGTGATATCTTGGTAGGAAAAGTTACGCCCAAAGGTGAATCTGACCAACCGCCAGAAGAAAAATTATTGCGGGCAATTTTCGGTGAAAAAGCGCGGGATGTGCGAGACAATTCTCTGCGAGTTCCCAACGGTGAAAAAGGGCGCGTAGTTGACGTGCGCTTGTTTACTCGTGAACAAGGCGATGAGCTGCCACCAGGAGCCAATATGGTCGTCCGGGTGTATGTTGCCCAAAAACGCAAAATCCAGGTTGGCGACAAAATGGCAGGACGCCACGGTAATAAAGGGATTATTTCTCGGATATTACCGGCGGAAGATATGCCTTATTTACCCGATGGTTCACCAGTGGACATTGTACTCAACCCCTTGGGTGTACCCAGTCGGATGAACGTCGGACAAGTATTTGAGTGCTTATTAGGTTGGGCTGGTCAGACCTTGGGAGTGCGATTTAAGATTACTCCTTTTGACGAAATGTACGGTGAAGAGTCATCGCGCCGAATCGTACATGGCAAATTGCAAGAAGCACGAGACGAAACAGGGAAAGACTGGGTATATAACCCAGATAATCCTGGCAAAATTATGGTGTATGACGGTCGTACAGGCGAACCCTTTGACCGAGCAATCACTATCGGTGTGGCTTATATGCTGAAACTGGTGCATTTAGTGGATGATAAGATCCACGCCCGTTCAACTGGGCCTTACTCACTGGTGACTCAGCAACCCTTGGGTGGTAAAGCACAACAAGGTGGTCAACGGTTTGGGGAAATGGAAGTGTGGGCATTGGAAGCCTTTGGTGCAGCTTACACCTTACAGGAATTGCTCACAGTTAAATCTGACGATATGCAAGGACGGAATGAAGCGTTAAATGCGATCGTTAAAGGTAAGGCAATTCCTCGACCTGGAACTCCAGAATCCTTTAAGGTGCTAATGCGCGAGTTGCAATCATTGGGGTTAGACATTGCCGTACACAAGGTAGAAACCCAAACAGACGGCAGTTCCCTAGATGTGGAAGTCGATTTGATGGCAGACCAATCAGCCCGTCGCACACCTCCTCGACCAACTTATGAATCTCTTTCCCGCGAATCGCTGGAAGAAGACGAATAATTCGTAATTGATAATTCGTAATTCGTAATTGAAGAATTAATTGCGAATTACGAATTAAAAATTATTAATTACGAATTAGAAATTGTTAATTACGAATTACGAATTACGAATTACAAAGATGAGACCTGCCCAAACTAATCAGTTTGACTACGTAAAAATCGGCTTGGCTTCCCCGGAACGGATTCGCCAATGGGGCGAGAGAACATTGCCCAATGGTCAAGTAGTCGGTGAAGTTACCAAGCCAGAAACGATTAACTACCGAACTCTCAAGCCAGAGATGGATGGCTTGTTTTGTGAGCGCATTTTTGGCCCTGCGAAAGATTGGGAATGCCATTGTGGCAAGTATAAAAGAGTTCGTCACAGAGGTATTGTCTGTGAGCGCTGTGGGGTAGAAGTCACCGAGTCACGGGTGCGTCGTCACCGCATGGGCTATATTAAACTCGCCGCACCAGTAGCTCACGTCTGGTATCTCAAAGGTATTCCTAGCTATATTTCCATCCTGTTAGATATGCCCTTGCGGGATGTCGAGCAGATTGTCTATTTCAACTCTTATGTTGTCCTGAGTCCTGGTAATGCCGAAACTTTAACTTACAAACAGCTACTGAGTGAAGACCAGTGGTTGGAAATAGAAGACCAAATTTATAGCGAAGACTCTGTGCTGCAAGGCGTAGAGGTAGGTATTGGTGCTGAAGCGCTGTTGCGTTTGCTTGCCGATATTAATTTAGAACAAGAAGCGGAAAGCCTACGCGAAGAAATTGGCAATGCTAAGGGACAAAAGAGAGCCAAGCTAATTAAGCGACTGCGGGTGATTGACAACTTCATCGCCACTGGTTCCAAACCAGAGTGGATGGTAATGGCAGTCATTCCCGTGATTCCCCCCGACTTGCGGCCAATGGTGCAGCTAGATGGCGGACGGTTTGCCACCAGCGATTTGAATGATTTGTATCGGCGGGTAATAAACCGCAACAATCGTTTGGCACGCTTGCAGGAAATTTTAGCACCAGAGATTATTGTGCGAAACGAAAAGCGGATGCTGCAAGAAGCAGTGGACGCTTTGATTGACAATGGTCGTCGGGGACGGACTGTGGTAGGGGCAAATAACCGACCCCTAAAATCTTTGTCCGACATTATTGAGGGTAAGCAAGGACGTTTCCGACAAAACTTGTTAGGAAAACGGGTTGACTACTCTGGACGTTCTGTAATTGTGGTCGGGCCAAAGCTGAAAATTCACCAGTGTGGTTTGCCTAGAGAAATGGCAATTGAGCTATTTCAACCATTTGTGATTAACCGCCTGATTCGTAGCGGCATGGTAAATAATATCAAAGCTGCGAAAAAGCTGATATCGCGTAATGACCCCAGTGTTTGGGATGTGCTGGAAGAAGTGATTGAAGGACATCCTGTGATGCTAAATAGGGCACCAACGTTGCACCGTTTGGGTATTCAGTCTTTTGAACCGATTTTGGTAGAAGGTAGAGCAATTCAACTGCATCCTCTGGTGTGTCCAGCATTTAACGCCGACTTTGACGGCGACCAAATGGCGGTACACGTCCCGTTGTCATTAGAAAGTCAGGCGGAAGCGCGGTTGTTAATGTTGGCTTCTAACAATATTTTGTCACCAGCCACGGGTAAACCCATCATCACGCCTAGTCAAGATATGGTATTGGGAGCCTATTACTTAACAGCAGAAAATCCGGGTGCGACAAAAGGGGCAGGAAATTACTTTTTTTCGCTAGAGGATGTAATTATGGCTTTCCAGCAAGATCAAATTGACTTGCACGCGTATATATATGTCCGGTTTGACGGTGAAATAGAATCAGACGAACCGGATACAGAACCTGTGAAAGTGACGGAAAACGAGGATGGGACTCGTACATTACTTTATAAGTTCCGCCGAGTCCGACTAGACGGTAAGGGTAATGTACTTTCGCAGTATATATACACAACACCTGGTCGCGTTATTTACAACAATGCTATTCAGGAAGCACTTGCAAGCTAAAAGTGAGGAGTGAAAAGTTAGGAGTTAGGAGTTTGTAATTAATAACTCCTAACTCCTAACTCCTAACTATTAATTTAGGACTAATTACTAATGACTAACGAAAAAATGATTTTTCGCAATCGCGTGGTTGATAAGGGTCAACTGAGAAATTTAATTTCTTGGGCTTTTACGCATTATGGTACGGCGCGAACCGCAGTGATGGCGGACAAACTGAAAGATTTAGGATTTCGCTACGCTACCAAAGCTGGGGTTTCCATCAGTGTAGATGACTTGATGGTGCCACCAACTAAGCGATTGCTCTTAGAAGCAGCTGAAGAAGAAATTCGCGCTACCGAAACCCGTTACCAACGCGGAGAAATTACTGAAGTAGAACGTTTCCAAAAGGTAATTGATACCTGGAATGGTACTAGTGAAGCTTTGAAAGATGAAGTTGTCGTTCACTTCAAAAAGACTAATCCCCTGAACTCGGTATATATGATGGCATTCTCCGGCGCACGGGGTAACATCTCTCAAGTGCGGCAATTAGTGGGAATGCGGGGATTAATGGCAGATCCTCAAGGCGAAATTATCGATTTGCCCATCAAAACCAATTTTCGTGAAGGACTCACTGTAACGGAATACATTATTTCGTCTTACGGTGCGAGAAAAGGATTGGTGGATACTGCCTTGCGGACGGCTGACTCTGGTTATCTCACCCGGCGTTTGGTGGACGTATCTCAGGATGTGATTATTCGGGAATTTGATTGCGGCACCACCAGAGGAATTCCGATTCGGCCAATGACAGAAGGTGCCAAAACCTTGATCCCTCTAGGAACCCGCTTGATGGGACGGGTAATTGCCGAAGATGTGTTGCATCCGGTGACAAAAGAAGTAATTGCACCACGCAATACCCCAGTTTCTGAGGACTTGGCGAAGAAAATTGAAAAATCTGGGGTGGCAGAAGTTGGGCTGCGAAGTCCCCTAACTTGTGAAGCCGCACGTTCTGTCTGTCAACACTGCTACGGCTGGAGTTTAGCCCACGCCAAGATGGTGGACTTGGGCGAAGCTGTGGGGATTATTGCTGCCCAAAGTATCGGCGAACCTGGTACTCAGCTAACCATGCGGACATTCCACACTGGTGGGGTGTTTACCGGAGAAGTAGCGCAACAAGTTCGTTCTAAAATCGATGGGACTGTCAAACTTCCGCGCAAACTGAAGACCAGAACATATCGGACCCGCCACGGGGAAGATGCCCTCTATGTTGAGGCTAATGGCATCATGCTTTTAGAGCCAACAAAAGTAGGTGATGTTACCCCAGAGAACCAAGAGGTTCATCTTACCCAAGGTTCAACACTATATGTATTTGATGGAAATAAGGTAAAACAAGGTCAGTTGTTGGCAGAGGTTGCCCTTGGTGGACGCACAACTCGGACTAATACAGAAAAAGCAGTTAAAGATGTTGCCTCTGACTTAGCAGGGGAAGTGCAATTTGCTGAAGTAGTTCCAGAACAAAAAACTGACCGTCAAGGTAATACCACAACCACAGCTGCACGCGGTGGTTTGATTTGGATTTTGTCTGGGGAAGTTTATAACTTGCCGCCTGGTGCAGAATTGATTGTCAAAAATGGTGATGCGATCGCCTCTAATGGAGTTTTAGCAGAAACCAAGTTAAGCAGTTTGCACGGTGGTGTCGTGCGCTTGCCAGAAGCTACCCCCGGTAAGAGTACCAGGGAAATTGAAATTATCACTGCTTCTGTGGTACTAGACCAAGCTACGGTGACAGTCCAAAGTTCCCAAGGTCGCAATAACTACTTAGTCTCCACTGGCAACAACCAAGTATTTAACCTCCGGGCTACCCCAGGCACAAAAGTGCAAAATGGTCAAGTGGTAGCTGAGTTAATTGATGACCGTTATCGGACAACCACTGGTGGTTTCCTGAAATTCGCCGGTGTAGAAGTCCAGAAAAAAGGCAAAGCCAAGCTGGGTTATGAAGTCGTCCAGGGCGGTACCCTTTTGTGGATTCCCGAAGAAAGCCACGAAGTTAATAAAGATATCTCCTTGCTGTTGGTAGAAGACGGTCAGTTTGTAGAAGCTGGCACCGAGGTAGTAAAAGATATCTTCTGCCAAAACAGTGGTGTGATAGAAGTTACCCAGAAAAACGACATCCTGCGGGAAGTTGTGGTGAAGCCAGGGGAACTGCTGATGGTGGACGATCCAGAATCAGTTATCGGGCGAGATAACACCTTCATCCAACCAGGTGAGGAATTCCAAGGCAACGTAGCCACGGAATTACGTTATATCCAGTATGTGGAGACACCAGAAGGACCCGCCCTGTTGAGTCGTCCAGTAGTTGAGTTTGCCGTACCGGATAATCCAGATGTGCCATCAACTACATCGGTGAGCCAACAAACCGGGCGATCGATTCAGTTGCGGGCTGTGCAGCGACTACCTTACAAAGATTCGGAACGCGTCAAATCTGTTGAAGGGGTGGAACTTCTGCGAACCCAGCTGGTGTTGGAAATTGAGCAAGAAGGGGAACAAGACCATAATGCTTCGCCCCTTGCAGCAGATATTGAATTAGTAGAGGATACTGAAGACCCAGAAGTTCAACGTTTACAACTGGTAATTTTGGAATCCTTGGTAATTCGTCGAGACATTACCGCCGATGCCACCCAAGGTAGCACCCAAACCACACTTGAGGTACAAGATGGGCTTACCATTGCCCCTGGGTCTGTGGTCGCACGTACCCAAATCTTGTGTAAAGAAGGCGGGGAAGTGCGGGGTGTCCGCAAAGGAACCGAAAACGTGCGTCGCTGCTTAGTGTTGCGCGACGCTGACAGGCTTACCATTAATACTAGTACTCAGCCTAAAGTGAAAGTGGGTGACTTGCTAGTAGAAGGTACAGAACTTGCTCCTGGAGTTTTTGCCCCAGAATCAGGGCAAGTAGTGGATATCAAAAGTGCCACTGCTGCATCTGGTGGGGAATCAGCCCTAAGTACTAAAAACTACGTTGTTACTAGCCGTATCGGTCGCCCTTATCGCGTCAGCCCTGGTGCTGTGTTGCAGATAGAAGACGGCGATTTGGTACAACGGGGTGATAACTTGGTGTTGTTGGTGTTTGAACGCGCCAAAACCGGAGATATTATTCAAGGTTTGCCCCGGATTGAGGAACTACTTGAAGCTCGTAAACCAAAAGAAGCGTGCATTTTATGTCGCCGGGGGGGTGAAGTTAAGGTAGTTTACGCTGAAAGTGGTGATGAAGCGATCGCTATCAAGGTCGTAGAATCAAATGGCGTAGTAACAGATTATCCTCTAGGCCCAGGACAAAACTTGATTGTACCAGATGGTGCGACTGTGTTAGCGGGACAACCATTAACCGATGGACCATCCAATCCCCACGAAATTTTGGAAATCTTCTTTAGCCTGGGTTCCGAAGATGGAATCTATGCTTGTGCTAGCCATGCTTTGCAGAAGGTACAGTCATTCTTGGTGAATGAAGTGCAAATGGTGTATCAATCTCAAGGGATTGATATTTCCGATAAGCACATTGAAGTCATTGTTCGCCAAATGACCAACAAAGTCAGGATTGATGATGGTGGTGACACCACTATGCTTCCTGGTGAATTGGTAGAACTGCGCCAAGTTGAGCAGGTAAACGAAGCTATGGCAATTACAGGCGGTGCTAGGGCACAGTATACCCCAGTATTGTTGGGTATCACTAAAGCATCGTTGAACACTGACAGCTTTATTTCCGCCGCGTCTTTCCAAGAGACAACACGGGTACTTACCGAAGCAGCTATCGAAGGCAAATCCGACTGGCTGCGAGGATTAAAGGAAAACGTGATTATCGGGCGATTGATTCCGGCTGGTACTGGCTATAATACCTATGATGAACCCGGTGCGATTGAAGACTATACTGCTGAAATTATCAGTAGTGTCTTGGATGAAGTTGATGATCCCCTGGATATGGTCTTAGATGACCGCACAGCTCGCACCTATAATTTAGATTCTCCTACTCTTGGGGAATCTGGTTTTGGTAGCAGACGTGCAGAAAGGTCAGTTCTAGATGATGAAGATGAATTAATCGCCGATGAAGTCGCAGACGACGACGATTACGAGGAAGAAGAGGAAGACGACGAAGATGATTTCGATGATGAATAGAAACTTGAAATTTACCGTCTCTATTAAAAGGTAAAAACTAAAAAGGCAAAAGAAAACCTTCTTTTGCCTTTTTATTTTGCTCTCTAAAAATACACAATGAGCAACTGTACAGATAGCTAGCTTTTATATATTTGTGATCGCAACGAAGTTAAGCAATCACAAAATCTCTGCGATTAGTTCACTTCGTTCGTAATGATAAGTATTCATCCGAACTTGATAGTATTCTTAGATGCTTAAAAGAAGACTAGCTTATATGTATCACCAATTTTACTAATAGGAGCAGAAGCTGAAATATTTTTATATTCGTCTTGATAGGTAAGATTAGCAATACACTCAAGCTGTACTTTGTCAGCAAGCGTCTTTAAAAATCTCTCTCTATCTGACTCTGACAGTTCAACATCATTTATTGTTACTTGCAAGTCTTTATCCTTAAAGCCAATAAATGGAAGTAAGAGCATTTTCTTGAATAGATTGCCTGCACCTGCATTATTAAACCCTTCAAATGTCTTGTCAGAGAAATACATTAGTTTTAATATGTCTTCTTCAGTTCCGCTTTTGATAGTATCAGTCAACTCTTGGATCAAAACGTCGAGATTCATCTTGCTTTTACCTCAGAATTAGCTTGAGTCATAACATAACCCTTAATGTCAATTAGGAATAAGAATTAAATAACATACAATTTATGTCACTGGTTTACCTCACCCTCAATCCCTCTCCGATATATTGGAGAGGGAAGCTAGAGACAGGATGAAGTTTTGCATCTTATTTTAATCCACCTTCCTTAGGAAAAAAGGCGGCAGAAGTAAGAAGAAGAAAGTTACCAGCTTTTCAGCTCAGTTAAGAAGATTTGTAGGTTGAGTTGAACGTTCGCGCAGCGTCCCGTAGGGAAGTGAAACCCAACATCAACTTTTTGGATTTTAAATTGTTAAAACGTAGTTTATCCAAAACCCTTCAATTCCAATCAGTCAATTACGGCGATTCAAAAGTAACATCCTCATATAAATCTGCAACAGCACACCGAAAATCTACACTTGTCAGATGAATGATATCTTGTTGTCCATAGGGATAAAGTACCCATTGTCTCTCTGAGTTGCGGCGAAAACACTCAACATTTAACCGACTTTGACTCACAAGTACATATTCCTGAAGTGACTCTATCTGTCGGTAGTCAGCAAATTTATCACCTCGGTCAAAGGCTTCTGTTGTCGGAGATAGCACCTCTACAATTAACGAAGGATAACGCAGAAAGTTGTTAAAAGCTCTATCTCGTTGGTCACAACTTACCATGACATCGGGATAGTAATAGATATTAATCGACTCAATATGTGCTTTGGTGTCTGAGATATAAGTCTGACATCCACTCCCGCGCAAATGATTTCTCAGCATTGAAGCAATATTAAGAGAAATAATTACATGGGCGTTATTTGCCCCTGCGATTACATAAATCTGTCCCTGTCTATATTCATGCTTGATAGGACTACTTTCTTCTCCTTTGAGATAGTCTTCTGGGGAAATATAGCTAGAATTTGGAATTGCAACCATCTGTAATGACCTTGTGTGATGCCTTGTATCTAGTTTAAAAGAAGCTTTACAGCTAAATCCGCATAAATCTAGCAATAGCTAGATGTTGTAATTATCTTAAGAGCTATAATCTACATCTGTTGCACCGAGAGATTAACTTGTGGATGTCATATTAGAACGATCGCACCAATTAAAACAAGCCTTAGTTGATTTTGTCCTTGACGCTGAAGGCGAACTAGCACAAGCACTGGAAACTTATGCAGCCGCACAGTTGCGCCGTGGAAGTGGGGATAGTACGCAGCAGGACTTAACTATCGATAGCTTTCTGACAGCCGGGAAAGTCGGTGATAAGTCTCCATTAGAGTTGTTTATCGAAAGCCATCCAGATTTAGAAGAAAGCGATCGCAACCTGATCAACAGCTGGCATCATAGTTTTATTGGCTTATTTGCCATTACCAATATCCTCCCTGATGGCTTTGAATTGACGAACTGGTTGACAGATAAACACTACATCGTCAAGCCAAATAATACTCAAACATTACAGGCAATATCTCGGTTGAAAGTAGGAGAAATTTTACTAACTCGCATTTCTCCTGTTACCGATAGCTACTGGATGTTTTCTGGCACCTACACAATAATGGGTAAATTAGGTAAACCAAAACTTGCTGTAGCAATTGGTAATTTCAAAGAAAACTATAAAAGTAATCTTTACAGCGATGCTCCAGAGTTGCTAGAAGAAGCTTGGCAGTCAGTAGGACAATATCATCAGCAGTTTGTAGGTTTTTTTGGCACTGATGAAATCACACTATCTGGATACCAGCTTAATAAAAAAATAGGAGAATTCCAAGAATTAATTACTGAAAAGCGCTTTGCAGAAGCAGGAATTGATACTTCTAAATCCTTAGCTGAAGTAGCAGAAGCAGCTGGTATTGGAGAGGATGAAATCAAAGCAGCAGCAGAAGAATTTGGTGCTGATTCCAACGTAGTCTCTCAGATGTTTAACAGCAAAAGCAGTAATAGCAAAATGGTGATGCCAAAGGTTGATTTGCCTCCTGAACTCAAGAAAGCAGAACAGGTAACTGCTCTTTCTCATCCCCGTTGGGGACAAATGTTTTTACCAACATATAGTAAGGTACAAGCAATTTTATCGGCAGAGGACTGGCAAAGTGTTCAAGGGGCTGAAAAACTAGTTCGCTATTACCTTGAAGATAAAAGTATTAATGCTTTTATTTGGCATCGATTAGCGCAACAGTATCCAAGTAAATTAGAAAATGTGTTGCAAAAAGTTCTGCAACGTCCAGAGTTTCGTATTGAAAGCGACTTGGACGCACTTTTACAAGAATTCAATAAACCTATTGAGCCAGAGTTACCAGAAATTGCTAGCGTCCCTATACATTTACACAATTTATTTCAAGAAGCTTTAGGAGAAGTTAACAAATCCAAGCCCAAGAGCAAAGGGCAAAAAAAACCAGCAAAAGGTTTTCAAATTTAAGAGGATGTTTTAAAATTAGTTGGCTGTAATTTTAGGCACTTTAAGTAAGACGGTGAGAATAATCAAACTAGATTAAGTAATGTAAAAAAACTTGATATTATTTCGTAGTGACCGGCTTGATTCCTCACCCAACGGCTTCGTTAGTCGCTCATGGGGAAAATCGCCAAGACCGCACTAACTCACTACAAACGTTGAATTATTCACACCGCTCTACTTACAAGGCCAAATAAGTGTTTGGATATGATCTAACGATCGAATAAATAATAAACCTGTTATGGGTGTACTTCCAGCACCTATTAGTACAATTTATTTTTAAAGATCGGTAGATAGCAGGTGAAGAATCTCACCTACGATTTCCTCTGGACTCTCAAACTTGACTAAAAATCGATTAAAGCCAGCATTCAAAGCCTTATGACTTGAAACTTCCCGTGTATAAGAAGTGATAGCGATCGCAGGCAACTCTCTTAAGGATAGGCAAGAATGCACTCGAATTTGCTCAATTAACCAATTTCCATCATGATCGGGCAATTTCACATTGCACAGCAGAATATCAGGATGAAGTGATTCTACCAAGGCAAGGGCTGCTTCTGCATCGGTTAAAGCCATCACCTCTGCACCAGCTGCTTCCAAAATGAAGGTGAGCAAATCTGTAATATCTGGCTCATCCTCTACCAGCAAAATCAAGATTCCAATAAGCGGCTGGAGCGAATTTAACTCAGTTTCCTGATTGATTTTTTGATCGGTTGCCATGCCGTCCCTTTATTGCCTGCTATAGTCTACTATTTCTATTGGAACGCAGGGAGCGGAATAAGTATTCACCCTAAATACAGAAATTTGGGATGAAAAGCTTATCAATATGAAGAACTTAATTCACTGATCGGATTGACCGCCGTCTTAGGTAATACCATTTTGGATTTTAGATTTTGGATTGGAAACCGCTTGGTGTATCTGGGTTTTCTCTGTCCATTTGTCGCAATCATTTTTAAAATTGGTATAAGCGATCGCCTCGAACAAGTTATCCATGACCATAGGCTTTAATAACCATTACAGGACTTACGCACAGGTAACGGAAAATCGAACCTTGTTAGGCGCAGAGAAGCCTGTGCGCCCTTGCGGTTAAGAGACTTGTCCCAAGCGGTTCTCCGCTTGGGAGAAGCAACTGGCGCGACACGGAGAAATAAGAGTTTGAGGTAAGTAGGCAGGCAAGATAAAACCAAACTATGTAACGAAAAGTAAAATCTCTGTATTTCGCTCGTAGTTGCGCCCTCTTGCGCTTTAGGGCAACTACGATCCAGTCATGATTATTTGCGCCCACTTACTTAATTGGAGAAAAGCTATTACCCATTACCCATGACTTTTGACTTCCCCGTACCCCTTCGGGGATCTTGCTACGCGCAGCGTCCCGTAGGGAAGGGACTGACTCATTACCGAGGTTCAGCTTGAGTTGAAACTGTTAAAACTTGCGGTGGTGTAGCATCCGGCGGATAGAGAAAGTCAACTTCTACTAAAGAGCGATCGCCTGCTTTCATCTTTAATAAAACTAAAGGTTCCCCTAGTTGACCTCTCTTTTGCACTAAATGCACAAACTGAGTCTGCGGCTGATTTTGCCCATCTTTATAACGTACTCGCACCGTACCTCGAAAGAATACTTGACGGCCTGGTGTACTAAGAAAGCGTAACCCCGCTTTTCCCAATTGATTTTCCTTGAGTGGTGTTTGTATCGACACACTAACAGTTTGAGGACTTTGAATATTGTTGTATAGCGGTAACTTGAGATTATATTGAATCCCATAATTCCCATGAGCGCGATATGCGGTGTCAGGATAGCGCACCAGCATATTAGCACTTTGAATTTGACCAGTTCCTAATGTACCGCCATGCAGGCTACTCAAAGCGTAGGAAAACATTTGACCACGCTGGGGAATAGTCAGATACCTGACTTTAGGATTATCTACTAATAAGGCTCTCCATCGTGAACCTCCAGCCACTCCGGCAACACGCCCATAAATAATCTTGGTTTGCCAGTTTCCTATAAGGGAGTGGGCGCTTTATCTCGTGGCCCAGCCAAATCACCATTATCTAGTAAATTTTGCCACTCTTGTAAAGTAGGCGATCGCTCACTGCCATCGGGATTAACCCGTGCAAACATCGCTAGGCTAGCTGCATAGACAGTGCCATTACTTTGCAATCTGATCAATGTAGACCGACCATTCAGGGGTGGTGTCAATCCCTGCACAGGAATTGGTAAATTTAGTAAGTGTAAATAATTAAAAGTTTATAGTCAGGGACGAAGCCCTGATTTGAGGACTGAAGTCCTCACTACAAAATAATCTCAATATTTTTTACATTACTTAATCTAATTTGATTTATTCTCACCTACTTACTTAGCAACTACTTCCCCACTTAATTATGTACGGCTTACAGGCTGGTCACAACAGATGATCTAATCAGGTTGGATTGCATTTATTTTTTCCATTACCTGAGTCCTGGCAAGTTGCACATCTATGGGTAACTGGCGTAAAAAACTTAAGTCACTTGGTATCAGATCAAGTTTGGTAACTTCAAATAATAAATCATCAGAAAAATTCGAGTGTTGATCTTTTAGCAAAATGTCAAAAGAAATTAATAGAATTCTTTTCTTCATAACAAATATTATTTAGAATAGAAAAACCCTCCATAATAAATTTACAAGGAGCAGGTGAATGCCAGTAATTGCGGTCGTAGACTACGAGATGGGAAATTTGCACTCAGTCTGCAAAGGCTTGGAAAAAGCTGGAGCAACTCCTAAAGTTACTTATTCTCCAAAGGAATTAGAGCAGGCAGATGCAATAGTTCTGCCGGGGGTGGGAGCATTTGATCCAGCAGTCCAACACCTGCGATCGCGTGGTTTGGAACAACCTATAAAAGAAGCGATCGCATCTGGTAAACCTTTCTTAGGAATTTGTTTAGGATTGCAAATTCTTTTTGAATCAAGTGCAGAAGGTATCCAACCAGGACTAGGAATTATCAAAGGAAAAGTGCGGCGGTTTCGCCCAGAACCTGACATCACTATTCCTCACATGGGTTGGAATCAACTGGAAATGACTCAACCAAAAAGTATTTTGTGGGAGCATTTACCGTCCGATCCTTGGGTATATTTTGTGCATTCTTACTATGTTGACCCAATAGATCCGCTAATCCGTGCAGCAACCGTCACTCACGGTACTCAAACTGTCACAGCTGCGATCGCCCACGAAAACCTGATGGCAGTCCAATTTCACCCCGAAAAATCCTCTAATATTGGATTGCAAATCCTATCTAATTTCGTTGCTCAAGTCCGCGAAAAAATTCCTGCCTAATACTATTTTTGTCATTTGTTCTTTGTCCTTTGTCTCAAACTAATGACTAACAACCAATGAGCTTGAGAATTTACGGTAATCGCCAGCTAAAAACTTTACCAGGAAAAGAAACTAGACCCACCAGTGCGAGGGTCAGGGAGGCAGTGTTTAATATTTGGCAGGGAGAAATTGCAGGTTGTCGCTGGCTAGATTTGTGCGCCGGTACTGGTTCAATGGGCGCAGAGGCTTTATGTAGAGGAGCCAGCCTAGTAGTAGGAATTGAACAATCAAGCCGAGCCTGTGCCACCATCCAACAAAATTGGCAGCAGGTAGCTAACGCCGAACAAGAACTTCGGGTATTGCGGGGAGATATTGTCCAAGAATTAAAGACTTTATCAGGCAAGCAATTCGATAGAATCTACTTTGATCCACCTTATGCTAGTAAATTGTACCAGCCAGTTTTACAAGCGATCGCTCACTATCAACTTTTAGATTCTAGCGGTGAAATCGCAGTTGAACACGCCTCACAAGGTTGGACACCACCAGAAATTCCCGATTGGGAAATTTGCCGCGAGAAAGTTTACGGCAACACATCACTTACTTTCTATAGAATTGTGCAATGAGAAAAGAGGGGGCAGACAAAGGAGCAGGAGGAGAAAATTTTACTTTGTCCCCCTCATCCCCCTCATTTTCCCACTCAAAACTCAGCACTGGCTCAACCATAGTTATCCGCTAACAAAACTCAGCAATGCTTACCCCCCCAACTGATTGGGGCGCTTATATTGCTTATAGGCAGCGTAAAACAGTCCAGCAAGGGTGACGAAAACTAGACCAAGGACAATACCTGATAGTAGGGGTTCAACCACTGTAAATCTCCTCTTTGTAATTATTAAATATTCGTTGCCTGTTTTTGATTTTACCAAATTTCGTATGAATCCTGCGCCCTACAGCCTTTTTGAAAGGCGACTGTCCACAAGAAAATAGTCTTCTGTGCTTGCAGACACAATCAAGAACTTTTAAGCTATGTGTAGGAAATGAAAAATTTTCAGCACACCTAGATTTTCATAGCAAATCTTTTGGATAACCAGATTACCAAACCTGAAATTTTGATTCAGAGGATCGTTTTATTGACGCTGGCTATACTGCTAGCAGTCCCTTTATGCTTTTTTGGTGTTCAGTTGGTTCAAGCCTCCGATCCATATGTCAAAAGTGTTCTATCCTTAACAGGAAACCCAGTTCAAGGACACGCGATCTTTCAAATTAACTGTGCTGGTTGTCATGGCTTGGAAGCAGATGGGCGAGTAGGCCCCAGTTTGCAAGCTGTCTCAAAGCACAAGTCTCGATATGGACTGATTCGCCAGGTGATCAGTGGCGAAACCCCGCCAATGCCAAAATTCCAACCTAGTGCCCAAGAAATGGCGGATCTTTTGAATTATTTAGAGTCATTGTAAACCTTAGAATTTTTGGTTGGGGGATACATAATAGGACTTTCGGATAGAGGTATAGTGAGCGTAGGCGCAGCCCGTCGTAGACATTGCTCTAGCAAAAAGATAACCGGAAAAATCACATTCAAATGAGACTCGCTATAGAGTGAATATTTCTGGTTAACTAAAAACACCTTTGTTAGGAGAGGGTTATTTCAAAGCACCCTAGCTCAGTTTGATAACTTCCTCTTCTAAGTTGCAATGGCGAGAAGTCTCATTAGTCATTGACCTTTGTCCTTTTCTTGACATCTGGTCGTATTTACGTAGAATCTTTGATAAAAACTCATATAAACTGTATATTTTAGAGTATGTTAAAGGCACTATTTAATTATCACGAAAGTCAGGTTCCCTACCTAAGTCGGTAAGATTAAAACAAAAGTTCCCAATGAATGGGCTAAAGTTTAGCTTCTTTAACAAACTAGATACTTTGAGATGGCCGAAAGCTAATGACTGAAGCGATCCAAATCGGTAATCGTACAATCACAGCTAGTGAACTGATTTCCTTACTGGCGAGTTACCAAATGCTGCCACAATTGCAGCGCGAATTAATCATTGATGAGGCGATAGAGCAAAACTCACGCTCCGCCAAGCTACCAATAGAATGTACACCTGAGGAAGTAGCCCAAGCTAAACAGCAGTTTTACACTGAAAAACAGTTCAAAAATGAAGAAGACATCCAGGCTTGGATGGCACATCAAGGGCTGACTCCCGAACAACTAGAAGTTATTATCACTCGTAAGCTTAAAATTGAAAAATTCAAGCAAGCTACTTGGGGTAATAAACTGGAATCTTACTTTTTTCAGTCCAAGACAAAACTAGACAAAGTAATTTATTCTCTACTGCGAACCCAGGATGTGGGAATAGCCCAAGAACTTTACTTCCGCATTCAGGCAAAAGAAAACTCTTTTGCTGACTTGGCGCGTGAATATTCACTCGGGCCAGAAGCGCAAACAGGAGGCTTAGTAGGCCCAATTGAACTGAATGCACTACATCCGGTAATGGTGCAAATGCTATCTAGCAGTCAACCAGGTCAGATATTGCCCCCGACCCGCATCGCCGACTGGTTCGTGATTTTGCGGCTGGAAAAATTTATCCCCGCACAACTGGATGAATTTATGAAAGTACGAATGCTGAATGAACTCTTTGAAACCTGGCTACAAGAACAGCAAAAGCAAATCATGTCTGCACCACGGACAGAGGCAGGGCTGCTACCACACGGAGAGGGTGATCAACCTTTAACCTAAGTATGGGGGTAACTCCTACGCTTGGCTTCAAAACTGAAGATAGCGATCGCTCTGTTAGTTTTTCAGGCTGGAGGAGCGATCGTTTTTGATGTTGTTCATATAGTAGGTGGAATCCTACCTAATTAATTTTTAAATAGTAGAATCTCGCCTTTGTCAAGATAAAAATAGAGCTAGTTAGACTAAATATTAGAAAACTTCCAGCAGAAACAAGTTGGACAATCACAGACGTGGCTAAAGATGTCCAAATAAACTAAGTAAGTGGGCGCAAATAATTATCACCGGCTCGTAGTTGCGCTAAAGCGCAAGACAGCGCAACTACGAACCAAATACAGATATTTTACTTTTCGTTACATAGTTTGGTTTTATCTAGCCTATCTACTTACAACATGTGAAAAGTTACGCCCGACATCCGGGGAGCGATATGGTTTATCTGACTGCTGTTTAAAAAATAGCCTGTGCTTTTGGTGTATGAATTAAAGATTTGATTTAAGTGCTGGAAGAGTACCTCTTAGCCGCCTTATATCTTTATAAAAGTTGGATCTTCATTAAATATCATGCTAAATTACCTTCACAAAAACCAAGAAACCCTTACTAAATAATAAAAATGAACATTATTTACTAATGTTTTAAGGCTTTGGTAGTGATTTGGGCTTTTGAGCTTTATTTTCAAGCCTAGTTTTGATGTCTAACTAATAATTTGGCATAACAGGTACTGAAGAACCTAAAAACTAGATGTTCGTCAATAGCCATAAATATCAGAAAAATACCCACAAAGGAATCGAAAATTTATTGGGAGAAGCTTTGATCCTCCAAAAATGCGACATGACGCCAACTTTGTAGTAGAATGATTCGCCTCATTATATTAAAGTACAATCCTCATACTCAAATCCAACCACTTGGACTGAGTAATCGGCGCACTGCTAGAAATATAATCAACATCAGTTTCTGCCACAGCACGAATCGTTTCCAAGGTCACATTCCCCGAAGCTTCAATTTTCACCCGGTTATCCTGCTGGCGAATCAACTGCACCGCCTGAGCCATCACATCCACAGGCATATTATCTAACATGATAATGTCAGCGTTGTGCTCCAAAGCTTCTTTCACCTGCTCTAAACTTTCAGTCTCAACCTCTATAGTCAAGGGATAAGGAATCTGAGAACGAATACGGGTAACAGCTTCTCCAATTCCCCCAGCAGCCGCAATGTGATTATCCTTAATCATCACCGCATCATCCAAACCCATGCGGTGATTAATCGCCCCACCCAAAGCAGTCGCATACTTTTCCAACAATCTCAGCCCTGGTGTAGTTTTACGCGTATCAACCAACTGAGCAGGTAAATCAGCAATTTTCTCTACATATATATTAGTCAGCGTAGCAATTCCACTCAACCGCATAGCCAAATTGAGCCCCACCCGTTCCCCCATCAACAGGGCATCCAGTGAACCATGAATTTCAGCTACTACCTGTCCCGGTTCACACCATGCACCTTCAGTCGCCACCGCCACGAAGCTGACTTTCTCATTCAAAATCTTAAATACCCTACCTGCAACTGGTAAGCCAGTAATTATCCCTGAAGCCTTAGCTATCCATTTAGCAGAGCCTAGCGTCACATCTTCTACCAGTAGCGCATTTGTTGTGCGATCGCCCCTGCCAATATCCTCCAATAACCAACCATGCAACAATGGATCTAAAACCAGCCAGGGCGGCAAAACACCATAATTCCTCACAAATTTATTGCTTCCTTAGTGACTTTCAGGAATACTATAGCCCATAACACTTATTATGTAAGGCTTTCATAAGGAGTGAGAAACAGTCCCAAAATATTTGGGAAAAATAGTTGACAGATTAAGGGAGGTTCGTTATATTGAATAAGTGCCTGAAGCGGA
>NZ_JBALCW010000009.1:0-28463 GCF_036917635.1 Nostoc sp.
TCTCATAATACCTTTGCTTGAAAAATCGTCTTAACCCTTACCGATAAAGCAATTAATTCCTTTTACTGCCTCAAAATCAGCGAACGCACAGTGATAAATACCAGCTATTTCATCTTCATTGCCAGAAAGCGGTCGTAAGCGAATAACATCCTGATTTTCTGAAGGCAGTACCACCCATTGCCGACTACGACAACTGACTATGGAACCAGGTGAATGATTCACAGTTTGCGCCATTGTTAGCCTATATTAGTATTGAAAATTTGGCAGCAGATTAATTAGTAAAAATAGTAGTAATTACTGAATTAATACTTGTAAGCAAGCAAGTAGTATGCTCACAAGTCTTTTCTGTTTTAAAGTATGCTTGCGTACAATGTAAGTAGTAAGATTACGTAAATAACGTCACTTTTTATAAAATTTCTGCTTTTGACCAAGAGCAAGTGATAAATTCTGCGATCGCAGTTATGCTCAAACCTCTAAAGCTGATTGAAAGTCTCTGATATAGACTATTGGAGTGATAGGTGGTGTGTGATGGCGCTGTTTCGCCCGCCGGAGGCGCTCGCATTACACGTTTAAACGTAGAAATTCCTCTAACTGAAATTTATCGTCGAATTAATTTTTGAGAGCGTAAATGTTCAGCAAGAGTAACGTTTTTAGCTTCTGCCTCCTTCTAATATTGCCATTATCTCTCTATCGACCAATACCCTCGTTTCTCAATCAAAGCTACACTAACTTCGGAAATTGCCAATATTCTGGGGTAAAAGCACATGATTGATCTGTACACCTTCACCACGCCCAATGGACGCAAAGCCTCCGTCATGTTGGAAGAAGTTGAATTGCCCTACAATGTCCACAAAATTGACATTACTACTCAACAGCAATTTACACCTGAATATGTTGCCATCAATCCCAATAGTAAAATTCCTGCCATTGTTGACCAACAGACTAAGATTAAAGTTTTTGAATCCGGCGCAATTCTGATTTACTTAGCCGAAAAAACAGGCAAACTCTTACCAACTGAGCAAAAAAGCCGTTTTCAAGTCCTAGAGTGGCTGATGTTCCAAATGGGAGGAGTCGGGCCAATGTTTGGACAACTTAACCACTTTAAACGCTTTGCACCCGAAAAAATTCCCTACGCCATCGAACGTTACGAAAAGGAAACTTTACGTATTTATGGTGTCCTAGATAAACAACTGCAATCCAATGAATTTATCTGTGGTGACTATTCTATTGCTGATATTGCTACTTATCCGTGGGTAGCAATTTATGAATTTCAGAGTTTAACACTCGACGACTACCCAAATCTCAAACGCTGGGTGGACATGGTACAGCAACGTCCGGCTGTGCAACGTGGAATGCAAGTCCCTTAAACCAATTCGCAATTACGTTTTGTCACGAAGAGGAGTGCGGTCTTGGGGTCTCCCCAAGAGGAGCAACTCCGGGGGATTTAGACCCCGACACAAAACGCGCTGCCTTTAGAGACAGGGGACTTAAACCCCCAAAGTTTGTTAAACCGACTTTCCGCACTTCATCGTGTAATATGCGTAGATTTCCCATAGGTGGAAAAAAATGGTTAAATCAACAACATAAATCGCCAATGGTATTCAATATTAATACTTAATAATTTGAACATTATTAGGAATTTTTATTGAAAAGATAGATAATACATTTTGAAGTGCGGAATGTGGGTTAAATACAAGAGGAGGGATGAATCAACAATGGGGATGATCCAAACTCCATCCCAGCAACAGTAAAATCAAACGCTGGGAAGTAACCGCAAAGCAATCCCAAGTATTACCGCATTACAGACGGCATCCGTGGCTTTGACCAGATACACTAGCGGCTAATAGGAGATGGTTGCTGGCGATGGAGTACTATAGAACCCATTTGGGATCTATGAAGTAGCTAATCTTTGGAGGATAAGTCTGACAAAACAGAAATGAATTACGTGGGCAACTTGTGACTTTGCTGGGCGGACGAGCGGCTGAGGAAATTGTTATGGGCAAAGTCTCGACCGCAGCTAGTGACGACATTCAGAAAGCTATACTGGACTTTCTGGCTGATTAAATATTGATATGAAATTCTTCTTATTTTCCCTAGCAATTACTTTTCATTTCTCAAATATGGCACAGGCATTAGTTGTGAAAGGTTTTGAGCCTGTTACTACTGATTTAATGATGGCGAAAAGTTTGCCTCATACTGAGTGTGAAAAGCTTGTAGAAAATTTTGTAGTTAAATATTCTGCACCTACTGTTTCGATTACAGTTCAGAATTTGTCACTAATTTGGAACCAAAGAATTGAATCATATAAAAATCCAATATCCGCAACGCCCAGTCAAGTCACAACTCAGATAAAAAACAAAAAACTTACTAACTATCAGTTGGATAAACTTAAAAACTTGATTCAATCAAGTGGTTTTATGAATTTAGCAGCAGAGTATGGGGCAGCCACTGACAAAAGGTATTATCCTTATTCTATTTCAGTATGTTTAGACAATCAAGAGAAAAAAGTATTTTATAGAAGTAATCCTAGTTATGGCAGAAGTCCTGAAGCATTTCGAGTTGTGGAAGATTATTTACAACAGCTAATTAAGTAGTACATTTGATCACCGGAGGAGATTCTGGTATCGGACGTGCCGTAGCGATTGCGTTCGCGCGTGAAGGGGCTGATGTAGCAATCTCTTATCTCGAGAGTGAAGAAGCAGATGCAAAAGAGGTTATAGAACTGATCCAACAAGCGGGACGAAAAGCCGTCGCTCTTGGGGGTGACATCACTGATGAGAATTTTTGCCGAAAACTCGTAGCGGATGCAGTAGAATCTCTGGGCGGTTTAGATATCCTTGTGAACAATGCCGGCGCACAACAGACTCAGCCCGGACTTGAGGATATTAGCTCCGAGCAGTTCGACAAGGTGCTTATGTCCGCAGTCCTAGAAATGTTAGAACGAATCAGTCATAAAAAAGCAGAAAATCTCAGAAATCATTGTCAAGATGAAGCTTCTGCAAAGCTTTGGGATAAAGCTGCTAGACAGATAGAACAGATAAATATTGATATTTAATTAAAATTTTGGTTTGATTGCAAAGCTGTAGCGTTGCCTCTGCTGCGGAATCAATCACAAAATATAGTGCAGCTTGACCATAACCGTTCAGGCATTCTGTAAAACGCCATTGATTGCAGAGGTAAGGCTAAGGGGTCGATTAAGTTTGGATCGCAGTGGTTAGGAGCCAAGTCGAATAACGTAGTCTGCTGAGGTGGCAAAACTTCTCTAACAACTTGTTGATAATCAAAAATTTGAGATTTCCAACGCAGTAGTGTTTCCTGGCTCATCACCAATATCTGTGTTCTACGTGCTGGCGTGAGAGTCAAATCTGAAAATAGGTCTAGCTGATTGGGTTCCAAGGATTATTAAAAAAAAATCGTTATTCACTAGCTGATTATCCCTCAAAATTAACCTAGCGTGGTAAAACTTGCTAGAGATATCTTGCAAACGCACAAATTTCGTTTTAGTTTTTCTTGTTGACTAACCTAAATTAAACCTTTGATTTGCCTCTCAAGTTAATTTTGCCGTTCTAGGAATTAACTCTTAATGAGCAACACCGAACAGACTAGGTTTTTTGAACATAGGCGATCGCAATGACTCAATTTCTGCTACAAATAGTTGCAATAGTCTATTGCATTTGTAAACTAGAAGTTGCATAATATGACAAGTAGAGAAGAAATGGAATCGGTCGTAATGTTACCACTAACAGAAGTAGGTTCTATAAAATGGACAGCTGCGCGTGGGCAGAAAATGCGTGAGTTGCGTGGCGATATACCGTTATTGAATTTATCTAAAAGGCTTACTGAATTTGAAGTAGATATTTCCCGCCAGTATTTGAATAGGATGGAGACAAATACAGATGTCAAAAACGCTTCTCCAGAAGTCCTTACTGCCTTGTGTAAAATATTTGGCTGTACATTAGCTGAGTTACTGTGTTTGAAATCAACCAAGATTGTGCAATTAGGGGTTGACAGCCGCAACTAAAAGTTGCATAATGCTTGTAAGGAAAAGCGAACTGCCTCCACCCAAACGCAAAAAGGGTTCACAAGTCTAACCAGTCACAGATTTGATCAACAAAAACATAGATTTGAGAAACGAGAACCCCTCGTCGTATAGCACAAGGCACGCCAGGTTAAGTCGGCTGGGGGAGATACTCAAAATCACTCAATAAATTCACTCATACTGCAATTAAGGCAACCGCTTAACCAAGTCACAGGTCGCAAGTCGCAAGTCGCAAGTCGCAAGTAAAAATAATACCAAGTAGCGAGTCGCAAGTAAAAATTCACAAAATTGCTCTTAAACTTGCGACTTGCGACTTGTCACTTGCGACTTGAGTTTAATACCTTCTTTAGAGCCTTGTGCTGTGAATTCTTGCTAGAAAATAACTGAAATTCAGAAATATGAGGCTACGCCAAAGCAATTTGAGAGCGTTGCGGTAAACCACAACGTTGTTCACGCAAAACAAAAGGCGATCGCCGTACCTGGAAAGTCTGCGGTCGCCTTCTTAACCCTATTAGGTAATCAAATTATGCCACAAGCGACAACAACTGTAACCCCTTGCGCCAAATCAGTTGAAGAACTCAGAGTAGTAGAAATCAGCTTTTACGATCACGAAGTTTACGGTGCTGGAAAGCTGATTGCAAGCATCGGTCATGACGATCACTTAACCCAGCCCTGGTTAGTATTGATTAACGGTGTTGAAGTATTTCGCCACGACACATTTCAAAGATGTCACGGCTTCATTACATGGCATTACAAGCAAAATACATTGCCCAAACCGGAGCAATTAGTTATTCCATTCGTAAAGACTTCTTCTTCAGTTGCTGTAAAAACAGAGTTAGAGTTTCAGGCTGAAGAAGTCCCAGCCACTACAGAACAACCCATTGTTGTACAATCGCTCTCTGATTGGGACTTTACCCTGTCGAAGTGGAATACTCCTGCTGCCATCTGCCCAGATTGTGATGGTCACGGCTGCGGCAACTGCTCGTATCGCGGGACTCGTGCAGTGGATTTATGCCAGCCAGTGAACAGCTACCGACTGACCTATGTAGGACGCACTGACACCCAGACGGCTCACAATGTCTATCTAGATGGTGAGTTTTTGGGGATACTCTTCAAGGTCAGAAATGCTGATGAAGTCTGGGAAAACGACACCAAGACTTACTATTGGCGGTGTGGGGATGGAGTACGGTACTGGATCGTTAGGGAGGCTGTAGAGGTGCTATCCAGGGCAACTGCTCCGATTGAACTGCCGCAAGTTCGTCGGGAGTTGATAGCGGCGTAAGAGGCGCAGTAGCGTGACTAAAATTACTTTTTGGTCACGCTGAATATTTTTAGCTACGCAATCACTTTTCATGAAAGCCAGATTGAAAAAATCATGACAGTAGAACAAATATTGAAGCAATGTACTGTTCAAGGTAACATCGTTAAGCTTCCGGGCATTCAGTTAGAGCGCAAGACTTATTTAGATGTGGCAAAACAAATAAATCAGATAGGTGGGAAGTGGAAAGGTGGCAAGGTTTCAGGCTTTGTTTTTGAGCAAGACCCAACAGAATTATTGAAGCAAATAGCAAGTAGCGAGAAGCATAATTTGCAAAAGGAATATCAATTTTTTGAAACTCCCCAAGCCCTAGCAGACAAACTTGTTAGCCTTGCACACATCAATGAATGTCATAGCATCTTAGAGCCGAGTGCTGGTAGAGGAGCGCTCCTTACGGCAATTAACAAAGTTCTTCCGGGCAAGGTGATTGATTGTTATGAACTGATGGACTTAAATCAATCATTTCTGAAAAAAATACTGACAGCTAGTTTCAAAGGTGCGGACTTTATGGAGAATGATGGCGCAAGCTACGACAGAATTATTGCGAATCCTCCATTTAGCAATAATCAAGATATTGTCCACATTCAAGAAATGTATACTTTGTTAAACCCTGGCGGATGTATTGTCACCATTTCATCAACACACTGGCAGCACTCAAATAATTCTACTGAAAAACGTTTTAGGAATTGGCTGAAGTTTGTTGATGCTCTAATTGTGCCGATTGAGGCAGGAAGTTTTAAAACTAGCGGCACTAATGTTGCTGCATCAATCATCACGATTGTTCGTCATGACTAGGCAATCACAAGTTATGGAAGCGATGGCGGTTTAGTATAGACGACAGAGTTGCACTTTGAAATACAGTACAGTTCGCCCTTATAGAATGACCCAACAACCTCACGATAAATTTGCCAAGCAGTTTTTAGAAGAGTTACTTTCTCCCTTTGGGGAAGTAAAAACTAACAGGGAAGTCACTGATGAAACAAGATTTGTTGATGTGTTATTTTCGCCAACACCGACATCTGCGGTTGATGCACAAACTTTAGGATTATTAGGTAGAATAGCGGTATTAAATACTACTTTGCTAGAACCGTTTCGCAATCAACCAAGTAGAACAGAAGTACGTAGTTGTCTACAAAAATTGTTTACCGTGATTGCAGACGCACAGCGTAAAGCCAGCAGGGAAGATACAACAATAGCGGAGAACGAGCTAGCACAACTGTGGATTATTTCTCCCAGTGCTTCCAAAGCTTTGCTCAAGGCTTTTGAAGCTAAACTAGATTTAGACAATTGGATGAGCGGGGTGTACTTTCTGCCTGAAGGAGTAAGAGCAGCAATAGTAGCGATTAACAAGCTACCGCAAACTCCAGACACGCTGTGGTTTAGGCTGTTGGGTCGGGGAAAAGTACAAATCCAAGCAGTAAGTGAACTGGTTGCCCTTCCACCAGAGAATCTTGTCCGCCGTAATGTTCTTGAAATGGTTTACAGGTGGCGTATCAGTGTAATGACACAAACAGATTTAACTGAAGATGACCAGGAGTTAATTATGAATTTAACAGAAGCTTATCAAGAAGCAAGAGCGCAAGCGGTACAAGAGGGAGTAGAGCAAGGAGTACAGCAAGGAGTACAACTTGAACGCCGTCAAGTTGTAGAAAACTTGTTGAGATTCCGATTTGGTTCTGTGGATGAAGAACTCTCAAGAGTGGTCGATAATTTGTTGCAGTTAGCACCAGATGACTTTGCAAGATTTTTACTGGAATTATCTAGTTTATCCCGTGAAGAGTTGTTAGCAAGATTTAATTCACACGAATAACCTGTAACTACAAATAATTATTAGTTAAAAGCGCTTTTGTGAAATCAAGAGCGCTGTTTTATTGGCTCTACGCTTCATATATCACAATTAAACGGCTGCGCCAATGCAAAAGTGAAAATGCTTTTGGAACAAACAAATGAACCCTCAAGAAAATGCTGAACTACTTGCTGCTTTGATGCGCCAAGAAGAACTACTCAAGCAATTGGTTGCTTCAATTAATAAGCCGAAATTGGGATTGCATTCGGAAGCTGGCAGTTGCAAAATCTACTGCAATCGTCAGCACGGAGGACTGTGGTACACACTAAATGGTGAACCGAGTGATGTCCCTCAAACTGCCTTAACTGGATATCTTAAAGAACTACGGTTTGAGAATACAGAACGCCGTAAAAAAGAAACCTGCAAGTTCCTGATAACTATGCAAGCAGATCGGACATATATCTTAGAATCAGGCTACGATACGCATTTCTCAAAGTGCATACTTGCAGCGATCGCAACTCTCACTCCAGAACAGTTGTATTCTCCAATTACGCTACAGCCGCAGCCAGGAACAACTGACGAAAATGTGCTGTTCTGCCGTGTGTGGGTAAATAGTGAGTTAATCATGGCATCCTACAACGAGCAAACAGAGTGGCGAGAAATCAGTAAACAAGCGATTGCTGTTACAAAAGCTGCGAATGAAATGGCATTTTAACTCGTTGTAAACAGGGCTTGGGCAACCGTAATTAGAAGTTGCTCAAGCCTTGTCTACAGCTAACGTGTGCTGTTTACCTATTCACAACTAATCACAGATGACTACAACAATCGTTCACCCCAGTATCGAAAACTTACAGCAGTTTTCCGACTCGTTCGACGTTGAGAAACTACTGCAATCTGACGGAATTCTGCCGTGGCTTTTAGCTAACGGTTGGGATTACAGCGACGAATCTTGTTTGATTGCAAATGTTATTGATGAGTCTACCAGTCTAGATGAAGTTTGGGACTCAGAGGAGTTTGATTTTAAGGCACTACCAGATGAATCAAAGTCAAAATTAAACCAGATTTTCGAGCATTTCTATCTTTGAAAGAATGTCTAAAAGAATCGAATAACTACATTATGCGTGAAAAACTCTCCAGTCAGATTCAATCAGTCTGACTGGAGAGAAAAATCGATTCAACACTAAATTATGACACATTCCAATACTAATCAGATGGAAACAAATTTGATTAAAGTGTACGACGCGACACTATTGAGTTCATCAAAAGTTTACCAAATCAACGGTACATATTATCGATACTTAGGCGATGCAGGTACTATCCAACATCCACAGTATCTATTTGTACCTCTGCCAAATCAAAGGAAAAAAGCCAGCTTTCGGCTAAACCGAAACAAACTCATGACTCGCTGTTATGAGGTCGAAGGCATGGTTTATCAAAAGCCTGTGGTACAGAATAATTCGCAGCAACTTCAACTATTTTGAGTTATGTCAATACATAAACCACCAGTCATTAAAAGACATATTCGACTACAAAATAGCTCTACAAAAGTAATCTATAGAGCTATTACAGACATTCGCTCTCTTGAGAAATCATCACAAAGAAAGCTTCGCTTAATCGAAAGTGAAAAATAATGATTGAGGTCAATAATTATGGTACAAGCAATCGACAATCCTATTGCTGCAAATTTCCTAACTGATGCAGTAGTCGAGCGTCACAATTTCTCACAACTCAATAAAACCCGCATCAGATTTCGTATCCAGTTAAAGAAAAGTACAAAATCTGCCGCTCCTAAATGGGCAGATGTCTTAAAAGCTGAAGTCTCTGAAATTGAATCAGACCTTGTGAAAGTTACTAATTCCGAAGTCGGATTACGCGGAATCAAAGTATTCAAGAAGCTCGATGAAGCTGCTGCCCAATTAAGGCAAGAGATTGCTTCAGTTCAAGAGTGGATGTCAAGTGATACTGGCGATTGGGTCTGTCCAATTGATTTAGCGCCACTTGTTTGGAGTCAACTGCTTAATATTAGGGATAATATTGCCCCTGGTTTACGCAATCAATTAAAAGCTGATTATGAAGCGGGACTTCTTGATTATCAAGAGCGAATTGATCAGTTTCTCTCGCTCAACACTTGGGAATTATCTTTAGATAAGCAAGAGTCAGTCAAAGCCAACTTAATAATGGCTTTCCCTACTCTGACTGACTTAGAAGATTATTTGCAGGTAATTATTGGTCGTCCGGTGATTATCCCTGCCCTCTCTGAACAACTCGACCATAAACAAGCCGAATGCTTGGAGCAAATCACGCGATTCATACAGGGAGCAATGCGATTTTGTGAGGTGCTTAAAATTCGGGTACTAAATCAGGTATTTAGGGGTGCGATCGCAGCTAAATAACTGTTTTTATTGAGAATCTAGCTCTGTAACTGAGAATTAAAGTCCGATCTAACAAAATCGCATTGCTCCCATTCATACAACAGTATGACCAAAATCTGGAGCAGCGACTAAGGGAATCGGCTTTGGCTGGTGGTGAACAACTCGCTGCCCAATTGCTTGAAGAGTTGGCTGACTGGGAACCAGGGCGCAAGCCCGTACAGTTCAAGAAGAAAATGGAACGCCATCTAATGAAGGTTCAGGTTTTGCTAGCGAATGCTGACTCAGAGGCTGGCAGCAGTCTGCAACAAATGATGGCGCACATTGACTCGATTGTTAATGATCCGGCGATTGAGTCGAAGAATCTTGGTAGTGAGGGGCGCAATCAATTGCAACAAAAGATGCAAGAGATTCGCACCAAGCTACTAGATGAACAGCGCAATCTGCAACAGCTTGCAACTGGTGATGTGGGCTTGTCGAAAGCTACGGTTATGTCGTTTAAGTTCCGGTAAAAAACAGTCTTGGGCGAGGGTGAATTCGCTCAAGACTGATTGCAAATGGATTTTATGTGTGGTATTCACAATAATCCAAAAAGGATATCACACTCCTACTATTTCTCAAACCAATTTGAAAATCTTGGAGATAACTTGTGTCACATTTCTCAACTGTTAAAACCAAATTAAGCAATCACGATTGTTTGTTACAAGCACTTTTTGATTTAAACCTATCACCGCAAGTTCATCGAAATCCACAGCCACTAAAAGGATACTACGGTGGCTCTCAGGGGCAAAGTGCTGAAATCATTGTATCTGGTCGCACAATTCAAGCCCGTGCAGACATCGGTTTCAAATGGAATCAGTCAAGCGGTGTGTATGAGGTGATACACGACAGTTATGAAACAGTTCCGAAGCTGGGCAAAGACTTTTTCAGCAATAAACTAATGCTGGCTTATGGACAACGGATGGTTCGCGCTAAAGCCGCCGAGTTACAAGAAAGGTTTGGTGAATGCGCGATCGCAGAATCAACTCACGGAAGTGTGCAAACTCTACGGTTGACTTTTGCCGGACATCAGGAAGTTCAACATTTTGCTAGGAGATAAATTATGGAACGTTCAGTTTTGATTCATTTCGACTCGGCTACAGGTGAAGTTCGAGTAGAAGCTCTTGGATTTGAGGGATTGTCTTGTTTAGACGCGACCCAGCTGTTTGAAGAGGCATTGGGAGTTGTCGAAGGCGACCGCACTTATAAAGACGAATCAGCACCACAACTTCGGACTACGAACAGTAGCCAGACACGTTTGCGTCAGTAATTAGTCATCAGTTACCAGTCTTAACTTGACTGGTAACTGCTGATCATAAAGGCTTCGCCATTTCATAAGTGAAATATTTGAATAATTGACATGAAACTCTCAAATCTCCTCTCTACCCTCGATTCACAAATCCCCATTGCTGCTGTTGATGTACTGTCTCCTGATGAAGCGACGATTATTCAGTGGTTGACTACTGAAGCTAACAATAAGCTTTCATGTCCAGTGTTCTTCTGGAATCTGGGAGTGTCCAACCTGGAGCAATGTTTGATTGCAGCAGATGGGGGATTGGTGTTTAAGCCAGTTGCAGAGTATAAGAAACCACCACAGGCTGATCCACTACTATTCGTATTCGATTACATTGCTAACTTTAGTGGGAATGGTGTATTTATCCTCGGAGATATTCACCCCTTCATTACTAAGAACTCACCCCAATTGAGTTGGGAGATTTTAAGCAAGGTTAAAAATCTCTACCATCGTCTCAAGCCGACTGATAAACGCATTGTGCTGTTGGGTCAAAACATTCAATTACACGAGTCACTTATACGCTTAATTCCTTACTGCGAAATTCCTCTACCGGGAGTTGAACAAATACTTGAACACATCAATTCTTATTTACACGACTTACAACAGTCAGCTATCGAACAGGAATTGACTTTCACTATTTCCTTAGAACATGCTGAAAAAGAAACTCTTTCTCGTGCAGCACTGGGTTTAACTTTAGAAGAAATCAGCGATTTTCTGCGGTTAACTGTCAAAGAAAACTTAACTAATGATGGTGTCGTCGTTGATGCTGATTTCATCCCCAAAGCCGTCGAGTACAAAACTCGGTTACTGTCTCAAATGGGTATCGAATTGGGTAAACCTGCGATAATCCCATTTGGCGGACTCGATTTACTACGCGAGTGGTTGATGAGGCGGCGGCGGCTGTTCACACAAGAGGCGCGAAGTCTCTCGTTACCACAACCAAAAGGTGTGTTGCTTGCTGGCCCACCCGGAACAGGAAAATCTCACTGTGCCAAAAACATCGCTAGCATACTCAATCTACCACTTCTGCAACTTGATATTGCGTCCCTTCTAGGTTCACTAGTTGGCGAATCCGAAGGTAATGTTAAACGCGCACTGAAAACAGCATCCGCGATCGCACCTTGTGTCTTGTTTATTGATGAGGTGGAAAAGGCGCTTTCAGGTCAGGGCGATACTTCAGGTGTTAGTCAAAGGATTCTTGGAACTTTGCTTACGTTCATGAGTGAGTGTACTGCTGGGGTATTTATTGTAGCTACTTGCAATGATCCATCAGCACTACCAAGTGAGTTTAAGCGCAAAGGTAGGTTTGATGAAAATTTCTTCGTCGATCTGCCGACAGAACCAGAGCGAGTACAGATTTTAGGAATTCATCTGCAACGCTTTGGCATTCACCTGGAATCCGAATATCTCGAAGCAGTTGCAGCCAACACCGCGAAATTCTCCGGTGCAGAACTGGAAACCCTTGCTTCAGAAGCTGCTCTGCTGGCATTCGATGAGGATAGACCGCAGCAGGTAACGCTTGCTGATCTGGAAACCTGTCGCCAAACCATTACCCCGCTTGCGATTCAGGACGCTGCGGCGGTTGAAAGAATGCAGGCTTGGGCATCTACCGCACGGCGGGCTAGCAGTCCTGTGGTTGCAGCGAAAACTCAGTCTTTGCGTGCTGCTAAGTTTCGCAACATGAACTGATGAGAAAGCGATTGTCTCCTGATTCTATGGGGGCAATCACTCTTTTTTTAGTAATTGAGAGCAATCAATTAACATACTTAATAAGGCGAATAAACATGACGACAGACTTAGTTACTTATTACGGGCAGACTCCAACTATTGACCAACTGGTTGATAAATATGGTGTGTATTTAGAGAAATTGGACAGAAAAACTAAGCTTATGCTCCGAATGGCATTAGCAACTTACATTTTTACGTTAGAAAAAGACAGTTCTACTAAGCATACTGTTGCTGAGGCACTTGAGGATGCATTGTCTAATCTGGGCTTATTAGTTTCATATCCATTGTATAAAAACTTGTTTGAGGATGTCTGCTCTGTTTTAAATGGGCTAACAGCACACGAAGCGGAAACAATACTTGAAGCTCTACAACATCAAATTAGATGGGGCAACGCCCGTCAATTCGTGAATTGACAAGATAAGAAATATGGAAATCTATTTAGTCTTTGTTGATGCTATCAAGAACAGCAATAAGTTCTGGAGTGCCAAGGTTGAAGACAACAATTTAATTGTTGAATGGGGACGAGTTGGCTACAAGTCTCAGACTAAAACTCATTCTTTAAGAAGCAATCAAGAAGCTGTTCTCAAATATCGTAACCTAGTAGCCGAAAAGATGATGAAAGGCTACAGAAGAAGTCAGTCAAAAATCGATAGTAATTGTGAAGTTTCTGAAATCAATAGAGCGATTGAATTACTAGAGATTATTCGTCCTTATGTAGAGCAGAGAAATTTTTCCGTTGCTTATATTAATGCCCTAAATCAATATCTAAAGATTGTCCCAACACCTTTGGGGATGCAAATTGACTACCACAGAGTTTACCGCACAGTAGAAGATATTGACTATCAGCGAGAGTTACTCAATTCTCTCTTAACGACACCTGCACCACAAGTTGCTGTAGTAGCTGTTGTTCATGCCCCTGAAGCAGCAGCAGAACCCAAGGTAGTCAGTCTCAAGACTATCTGTAAGAATTTTTGGCGACATTTGTGATTATAAAGGCGCGGATGTAAGCTTTTGGTAATAAGTAATAATAGGAGCAAAAAACAATGTCTAATGCAGAAATACTACATTATGATTATTCATGTGGGGAAGATGAAGAATCAAGTTGGTTGTGGATCGCAAAGATGGAAAACCCAGGGCTTCCTGAACCTCATTGCTATTCCCTGGTTTTTAGCGCCGAAGGAACTCATGCAGCAGCGCTAATTAGAAATTTTCAGCCTTTATCTGGAGATGAAGCACAAGATTATGCCAAGCAATTAGCTTTTGGCTAAATAAAAAATAGAAGCTAAATATTCCCCAGTGCAGTATGTGCTGGGGGATATTTTTAACTGACTTTCAGCTTAATCGCTTGTTTATCCTCTGAGTTTTTTCGTATAACATCGCTTAAGCATTAGAATATTTTTTCTGAATTGGGAAATTTTATGTAAATTTAACCACACACACCTGACGAAAGTTTACAATATAAATACTGAAACTAATCTAGTTACAACCAACAGGCTTTGGTTTGACCCATGACTGATAATAAACAAGTTGTCTGCCAACTTACTCAACAAAAACCGAAACGTATTTTAGTTGTAGCTCCAAGTGAACTAGCTATCCATCATCGTCACAGACAATCCTTTCAAACACCGTCTAGTTTAAGCGATTACATTTTCAAAGCCATCGCTAAATTGTCCATCGTCAGCGCTATGCTGTTTGGCATCAGTGCATTAGGCTACTGGGGATTAGAAATCGTTTGGAAGTATTATTTTTTGCTTTTCATACTCTATATGCAAAAGTTCAGCTAAAAATATTTCTAAAGACAGTTGAATGCTTCAAGTAAAGAGTATATGTAATCACGGTGAACAATTAGAGCTTTTGAGGTAGTAAGGAAATATATGTATTAAAGTTAGAAATATTAGTTGCAATTAATACCTTTGAAATTGGGAAAAAATTCGACAGCTGCACAAGATACCAGCATCGGATCTTCAATGGGAGGATTTGTATGTGCAACAATGTGAGCAGCAGTAACTTTTTTAAAAGTCCATGACAAATTCTCTTTTCTGGAATTAGCAATTCTTTTCACCTGAGTGTAAAAATATTCCCCACGATTCAAACGATTAGAACCTTGTTTGGCATCACAACTATAAGTATCATGTTCACTTGAAAGGAGTTTATTATCTTTCGTACCTAAAATTATAGTCATTGGTGTGCTGAACGCCGTTTTTAATTCCACAGGTGGCAGTTGATTTCCAGTCTGTTTTCTTAAACCACAGGGATACTCCATATATTTGTCAGGTACAGTATAGGAACCAGCTTCCGCAGCAACAGCTTTTCTGATCCGTGCATGAGGCATAAAAATAACCATCCGATGTACAAATTGCGCTCCAGCAGAATGACCGTATATATAGTAAGTACTTAACTGAAGTTTTTCACTTTTCTTCACCAAATCAAAAATATTTTCAATGTCTGAAAATGCCCATTGGTCTTGAGATTTTAGTTGCTTGAGGGATTTTGTAAACATATTCCCCAGGTTATAACTAGCATATCCGGGAAAGTCCTTTTGTGTAAATTGAGGGGCAAGTAGGATAAAGTTTGTCTGGCTATCGCTATTGGAATTATAGATTTTTCTCCAATCACTTCTATAATCTTTAGCATTACGTTTTTCTCCATGCATAGCAAATACTATTTGAGTATTTGAATTCAATCTATTCGGTAAATAATAATACACAGGAATAGACCAATCAGCATCTTTAACTTGATAGATAAAACAACCCTCTCCTGTTGTTAATAATCTGGAAGTACAATTATCTTGTTCAAAGTTTTTGGCATCAGCCTGAGATATTTGAACTAAATGAACAAAACAAAAGTAAACAAATATACTCGCAGCAATCGCAAGAAATCGTTTCATAAATAAAAGCTTTTAGGAAAAATTTTATCTAGGCGTTTGTAATCAATACAGTATCATTTAATGATGAAGTCTCCTAGTAAATATGAAATGGCGGTACGGCTACGATTTATTATCGCTAGCTCACCCATTCCAATCAATCAGCACCCCATCCACAACCGCAATTCCCCACTGCGGATACTTCGCCAGCACCTTCTTAATCACAATCTGCTTTCGCAGGGTCATCATTCCAGCACTCTTGCAAGAAATCAAAACTCGGATTCTGCCCCGAATTCGCCGCAACTTTCAGTTTCTGCATACGCTCCGGTCGCGCACTTGCCCTTGCAACAATCGCCTCATGCGACCACTTTTCAGCATTTGTAGCAGACACGGCGGAACTTTCACATTCATCAACTGCTTTGACTTCTTCACCCGAAACTGAATTTTCAACTAACAACGAAGTAGGATTACCCTGTTCTACTTCCTCCTGTGTTTGATTAGCGTAGACGTGAAACGGCTTGTCGTTAGACATCGCTGCATTCGCCAACAACGGAACCAACCGCACTGGAAAGAGGTGTCCAAAAGCACAAACTTCAAAGACGGCTAAAAAATGGGTGTTGCTAGATTCGCATGATGTCTGATGATACTATGCTAAGAGGAGCGGTGGGAGCCGCAGTCTTTCCTCAAGAGAGCAGCTAAATTTCTTTTCCTAACTTAGAGCGATTGTCCAAGGTTTTTCAGAGCATGGAAAACCATAAAGAGAAATCCAAATGAACTACGACATCAAAGACAAGACCATTTTGGTTACGGGCGCAAATCGCGGCATCGGCAAGGCGATAGTTGAGTCGTTTATTGAACACGGAGCCACCAAAGTCTATGCGGCTGTTCGTCAGATCAACAGTGTCTCCTCATTAATTGAACAATACGGTGATCGGGTAGTACCAATTCAGATTGATTTAGGTGATCCCCAATCTATTGTTGCTGCTGCTCAAACTGCCCCAGATGTGCAAATAGTTATCAATAATGCAGGAGTATTTCTTGCTGGAACTCCCTTAGCTGAGAATGCGATCGCCGCTCTCGAATTTCAGATGAAGATCAATGTATATGGATTGATTTACATGGCTCAGGCGTTTGCCCCGGTACTCAAAGCCAATGGAGGTGGTGTCTTTGCCCAAATCAATTCTGTTGCTTCGCTCAAGGGTTTCCCCGACTCTGCCACTTACTGTGCTTCAAAAGCTGCGGCCTATTCAATCACCCAGGCATTACGAGAACTATTGAGTGAGCAGGGCACGATTGTGCTAAGTGTTCACCCTGGCCCGATTGCCACGGATATGGGCGATGCGGCAGGAATGAGTGAGGTTGCACAGCCACCAACACTTGTGGCAGACGGGATAATAAAAGCTCTCAAAGCTGGGGATTTTCACGTCTTTCCTGACTCGATAGCGAAACAAATGGGCGATGCTTATAAAAGCTTTGCAGAAAATGTCATTGAGGTGTCATCAAGTTAACTACATTGCAGGGTAATGCTCTAGACAAGGGGATCTGGGTATTAAATAGCAAGCCCAAACTCTTCTCGATTGTACACATTCACTACTCCTCCTAATTCAGCAGCACCCCATCAACACAAGCAATGCCCCACTGCGGAAACTTCACCAGCAATTTCTTGATCACGATCACAAGTGCCGGATCATTATTCCAGCATTGCTCTAAGAAATTTGTATTTAGTTGTCTAAAAAGTTACTGATACACTGAAAGCCTATTGAGGTTGCCAGAATCTCAACTCGTTCCGAAAATACCTGCTTGTTTTTTTACCTTCGTTCTTCCAGTGATCCCAAGCAACCAGCACCTCATCCTCGCCCAAATCCTCCACAACTTCACCTCTAGCTAGATATAAGGTGTAGTAGGGGTCAGCGTAGGCAACGACAGAACCGACTTGGATCACCGGAGGATGAGAAGCAATTTCGAGAGCAGTGATTAATTCTGTTTCCTCAGTGGTAAGTTCCGCCCAGTAGTCTGCTTTTATTACCTCATACTCTTGCGCCACTGCCCAAAACTCCTGCCAAGTACATCCAGGTTTAGCTAGCACTGCTCTAATAGGCTAGACTGTGCCAAAACGGGAAAATTGTACGCTAAGGAATTAGTGCAAGCTTCAAAAGCTATACAGAATAAGCCTTTAAGCAATTTAATTTTCAACAATTCATTCTTTCAGCTATCCGAACCGTATTGAGAGCGGTTCCTTCTTCTTCAGATGGGTTTAGAGTCATTTTGACTACATATAAATTTATAAAAGTATTACAGTTTTCATAGGATTTATTTTCAAATAAATCTGCATATAAAATCTTGATTAATTTTCAATGATATCCTTAATTATAATGATTACTTTAGCTGTATTAATTGCACAAAATTTATAGCGTTTGGGAGCAATAATGGAATATTAGACAGTTTATAGTTTATGGCAGCATCTCCATGAGCATAGCCTAAAAAGCTTTAAATTCAGTCATATTGGTCAATTAGCGGATAGAGTAAACATAAAGGTTAATAGGTAACTCTACAATTAAAATGATTTTGCGCTACTCAAAAGTAGCTTCATTACGTGCAAAAAAAGTTGTACAAAAGTGTTTCCTAAAATTCTCACTTCCGATGAGTAAATAGCTGTTAGATAAATTAATATAGTATCGTTGAGATGAACATTATTAGCAGTGCTAATAATGTTCATCAAAAGTATTAGTATTTCTCTTGAACTGTTAACTGAGGGATAAAACAAAAAATGTTTTTCAGCAATGGCTGAAACCTAAGTCTCACAATGGTTATAGCGTTTGCATTAATTCCTTAGCGTACAATTTTCCCGTTTTGGCACAGTCCTGCCTAGATGTGATTTTAAGAAGATTTCGGACAGCCTTTGGAAGGAGAAGTAGGACAAATTGTAAGCTGAAATAGCTAAAACTTTGTTAAGGGAAAAATGAAGCTATTATTTAGTCTGACAAAAGTTTACAGTTAGCTTTAGTCACCTGGGTGGCATTAACATACCCCTTGGGTATCGCGTATTTGCCTATCTGCCCAGACTGGGGCATTTAGTTGATTTCTGAATCACACCAAAAGTGTGTCAGCATTATAATTGGCTTACATTTTGTAAATGAGTTTGGCAAAACGATCGCGTTGCTTCCTGGCTGGCGATCGCTTTTGCGTTATCACTACCTCAGTGTAATCAAAAAACTCTAAAAGTACAATTTAGTGTTGTAAATTAGAGGAGAGCTAAATGACAGAGGAGGTCTGCTTTGTGAAACTGTCCTATGTATCTCGTTTTACTTGGGATGAAGAAACAGCACAGCGATTGAGAAAACTACGGGGTAAAACTAGCCGAGATAAATTAGCGATTCAAGCTGGTCGCAGCAATACTTTTATCCAAAACCTTGAATGGGCAAACCCTGGAAATAGACCAGAATCAATTTCCAAAGAAGATGCGTTTGCTATTTGTAATGCGCTTGATGTACCTATTTGGAAGTTATTTCCAGCGTTAGTAATCAATCCTGAAAGTTTACAAGAAATATGCAAAACTCTATTGACATAATACAATATGGTGTTGTAAATTATATGTACAAGAGAGGAATTGAGCGCGATGCCTCTCAGAGAAAGGAAGAAGTGCTCAAAACTCAAACCAATCAAATTGAATTAGCAACAAAACTGTTAGAAACCAATAGCCGGCGGGATAAGTAGCCGCAGCCTAAAACTTGTAATGGCCAAGCCACCGGAGATGATTCCGATGACCAAACTAAGTCTAAAAACTGGTTGTAAAAACTTCAATCTTTCCAGAATTAAGGCGATTGCGTACTCAGTAGTATGCAATCGCCTTTTCAATCAATTCTTATCACATCGCTGTACATAGGACACGGTAATATCCCAATATCTTCTCTACAGCTTTGTGCTGTCTGGTGTTCTGACATCAGTTAATACGCTTTACCCTTGAACACTTTTATAGAACCCATTTGAGATATATACAGGAGGGCAATCGAATTTGGCTGAACTAGGAGCTAAGTTACAAATTTTATAGATTGATCGTCAGGATTTTTTTCTTGCTTTTTTTGTCGCTCAACACGACTGTATTGTAGGGTAATGTATCCGTTAAGAGCGGAATTGGCAGCTTAAAACTGGGGCTTTTATGATCGAGTTCGCCTAAATCAATGCTTTTCGTTATATCGCCATCTGTCGCAAGATTTGCGGTAAGTTCGCCTTTATAATCTTCAATTAAAAAGTCTCTAAAGAAAACGACTGCCCCACCCTCAGGATCTATACCAAGGATGACCGTACCGCTGAAAGTTGCGCCTTTTCGTTCTTCATCAACCGTTGCCACTGTGATTTCCGAGGGGTCTTGACCGGACTTATCTGCCATAAACTTTTTACTCTTGTGAATTCTCAACAATTGAAAATGATTTTACAAGAGCGCTATGGGCGATCGCAAAACTCTCAAGACGTATTTCTGCATCGGTCTTGCAAATGTATAGCCAAGTTACTTCTGGTTATACGCCTAATTGGAAGATTGAGTAGGGATGAGTAGGGGCCCAAAGCGATCACGAAGCGTTGCTGCAAAGCAGATCGCATCGCAGAAACCTGATAAAGGGGAGACGTTGAGAAGTTTCCAGATAACTTGATCCGACCTTGCCTCGGCAGTAGAGTGCCCTTATCTGTGAACTGACAGGTTTATGGAGTCCAAGGATATATAGAACCCATTTGATATCTATGCCTGAGCTAACCGCTTAAGCATGAGTCTGATAAAACATAGATTGAGCTTGGCAGTCGCATGAGGCAATGTTTGCTCAAAGTTCTGTTTGTAGGGTGGCTGTTGAATCCTTTGCTCTAGCTCCGGTGACTAGTGAAGTGCCACACGTTAGCTTAAAGTTAGCGGTAGCATAAAATTAAATAAATCTGCACAGTACAGTGGACAGGAGAAATTAGAAAAACTGTCCACTTACCAATTTGAGAACGAGATCCTTTATTTAGATGTAAAGATAGAAGCAAATCTAAAATTTTTGCGTGATCAAACATTCTGTCGGTATCAGTTCAAATTTGAAGAGATAATACGATGTTTCAAGCTTTACCAGAACCAGTTACTTTTGAAGAATTTCTAGAGTGGAAACCAGAAAATGGCAGATATGAACTATACAAAGGAGTAATAGTAGAAATGCAACCAACAGGAGAACATGAGCTAGTTAGAGCATTTTTGATTAGAGAACTCAATTTTGAGATTCGCAGATTTAATCTAGCTTATACTATTCCTGGTCAAGTATTAGTCAAATCAGTTGACAAGAAATCTGGTTATATTCCAGATGTATTAGTATTGAATCTTCCTAACTTGGTCAATGAACCACTCTGGAAAAGAGCATCAACAGTTACTCAAGCAGAATCAATTCCATTAGCCGTAGAAGTTGTAAGTACAAATTGGCGTGATGATTATTTTCTAAAATTTGGTGAGTACGAGGAAATTGGGATTCCAGAATATTGGATTGTTGACTATGCTGCTCTTGGTGGAAAGCGGTTTATTGGGAATCCTAAACAACCGACAATATCAGTTTATGCTTTAGTCGAAGGTGAATATCAAGTTACTCAATTTCGAGGAAATGACCGGATTGAATCACCTACTTTAAGAGAGTTAAATTTAACTGCTGAACAAGTTTTTCAAGCTGCTTTAGGACAGTATTGATTAAGGCTAATACTTTCCAAGTCAACGAAAGCGATTTTGGTATTGGTATAAACTATCCTTCGCAATTTGTCCTTTGAATGACCCAAAAATTTTATAGTCTGTTTGTTGAGCATTATCTCGAAGGCTTGCTTTCACCGTTAGGTAGCGTAGAAGTTAGCGGCGTAATAACCGATTCAGAAAGGCGGGGAATTGTTCTGTTTTTTCCCAAAGGGACAATTCAAACCGGAAGACACTCACTTGGATTACTTGCTAAAGTTGCTCAAAGTGATTGTTCAATAGAAGTTTATTATGAGCAAATTAATGAAACAGAAGTCCGAAACTGTCTTCGTAAACTTTTGAGTGTCTTTTCAATTTTGAACTGTCGGGCATCGGTAGAAGGGAAAACTTTAGATGATAATGATTTACCTCGTTTATGGATTGTAGTACCATCAGCTTCGCAAGATTTACTCAACAGTTTTGGCGCACAATTAGAGCTAGAAAACTGGACTACTGGAATATACTTTCTGCCTAATGTTTTTAGACTTGCAATAGTAGCTATTAACCAACTACCAGTTATTTCAGAGACTCTATGGTTAAGGCTTTTGGGACGGGGAGTAATTCAAAAACAAGCAGTAAGTGAACTCATTGCGCTTCCTTCATCCAACCGACTACGCCGGAATGTACTGGAAATAATTTACCGATGGCGTATCAGTGTAATGGCACAGACAGAATTAACCAGAGATGACCAGGAGTTAATTATGAATTTGACAGAAGCTTACCAAGAAGCAAGAGCGCAAGCGGTACAAGAAGGAGTAGAGCAAGGAGTACAACTTGAACGCCGTCAGGTTGTAGAAAACTTGTTGAGATTCCGGTTTGGTTCTGTGGATGAAGAGTTGTCAAGAGTCGTCGATAATTTGTTGCAGTTAGCACCAGATGACTTTGCAAGATTTTTACTGGAATTGTCTAGTTTATCCTGTGAAAAGTTGTTAGCAAGATTTAATTCACACGGATAACCTGTAACTACAAATAATTATTAGTTGAAAGCGCTTTTGTGAAATCAAGAGCGCTGTTTTATTGGCTCTACGCTTCATATATCACAATTAAACGGCTGCGCCAATGCAAAAGTGAAAATGCTTTTGGAACAAACAAATGAACTCTCAAGAAAATGCTGAACTACTTGCTGCTTTGATGCGCCAAGAGGAACTACTCAAGCAATTAGTTGCAGCAATCAATAAGCCGAAATTGGGATTGCATTCGGAAGCTGGCAGTAGCAAAATCTACTGCAATCGTCACAACGGTTATCTGTGGTACACCCTAAACAACAGTGAAGCAAGTGCGATTACCCAAACAGCCTTAACTGGATATTTGCGAGAACTGAAATTCGAGAAGTGTGAACGGCGTGGGAAAGAAGTGCATAAACTGTTAGCTACAATTCAGGCTGATCGAATGTACATTCTCGAATCTGGTCATGATACTCACTTTACCAAAAGTATACTTGCTGCGATCGCAACTTTGACACCGCAACAGCTTTATTCTCCGGTGACAATTCAGCCACAAGCAGGAACAGATGAGAACGTTCTGTTTTGTCGGGTTTGGGTAGAGTCGGAGTTAGTTATTGCATCCTACAACGATGAAAGCAATTGGCGAGAAATAAGTAAACAAGCAATTGCTGTAGTCAGGGCAGCGGCGGCGTTCTAACTTGTTCTAAACAGGGCTTGAGAGACTGTAGTTATAAGTTACTCAAGCTTTGTCTACAGCTAATACGTGCTGTTCAACTATTCACAACTAATCACAGATGACTACAACAATCGTTCACCCCAATATCGAAAACTTACAGCAGTTTTCCGATTCGTTCGACGTTGAGAAACTATTGCAATCTGAGGGAGTCTTGCCGTGGCTTTTGGCTAACGGTTGGGATTACAACGATGAAGTGAGTTTGATTGCAAACATTGTTGATGAGTCCAATAGTGTTGATGAAGTTTGGGACTCAGAGGAGTTTGACTTTAAGGCACTACTAGATGAATCAAAGTCAAAATTAAACCAGATGTTCGAGCATTTCTATCTTTGAAAGAATCGGAAAATTACATTATGCGTGAAAAACTCTACAGTCAAACTGATTAAAGTTAACTGTAGAGAAAAATCGATTCCACAAAAGATTATCGCACACTCTACTTCAATGCTAATCAGATGGAAGGAAATTTGATTAAAGTGTATGACGCGACACTGTTAAGCTCATCAAAGGTATACCAAATAAACGGTACGCTTTGTCGATATCTGGGTGATTCAGGTACTATCCAACATCCACAGTATTTGTTTCTACCTCTGCCCAATCAAAGGAAAAAAGCTAGCTTTCGACTAAATCGAAACAAACTTATGAGTCGTTGCTACGAAGTCGAAGGTATGACTTATAACAAGCCCGTAGTACAGGATAATTCACAGCAACTCCAGCTATTTTAGCAATGTCAACACACAAACCACCAGTCATTAAAAGACATATTCGGCTAAAAGATAGTTCTACAAAGGTAATCTATAGAGCTACTACAGACATTCACAAGTTGAAAACTAGCTACAAAGAAAGCTTCGCTTAATCTGAAGTGAAAATAATGATTGAGGTGAATAATTATGGTACAAGCAATTGACAACCCTATCGCTACAAATTTTCTAACTGATGCAGTAGTCGAACGTCACAATTTCTCACAATTAAATAAAACCCGCATCAGATTTCGTATCCAGTTGAAGAAAAGTACAAAGTCTGCTGCTCCTAAATGGGCAGATGTCTTAAAATCTGAAGTGTCTGAAATCGAATCAGACCTCGTTAAAGTCACAAATTCCGAAGTCGGTCTGCGAGGTATTAAGGTATTCAAAAAGCTTGATGAAGCTGCTGCCCAACTAAGGCAAGAGATTGCTTCAGTTCAGGAATGGATGTCTGCTGATACTGGTGATTGGGTTTGTCCGATTGATTTGGCTCCACTTGTTTGGAATCAGTTAATTAATATCAGAGATGAATGGCACTAAGAAAAGCTATAAGCTATGCGGGACATGATTTTCTTCAGTAAACGCTATTTTAAAATACCCAAAAAAGCAATAGCGATCGCACCCTATCTGATGACCACAGTCTAATGCCACACTTGTAAACATGAAACCTTTGCCATACATGGGTCTGAGGCTGATTAACTGCTGAAGGTAAGGGCATATTCAATTGTTTGGTGTAATTTACTAATCTATGGAATGATCTTGTTGATTGCTACTTAGGACTAAATTCAATTGATTTTAATAATTCGTGAGCCTGCTAGCCGTGAAGAAATAGACGAAATCCAGAGTGCGGATGGATGGATGATACTGTTTAGAGCGTTCATCGCAGACGTTGGCCTAGCAATCGCTCTAACTACTTCCTTGCGCTTAATGCCTGCTGACTTAATTGCATTACAATATTTTGGGGCAATGGATCTATGACAGCATCAGTCGGCAGAGATTTAATAAAAGCTGTTACCTCTTCCCCAGTTTTGTATTTCCCTTCACTCCAAGCATCAGCAATCTGTTTAGCTATTTTATTAGCATCCTCTCGCTGATTATGGGCAGTAATGGACTGGATATCATTTACAGGTAATGATATCCATGTCTGCCAAAGTCCCGTAACTGGATGCTGAACAATCCCTGTGGTCAGTTCATTGTCCTCAAGCACTGATTTTTTCTTTGGGCCACCGAATCCTTTAAACATGATTTTCTTCAGTAAACGCTATCTTTTCAGAATGCCCAAAATAAATGCAGCGATCGCGCCGCGCTTTTTTTACATCTGCAATTCAACACTCACATTCCACTTACCGTTGCCCCACGCTGCCTTGAGAACAGCGAACGCTACAGCTTTGCAGTGATTGGATTGCTAGTGGCAAAGCAATTCATCTATGGCGCTACTTTTTCTTTAAACGCCTTGCCAGCAGAAAACGCAGGTACTTTAGTGGCTGGGATAGTCATTGGCTCATTGGTTTTCGGATTACGCCCCTCACGTTCGGAGCGTTCGCGTCGCTCGAATGACCCAAAGCCAACGAGCGTTATCTTCTCCCCATTAGCTACAGCTTCGGTAACAACTGACAAAAAAGCACTGATGACTTCATCAGCTTGCTTTTTTGTGATGTTGGCTTTGGCTGCTACAGCATCCACTAGTTCACCTTTGTTCATAAATCACCCTGAAGAATTGCCAGTAACGGAAATCTAGCATTACTAGCTTTTATTAGCAAAGGGGAAAAGGAATAATTTCTAGCAACATACGAAAATTAACAATGCACGGCTACTGCTGTATCGATAGATGGTTTATTTTTTGAGAAATTTACGGTAGCTTGTCTTTAGTGAAAGTAAACACTACCTAATATCAAAATCAAATTAGTTATGCTTAGATTACGGGCTGTATGGTTCACTCCGGTAGCTGCTGCGCTTTTAAGTTTTGGACTAGGTACAAAAAAAGTAGTGGCGCAGATACAATATCCATTTTCAGCTATCTACAATTCAGAAACTACTCTTGAACCGATCGCAGGAAACATTTTAAAAATAACCAATATAGGTGAAAGTGCTAATGCGCCATACGGTCTAACTAGACTTGTAAATATCAGCTATGGCAATCTCGATAATAATACAGGTGTGATTACAATTGAGCCAGATCCAGCAACGTTTGGGTTAAACGACTTACCACTTGGTAACATTACAATTTTTGGTCAAGGAGCAGATAAGCTATTCGGAACCACCAGAGGTAGTGCTACCCTTGACTTTCAAAATTTTGTGGGCACGGTTTCTAAAGACTTGATTTTGGATGATTTTCCATGATAATCTGCGTTTGGATTTTAAAATCCGGTTTACCGATAGCTTTATCGTAGCTTTAATAGCATACTGTATTTTTCATTTGAATTAGCCATAGTTGGCACAAGTAATTCTAAAACTATTTTGAGAGAAAACTCATGGCCATTACAGAAAGACGTAAACTTGGACGTTCAGGGCTAGAAGTATCACCAATATCTTTTGGTGGAAACGTTTTTGGGTGGACAATTGATGAAAATAGTTCATTTGAGATTTTAGATCGCTTTATAGCGGCTGGAGGTAATTTTATTGACACAGCCGATGTCTATTCCAAGTGGGTTGCAGGAAATATTGGTGGAGAATCTGAGACAATTTTAGGAAAATGGCTCAAGCAGCGTGGTCATCGTCACCAAGTGGTGATTGCAACTAAGGTTGGCAACGATATGGGTGTTAAAGGCAAAGGGCTTTCTCGCCAACACATTCAACAAGCTGTTGAAGACTCGTTGCAGAGGTTACAAACTGATTATATCGATCTATATCAATCGCATATCGACGATGAAAGTACTCCACTTGAAGAAACTCTTGAAACCTACGCAGAATTGATTCGTCAGGGAAAAGTACGTGCAATTGGTGCTTCAAATTATAGTGCAGAGCGTCTGTTACAGGCATTAGAAATTAGCCGTCAACATGGTTATCCTCGCTACTATTGTCTTCAGCCCCGTTATAACTTGTATGACCGAGATGGTTATGAGCAAGATTTACAACAAATTTGCCAAGAACACTCAATTGGTGTGATTAGCTATTCCTCTCTGTGCAGTGGCTTTCTCTCTGGTAAATATCGTTCAGAAAAAGATTTGTCTATTAGTCTGCGTGGTAGTTCTGTAAAAAGATATTTAAATCCTCGTGGTTTACGAATTCTAGAGGCAATAGATCGGGTGGCAAAGACTTATAATTCTACTCCCACCCAAGTTTCTCTGGCGTGGCTCATTGCTAATCCTACCATTACCGCACCTATTGTTAGTGCAACAAAAGTTGAGCAACTTAACGATATCATCAAAGCTGTCAATATAAATCTCGACCAAGATGCTATTGACCTTCTCAATCAAGCCAGTTCTTCAAACAGCTAGTATAGCTACCTTAATTGTGAGTATGTCAAGCAGTGCTTGCTATAAAATGCCACCTGCGGCTTTAATTAAATCGGCTGCTTTTTCGCCAATCATAATAATGGGCGCGTTTGTGTTGCCCCTGACCAGAGTTGGCATGATCGATGCATCCGCAACCCGCAATCCCTTGACCCCATATACTCGCAGTTCGGGATCTACCACTGCCATTGGGTCAGTGCCCATTTTGCAAGTGCCAGCCGGATGATGTCCAGTACTGCAAGTTTCCCGGATGTAGGCAACGAGTGCTGCATCGCTAGTCACACCAGCACCCGGAGCAATTTCCTTACCGCCAAACTCATCAAAACCACGAAACTGAAACAATTGCCGCATTAATCGAATCCCGGCAATGAGAAGACGCACATCAGCTTCACTTTGCAAATAATTCATCCGCATAACTGGAGCGTCTTTGGGATCAGATGAGCGCAAACTGACACTGCCAATGTTTTGGAAATGAGTCAAAGAGACTACACCCGTGAATCCCCAGTTGGGACGGACATAGCCAGGCGGTAAATATATATCGGGGCTGAAGAAGAACTGGACATCGGGTGCAGCCTCCAGGTTGCCCTCGCTATGAAAGAACAGTCCCGACCTAGCACTCTCAAAATTAGCCAAAGAGCTTATTCTAAAACGGTTTGAAGCCGCTTAACTGAGCCAGTGGAAAACCGAGATAATCCTTGATGTAGCGATCGCACTCCCCAGAATCTGGAACGGAGTGCAGAAAAGAATTGTGGTTTCCTGCAACAACAGATGTCGCAACATGAAGCAATCATGGAGAACTCCCATAATCTTAACTGCGATCGCTGGAGTGATTAGTAATCAGGGGGCAGTGTAACCACCATCCATCAGGTGGAAGCTGCCAGTGACGAAAGAGGCTTGCTCGGACAATAGGAAGCTAACCATGTTTGCGACTTCCTCAGTTCGTGCAAGGCGACCTAAAGGGTGCAAGTCAGCCATCTGCTTTCGCGCTGACTCTGGCAACTCTTGCATCTGGGGTGTATCAACATAACCTGGCCCGATTGCAGTCACCCGAATGCCCTGGTTTGCATATTCCAATGCTGCTGCCTTTGTCAGACCGATAATGCCGTGCTTGGCAGTGACATAGGGAGCAATACCCGCTACTCCGACCGCACCAGCCGCAGATGACATATTCACAATTGCCCCGCCACCACTTTGGATCATTGCTGGAATTTCGTATTTCAGTCCAAATAAAATGCCGTTAAGATTAGTCGCAATCACACGATGCCACCATTCAATCTCATAATCGGCGGTACTAATCCCATGCGGCCCGGTAAAGCCAGCATTATTGACTGCTAGGAGAGGCGTTATTAGATTTTTCTGTTGTGGCGGATTTAGAAGCTTGGTTAAATCAGCAAGCCGGATAACACATAGAGCATGGTAGTATTTG
>NZ_JBALCW010000010.1:0-20850 GCF_036917635.1 Nostoc sp.
TTAGTTATTAAGTAATTTAAGTCTTTCTACTTAAATTAAATAGAACCTTTTATTGTCAGTATGTGTACTACAGGATGAAGTGCGGAATGTGGGTTACAAGCATTTGCAACAGAACAAGGCTTTAATTTTACCTTATGCTACGACGAGAGTCAGGAAACAACAAAGGCTTACACAGCAGCTTGCACACCTGATTTTTTTGTATTTGATAAGCAACGGCAGCTTGTTTATCGCGGACAATTAGATGATAGCCGTCCCAGTAATGGCAAACCCGTAACAGGCGCAGATTTACGCGCAGCTATTGAAGCAGTGCTGGTGGATAAACCTGTTACAACCGACCAAAAGCCGAGTGTTGGTTGCAATATTAAATGGAAACCTGGAAATCAACCCAGTTATTTTGGTTGAAAGACATAGGGTATTGGGGGTGCTGAGTTAGGAGTTAAGAATGATTCTCCTTGTCCCCTAATCTCCCCCAGTTCCCAGTCTCCAGTCCCCCGATATTAATGTTTAATTTCCAAATTCAGTATGTAGCATCCTAGTTGGACTTTTTCTGCCCACAATTCATATTCCAGCCGCAAATGCTCTGGTAAGGGATGTCCGTTGAGAATTAGGCTACTAGTAAAATTTCTTAAACGAATAGGATTGTTAGGTTGCAATGACTCAGTTGGCAACCAATAGCGACTAATGCCATAAACGCCCCGTTCCCAAAAGTGACGGTAACTGACTTGAGCGTTACCTTGCATAGTCATAATGACTCGGTAAGGAGAAATCTCTAGCCACAAAATTCTGGGACTGTTAGGGGCGTAAGCTTTGCTCTTATTTTGGGGAAGTGTATCCTCTGGACTTACGACACTCTCTACTTCACAGCTAATTAGGGGCGGTGCGGTCAGCAGCAAATGGAATCTATCAGTATCTTTTTGATACAATGTCGCGGCAGTTTCCACAACAGACCAGATTGGTAGGTCAGTGGAAATAAGTGATAAGCACACGGGCTTGCGGTGATGGGTCAGCATGGGAGCGATAAGGGCTAAAAGCTATTGAACAAACTGAAATGAACACTAGGCAGTCTAATAAATAGGCTAGGGTAAGAAACTAAATAGTAAAACAGGCTTAATATTAATCAATCCTCTGATTTGTTAAGCTACACAGATACCAATAGAAACAGGTAGAATGCCAGCTTAGACAGTAAAAACGGTACTTTCTCTAGAGAGAGCTAATTCGTAAGTAAAGCTTGTAAATATTCTAAGGCTATAGCCTCAAAACAGTGGGAGTCTTTTTAGATGCTAAGAAACCTTCTTGAGGGATACTTGCCGGAGATTTGAGTAAGTTTCATACAGCGAAAAGCGATACGATACTAGGCAGCAAGTCACCAGTGGCGATTTTGTTTGTTACTGCTGAACTTCCGGTGTATTCAAAAGCCAGTGTATCCTAATGTCCCCTTTTGTTATAACCGTAGAAACTCACGAAGACCTTTCTCACAAGTTAATTATTCAACAGTCCCCTTTCGGCTGTCTTTACCGGGTCACATCCGGGTGGTTGGGGTCTTCACTATCGGGGAGCATTCCAATTTTGGCTTAAATCTTTTCCCTCACCCCCAGCCCCTCTCCCATCATATGGGAGAGGGGAGACATAATTCTAGTTACCCGAATCTCAAAGATGGGATTCGGGGTTAGGGGATGAGGGCTATCAAGGTTTTTGCACCTGACGGGATGCTCCCCACCATCGTCTAATCTTGGGCGCTTTAACCGAAATTTTGTAACTTATTTTAAAAGAAGAACCCCGCAGCATTGCTAGTTGTTTTCAAGCTCGACAAAAGGACTTTTCAAATATCCTCTAAACTTTATCGGATTTATGTAATTTTGGGTATTTGTACTTGATTAGGTATATTTTGCAAAAATTAACGCTTTGAAATTTTTTCTCTCAGATGAATCGCACTAAGTTCTGGGCTGCATGTAATATAGGATTTACCCATCAGATACGAAATGTAAGGGTTGTTCAGGCGCACTGTTGGAAGGTCAAAAATCTAAAAATTTTGACTGTTGAATTTTGACTATTGAGCGTTGAGGATTTTTGGTACTTTGAAAAATTCACCTTCCTGTTCAGGCGCATTGTTGAGGATGCTTTGTCGGTCAGGATAGGGTTGCAATTTATCTTCTCGTGTGATGTTGCTGACATCAATTGCCCGCGTTGTTGGAGGCACATTACTAACATCAAGTTCATCTAACTGTTGAATATAATCCAGAATACTTCCTAACTGGGTAGTGAATTGTTTCTCTTCTTCTGGAGTCAATTCTAAACGAGCAAGATTAGCTACTTTATGAACTTGTTCTTGGTCAATCATATTTTTTAGTTAGGAGTTAGAAATTAGAGGAGTTAGGAGTGAGGAGTTAGGAGTGAATGATTCATAATTCCTAACTCATCACTTTTAGAAGAATACGTCAATTTGCGATCGCCCGGTGGTTTTAAGCCAGTTTTGGGCTTCAATGTAGTTATTGGGAGCCATGCGAATAGCTCGAATCCAATAGTCTGCGGCTTGGTCAAAGAGTGCTTCGCCAGCCTCGTTATCTCCAGCTTCTTTCTCCTTTTCGCCTTGATAGTGATAAATCACGGCGATGTTGTTCAAGGCTTGGGGCATCCGTGGATTTAACTCAATTGCCTGGTGATACAGTTCTAAAGCTTTGTTGTGGTCGCCGTTGCTGGCATAGATTAGCCCCATATTGTAGAGAATATAGCCGCGATCGTTGGTATCTTCCTCTAGTGTGAGAGCTTCTTCATAATATTCTAATGCTTCAGCATATTCCCCTTCTGCTTGGGCTGACATGCCATCTCGATAATAAACAAACGCTTCTTTAGCTTTTTTGTTGGTTGGCAGGATCTTCAAAATGATATCCGCCATCACTGTAAAGGATTTGTCAACAAAATTATCGTTTTTTTGTGTTCTTGGCATATTTGTCTCTAGGTATTAGGCATTGGGCATTGGGCATGGAGCATCGGGCATTGGGCATCGGGCATTAATCAATAATTTTTCTCCCTCATCTCCCTCATCTCCCTCATCTCCCCAATCCCTTAGTTCACTCAATAGCTAATTTAACTGATTTGTGGGGGCATTCTTCTCACTGAGTGGGATGATGCACTCTGGACTATTATGCCGAGAGTTGTTTACTAAGGTGCTAACTGGATACGCAGTCATTGCTGGAGCTGGATAGGGACGCAATAGCTGCTGTAGGGTTTGGGGCGTTTGCACTTGGGAATCTAGCCATAAATCGTAATCTTTTGGTTCTAGAATTACTGGCATCCGCTCGTGAATAGGTTGGAGTAATTCGTTAGCTGCCGTTGTCAAAATTGTACAAGAGATTATTTCTTCGTTAGCAGTCGTTCCCGCTTCGGGTTGCCCTAGGCATCGCCATTTCTCCCACAAACCTGCAAAGCCGAAGGCTTGCCCATCTTGAAGGCGAAAATAAAATGGCTGCTTTTTGCCTTGTTGCCGTTGCCACTCATAAAAGCCATCAGCTATCACTAAACAGCGTCGATGCTTAAAAGCCGAACGAAAAGCGGGTTTTTCGGCAACAGTTTCAGCCCTAGCGTTAATCAGCTTTGCCCCCATCCGTGCATCTTTCGCCCATGACGGAATTAATCCCCAATACAACTGCTTAAATTCACGCTTTTCGCTTTCGGGATTTTGTAACACCGTTGCCACCATTTGCGTAGGGGCGATGTTATATCCGGCTGTTAAATCTAGAACTGGCTCAACATGGAAAACTTCAGCTAAAGCTGCTGCTGACTGATTTAGAGTAAATCTTCCACACATACTTTTATTCTCCACCATTAACTAAATTAAACCAATTGGCAATTCGCAATACTTCGGCTACGCTCATTACAAGTTCGCAATTGCCAATTACGTTTTGTAACGAAGAGTGCTGTTGTGGGGAAGGTTTCCGTCCACAAAACTTCGGGGGATTTAACACTGACACAAAACGTCCTGCCTGTCTTGCTGGGGAATTAAACCCGGAAACTTTGTTAAATATCTCAATTTATAAATGAAGAATGTTTTTTATTTTTTCAGATAATTTTATTTAGTACTTCTAAGCTAAATCTTCAAAGAACTCATCCGGTTTTAGGAAAATATTTTGGTAAGATATTGTATTTTGAACCTCTACTTATCAACATATTCTTAACTGCATTTTAGCATGGAACTACTGCGTTTGTACGATTTCTTACCTTCTGGCAATGCTTATAAGATACGTCTTTTATTAACACAACTAGGTATGCCTTTTGAAAGGGTAGAGCTTAACATTTTGAAAGGCGAGACTCGAACACCAGAATTTTTAAGTAAAAATCCCAACGGAAAGATACCTATTATGGAAATTGAGCCAGGGAAATACTTGGCAGAATCAAATGCCATATTGGTATATTTAAGTGAAGGTACAGAATTTTTACCCTATGACCGCTTTTTACGAGCGCAGGTGCTGCAATGGTTATGTTTTGAACAATATAGCCATGAGCCTTTTATTGCTAAATCAAGATTTTGGATTTCTATTTTAGGTAAAACTGAAGAATATAGTGAAGCTATAAAGCAAAAACGTGAACCAGGTTATGCAGCACTTAGCCTGATGGAAAAATACTTGACTTCCCACATTTTTTTTGTAGGAGAGCGTTATACGATTGCTGATATCGCCTTGTTCGCGTACACTCATGTAGCTGATGAAGGTGGGTTCGATTTAACACAATTTCCTGCTATCCAAGCTTGGATAGAAAGAGTCAAAGCTCAACCAAGGTATATCAGTATTACACAAGCATAAAAAGTCGATTTTGCTTTTTTTATGCAGTTCAAAGTTTTTGAATAGGTGAATGCCTGAATGTGCGACTTACCCAAACGCGAATTTATCCCGTAGGGAAGGGGCTGACTTCCACCTTGCGGTACTAGATATCTGTATCAATTTCTATCAGCTTTTGCCGAGAGGACAAACCTGATTTTATTCTGATATCAGATTTGGCTACATCAAATTTCTTTGCTAATAGTTTAATTAACTCTTCATTAGCCTTACCATCAACTGGGGGGGATTTTAAATACACAATCAAACTGCCATCAAGTTGTTCTTCAATTTTTTGCTGTTTTGAATTAGGTTTAACCTTGATTTTTTTTTGCATAACCTATTTTATGTAATTGTCGCAGCCACAACCAACCTAAAACAGAACCCAATACATAATGAGGAAAATCCCACCAAGCAAAGGTAGTACCAAGTAACAGTTTACCTATCAAGGTGGCGCGAATTTCCTCTAATAGTGGCGGATGCCAAAGTTGCAAGAATTCTAGTATACAGGTGATGACAAAAACCCATATAGGAATTTGCACTATCGCCGCTCGACTTCTGAAAAACCAAAATGCGAACAGACACCAAAATATTTCATAAAATATCGCGGCTCCGTAGTCATTAAACCATTGATGGGCAGGCCCGGTGTAGTACTTAAACAAAAAGCCCATCGGTACAACGATGAGCAGAGAAAGAATAATAAATATTGTTTGGTTACGATGTTGGAGCATTTTTTCAAGGCTAAAGACTAACGAAAATTTTAGCCTCTGCACTGCTCTTTCTTAATAATTCGTAATTTTTGATTTTAATTAGGAATTACTTCCAGACTTACGCCATAGCCCCTGAGATACCTCACCCTGGTTTTAGTAAGTAAAATCTGTCCCTCTCCTTATTAAGGAGAGGGATGTAGGGATGTCCCATAGGACTTTTTGAGGTTTTGGAGGACTTTTGGGCGATCTCTTGTGCGTAAGTGCTAACTTCGTTATGGATATCTTCTGCTACCAGCGCCCACTACACCGATTTTGTGGCGATAGGAGAGTTCAGCACCGAACCAGCCAGAAGCGCTAGTCAGTGTACCAACAACGAGCGAAATTAATAGTCCCCAAGGTACTATTCGGGACTCAGCGTCGCCCCAACGCAGGAGAAAGTTGACGAGTGATAAAACCAGGATAGAAACGTTAAGTATCAAATGTACCCAACCGGCGGTGCGCTTGCGAACTCGTTCAATTTTCATAAAGTCGCTCAGACCGATCGCAGCAGCGAGTAAGCCTCCAGCTAATCCGAGTCCAATTAACCATAACGAAGCCCTAGCCCAAAAGAAATCATGAGTTAACCAGTAACCAATGTCACTTCCCAAGGCGGCGGCTAAAAACGCGATGGGAAAAATCACACTCAGGGGATGTAGGGGATGTCCTGCGATCGCAACTGTGCTAGGTACGCCAGTATCAAGATACTCACTGTCGTTACTTTCAATAACTGGTGGAATATTTGGAAAAGGTGTTGAACCTGTTTGCGTTGTGTCTGTAGTTTCCATTTTTTAGTATCCTGAATTTATTAACGTCCTATTTTTAAGCTGAAGGAATTTTTTCTACATAAGCTTCAGCTTGTAGGGTTAGTTTGCCTACTTCTACTTTTAGTTGGTTAACTTGCAGACTAATTCCTTCTAAATCGAAGTTACTCAAATTTAGAATTTCGCTAGTTTGATCTATCAAAGCTTTTGTCAACTCTGGCGATATTTCTTCACTTTCGCCATACTCGACATTTTCCAGAGTAACAGTTTTTCCATTGCCACTGATCTTGGGGACTGCGGAAAAAGCAACTTGCTGATTTTCACCAGTTTCTACTAATTTCATGCTGGCATTTAGTGCTACTTTCCCATCACCAGGTAGTCGAAAGTCTACATGTTGAGGTTCAATAGTTCTGAGTTGCCCGTTTACGTGGATTTTTTGGCTTTGCAGTTGCGATCGCACATATTCTGAGTTAAAGGCGCGATTAATATCAGCTTCGGTTAACACAACCTGTGCTTTAGCTTCAGTAGGTTTAGTAAGTTCAATTTTGCCAAAAGCCACACTCAGAGGATTGATGGCAATGTTAGTCATTTGCATTTTTAATTCCTCCATGCGGAGGTCTTTCTGCATAACCAAACCTTCACCTTCAATCGTGACTGCATCCACCTGCCCCTGAACCAGCTTCAACGGGTCTGTTTTGATGTCTACATCTAAATTTTCTACTTCATCTAATTGGCTAGATAATCCTATTTCTGCCGCTTTATTCAGCGCCTGTTCTCCTAATCCAGGACTGTCTGGCATTGTTAAATTTACTCCTATATATAGCATATTCTTAAGTTAATCTAATAAATTATCATCAAGGTTTTATCTACCTGGCGATGGAATATAGATTTAAATATTGTCTATCTAAAAGTAGAATTACATAATTTTATCTAATAAAAAAGTTTTTTCTCCTCAGAACTTTTCTGGCGCAGACGTAGAGCGGCTTGTGGTCAAATATCGCTCACAAGAAAGATGATATCTTGAGAATTTAATCGTTAAGCTACTTATTTTAATTAATGCTGCACCAAAATCTCTTTAATCGAATTGATCTAAAATTATAGTCAATCTTATAATAATTTTCTTAAAGGCAAGGAAAAACCAGGCACAACATCTTCACCGCTTAATACTGCCGTAGCTGGATATTGAGTAATTGAACCATCCCGGCGATAAACTAAAGCTTGCTGATTTTTACTATCAATTAACCATCCTAATTGAACACCATTACTAATATATTCTTGCATCTTGGCTTTGAGTTTTACCAAGCTATCGTTTTTAGAACGAATTTCAATTACAAAGTCGGGTGCTAAATTAATAAACTTGTCTTCTTCTTCATCCCAACCTTCTGGCAAACGTCCTTTAGCGACAAAAGCAGCATCAGGCGATCGCACTGCCGTATTTGCTAATCTAAAACCTGTACTTGAACTAAAAACTTCACCTAAATCCTGACTTTCTACCCAATTCAACAAATAGGCTCCTGCTTTTATTTCTCGATTACCAGAAATTCCACCAGTCGGGGGCATAGTTTCTAATGTACCATTACCATTGCGTTCAAACCGCACTTCTGGGTTTTGCGAACTCATCAGCATTAATTCTTCATCAGTGACAGTATACAAAGACTGCACCGTTATTTTTTCGCTGGTCATGATGATGCCATAGCAAGCTTGATAGATATCTCAATTTTAGGCTCTGTACCCCTCTTTTGTGCATTCTCTGTGTCTGGAGCAGTTTGTTATAAAATTGACATTAACACCAATGCAATATCTGATTACAAGCTGTTTTATTCTTTCAAAACAATGCTCTCAGAACGCTTTACCACAGCTCTTACCTATGCTACCCAACTGCACGCCAACCAAGTTCGGAAAGGTTCAGGTGTTCCCTATGTTGCCCATTTATTAGGTGTCGCCAGTATTTCCTTAGAATATGGGGCAAATGAAGATGAAGCGTAGGCGTAGCCCGCCGCAGGCATCGCAGCTCTCTTACACGATGCGATCGAAGATCAAGGTGGCGCTGCAACACGCGAAGAAATTCGCTATCGCTTTGGTGACAATGTAACAGCAATTGTAGATGGTTGTACTGACGCTGATACAACTCCAAAACCGCCTTGGCGACAGCGCAAGGAGGCATATATTGCTCATATTCCTACCGCTTCCCCATCAGTACTTCTCGTATCATTAGCAGATAAACTTTACAACGCCCAATCTATTCTCAAAGATTATCGCATTTTGGGCGAATCACTTTGGGAACGTTTTCAGGGAGGTAAAGAAGGAACTCTTTGGTATTACCGTGCGCTTGTGGATGCCTTCAGAAAGACTGGAACCACTATAATCATTGACGAATTAGAACGGGTTGTTACACAAATTCACGTATTAGCATTTAAATAAAAAATGAAGATATGTTTTCTAAAACGGATGCTCCCATTGAATCTAGGAGGTTCTACTTTGCAGTTCTAGTTCAATTATTCAAAAATAGATAAAAGTTTCATGGAAACTAGACAAATAACTTTTTTACAAAGACGATATAATCATGTGTCTCACGAAAAGATTTTGGCTTTTAGGTTCTTTCTCTAGATAAAAAATCTTTCTCCCGCTAGACAGGTGTACTTACATTATTATGACTGCTACGTTACTAACATGACAATAGTAAGACAAAACGCCCTAAATACAACCGTAAGTCCTTCATTAAGCTCTCCAGAAACCTTGACAGAAAAAGTTATGGAAGCAGAGCGTATGCACGATGTTCTGCTTTTACTGCAAAACTTGATTAACAGTGAAGAAGCCACTGTAAAACTAATTCTGGATTGTCTCTATGATGTTGGCTCAGTTAATCTGATTAACCAAAAGCTTCGCTTGAAACCCTTAAACAGGGTGATGAAATTAATTGCGCGAATGTCCAAACCACTTTTTAGAACTTTGGCTTTAAGTTGGTTTAAGAAAAACTGTCCTCAATTAATTACTAATTGGCTACAGACGCAGGTAACTTTTGAAAGTACCCAAAAGAAACCCCAACAAGTAGCTGTTGAAGTTGCAGAACTTCAACCATATCCCATACCACAGAGAGAAAATCTCAGCCAGGAGATTAAAAATCTGCGCTCCCAGGTAAGATGGCTAGTTGGGATTTCAATAATAGCGATCGCTGCTTTAGGAATAACAGCCATTCGGTGAAACCCAAACCCATAAGTAGCACCGTTATCAAATTTAATAGATCCAGCAAGCTATTTTCGGCGTAAGATTTACTTAGGTTATAAAAATCCTACCACTCTAAAATGTGAATATTTTTTTCTCCATCAGGTGTTTTGGTAAATCTTCGTTTGGCTAACTCCAAGCAGCTTAACTCGTTGTATTGCCAGCACATTTAAATAACTGGAACTGGCTCAACATATATGTTAATTCGTACTATGACTTTACCCAAGCCTACCTTGGAGGATATAGAAATACATCTGCTTTTGGAAGGTGTGTATCAGTACTACGGTTATGACTTTCGCAATTATGCTCTTTCCTCACTCAAGCGCCGCATTCAGGGCTTCATGGAATTAGAGGGGTTAGCAAATGTTTCTGCATTGCAAGAACGCTTACTCCACAACCGTGCCTATTTAGAACGATTTTTGCTGGCTCTGACGGTGAATGTCACATCAATGTTTCGTGATCCCAGCTTTTATCACGCCTTCAGGAATCAAGTTATTCCCTTCTTGCAAACCTATCCGTTTATTCGTATCTGGCACGCTGGATGCTCGACTGGTGAAGAAGTCTATTCTATGGCAATTTTACTACAAGAAGAAGGGCTTTATCACCGATGCCGCATATATGCTACTGATACTAATGAAAAGGTATTACAAAGTGCCAAAAGTGGGATTTTCTCCCTGAAACTGATGCAAGAATATACTCAACTTTATTTGAAAGCAGGTGGCAAAAAGTCTTTTTCCGAATATTATACAGCAGCTTATGATAACGCTATATTTCGAGCATCTTTAAGAGAAAACGTTGTTTTCGCGCAGCATAATTTAGCAACTGATAGCTCTTTTAATGAGTTTAATGTCATCCTTTGTCGTAACGTCTTAATATATTTCAATCAGGTACTTCAAAAGCGGGTATATGAACTGTTTTATAATAGCCTTTGCACCTTTGGTATTTTGGGCTTAGGAAGGCAAGAATCCATTAGATTTACCCCTTATGAACAGGACTACGAAGAAATAGTCAAAGGGGAGAAAATATATAAGAAAATACCTGGTGCTTAAAATCTAGACCGTTTTAACATCACTGTCAAAAGACAGTCTGTCAAACATTTTTAATTGTGTCCAGAAGATAGACTTAGCGATCGCTTAAGGTAAATTACACATTAAAGTATTAAAGGAGATTGTCGATGCAGCTACTCGAATGTCCTCCTGTTGCAGTCATTGCTGGAGAAAATGCAGTTCACGTTTCTCAACTACCTTCTACATGGCAAGACATTGCTAGAGGAAGCACCAGTGTCGGACTTTCCCATCCCCAAAGCTATGTTGAGATGGCACAGTTGTTCTTGTATAAATTAGAGCATGGTGATGTGGACTTATTTAGCGATCGCCCCCAACTAGCTCACTTGATACCGTCATTCTCCCAGCTATTTGCACAACTTGCCTGGGAAACCCTAGAGTTTTTTGGGCAAGACTTTCTCAAACACAGCTATCCCAACTTTGCAGAAATTCTCTGTGATGTAGAGTCAAAGGGGACAGAGTATGCTAGTGAAGTAAAAGTCGCTCGCATTGGCATAGATTTATTCAACGAGTTTGGTTATGAACTACCCGCCAGCTTCTATCATGTGCATTTAGCGCCAATTTACCGCGATCATGTTTTTGAAGAACGCGCCTTAAGATTTGATCGGCGCGATATTGAACACAAACGGGCTTGGGATGCCATACTCCATGCAGGTAAAGTGTTTGCGATTCAGATGAAGGTGCAAAGTATTGCTTCCAAATACGGTTTTACTTATCAACACGGCTGCGGTTGTAACTCTCACCTATCTTCCATTGATGTATCTCGTGGCGCATTTGAATATGAATTGAGTCCCGAAAAGCGCCAGCGATGGATTCGCAGTTTTATTTGGACTGCTTGGTATGAGTATGCCTTCTTTGCGATCGTGCCAAATACAAGTTATTTAGTTTAAAGGGAAATGGGCAGAGGGAGAAATTTCTCCCTCATTCTCATTTACTGCCAAACGTAGATTAGGATAAACAAAATAATCCAGATAACATCCACGAAGTGCCAAAACAACGAGGTTGCGTTGACCCCGAAGTGACCTGTATCGTAGTTGCCAGGGATGAAAGAACGTACCAAAATTATTGACTGCAACAGAATGCCGGTGAAAACGTGCAAACCGTGGAAGCCTGTTAGCAGGTAAAACGTCCCACCAAATACCCCTGATGTGAAGCCAAAAGCGAGGCCGTTCCATTCAATGGCTTGCCCAACCAAAAAGTAAGTTCCCATCGCCATTGTTGTCAAGAGAAACAGGCGAAATTTTACTAAGTCATGGCGTTGAAGGGCGCGTTCTGCTAAGTAAATTACAAAGCTACTGGCGACAAGAATTACTGTGTTGATTGTCGGTTCTTTTATTTCTAGCCCAGAAACACCTGCTGGTAGCCAGTTAGGGGTTGTTGTTTTGTAGATGGCATATCCGGCGAAGAAACTTAAGAAGATGACGCTTTCTGAGAGGAGGAAGACGATGAAGCCAAACATTTTGTTGCCTTCTTCGTCGTGGGTATGTTCTGCGGCTGTGTGGGGCAATTCGTGGGAATTGATATAGCTGTCCATTTTGGTTTTTGAGGGGGAGTTTGAAACGCAAAGGTACGCAAAGGGAAGCGCGGAGGTACGCGGAGGGTTTGTGTGTGTTCCCGATAAGTTTGCGTTTATTCTGGGAGGTTGGCTGTTAAGGGTTCTGATTTGCCGTAGCCGTAGGGTTCGGAGATGATGATGGGGATTTCTTCAAAGTTTTCTACTGGGGGGGGTGAAGATACTAGCCACTCTAGTCCGATCGCTCGCCAAGGGTTAGCGGGTGCTTTCTCGCCTTGCATCCAAGAAATCACCATGTTGAATATGAAGGGTAAGGTGGACATTCCTAAGAGGAATCCGCCCAGGCTGGCGATGATGTTCCAGAATTGATACTCTGGGGCGTAGGAAGCAACTCGGCGTAACATTCCTTGCAATCCTAAGGGGTGCATGGGCAAAAAGTTGAGGTTGGTGCCGATGAAGGCTAACCAGAAGTGGATTTTACCCCAGCTTTCGGAGTACATCCGCCCGGTCATTTTGGGGAACCAGTGATAGATGGCGGCAAATAAGCCCATTGTCACGGTGCCGTAGAGGACGTAGTGGAAGTGTCCGACCACAAAGTAGGTATTGTTAACGTGGACATCGACTGGTACTGAGGAAAGCATGATGCCTGTGATGCCGGCGAAGACAAACATGATTAATCCACCAAGGGCAAACAGCATGGGGGTATTTAGTCGCAGTTTACCGCCCCAAATAGTGGCTACCCAAGCAAATACTTTAATTCCTGTGGGGACAGATACACACATCGTTGTCAGCATGAAAAGCAACCGCATCCAGCCTGATGTACCACTGACGTACATGTGGTGTACCCAAACTATGCCGCTCACTCCTGCGATCAAGATGGATGAAATAGCGACTACTTTGTAACCAAATAGAGGTTTACGTGAATAAACTGGGAAGATTTCTGAGAAAATCGCAAAGACGGGCAAAATAATCACGTAAACGGCGGGGTGGGAGTAGAACCAGAAGTAATGCTGGAACATTACTGGATTCCCACCCTTAGCGGGGTCAAAAAAGCTCGTGCCAACTGTGAGGTCGAGTAGCAGCATCACTGCACCGGCTGTCAATGCAGGTAATCCGAATAGTTGGATAATCTGGGCGCTAAACACTCCCCAGACAAACAAGGGCATCCGAAAGAAGCCCATACCTGGGGCCCGCATCTTCACGATTGTGGTGACAAAGTTTACTGCCCCCATAATTGAGGATACGCCGGATATTGCCACCGCTAAGAGCCAGATAACTTGACCATTAATTAAGTTACCTGTGGGATTCTGGAGACTGACAGGCGGGTAAGACCACCAACCGGCTTGGGCTGGGCCACCAGGGACAAAAAAGCTACCCATCATCAAAATCCCAACGACTGGCACCATCCAAAAGGCGACGGCGTTAAGGCGGGGAAATGCCATATCTCGCGCCCCAATCATCAGGGGTACTAGATAGTTAGCAAAACCAACCAGTGAGGGAAATGTCCACAAAAACAGCATGATGGTGCCGTGCATGGTGAACATCCCGTTGTAGACGGTGCGATCGACTAAATCTGATTCGGGTGTCATCAGTTCTCCCCGCATCACCATCGCAAAGATACCGCCGACAAGAAAAAAGAAGAATGAGGTAACGAGATACTGGATGCCAATAACTTTATGGTCAGTACTAAAGCTGAAGTATTCTTTCCAGTTACTCGAAGATTCGTGTTTAGGCTTCTCATCAGGGAGAAGAATACCTTGAATAGGAACATTAGTCATGGTTACTTTCCTTTCAACCAGGTGAATTGACTAGAGGAGGTGCAGCAGGTGGAACTGTAACCCAACCAGTTTGCACTGATTGATTAGATGTTTGGGCATACTCAGAAGCTGCCTGATTATTTGCTAGGGATGGCTTTTGGGTTGCAGCTTGTGCTAGCCACTGTTGATAATCTTCAGGAGATTCGACAACCACGTTCGCCTGCATGGTGGCAAAGTATGTGCCGCTATATTGAGAATCGGTCAATCGGTATTTGCCAGGGCGGATGGGAGTAAATTCAAAGTCGATCGCATGGTTGGGAATAATATCCTGCTTGAGGCGGAACGCAGGAATATAGAAGCCGTGGAGAACGTCTTGCGATCGCAGCGCTAAACGTATCCGGCGATCGCTAGGTAAATGCAATTCGGTACTGGTAATATCTTTTTCGGGATAATGAAAAACCCACGCCCATTGTTTAGCTAGTACGTCGATTTTTTCTACAGGTTCTGCTAAAGCCTTAGCTGGTGCTGCATAACCTGATTCCATTGCCAACGGATTATGCAGATGAACTAGTTCCGATGGCCCTTGAATCCCCATTTGTTCATAAACTTGGTAGCTGTAGCCCGCAATCCAAAACACCAAAAGAATTGGGATTGCTGTCCAGACAACTTCTAAGGTGATATTGCCATGAATTGGGGGACCGTCGGTAAAGTCATCTTTAACTGCCCGATGGAAAATAACAGAATACATCAAAGTACTTGTTACTCCCAAGAAGATGAAGGCACCGAGGGTTACTAAGAAGCTAATCAAATCATCAATTAGTAGGGATTCGGCTGCTGCTTGGGGGGGAAGCCAAAAGTAAGCCTGCTTCCCGATCCAGAGACTCGTAACAGTCACTGCGATCGCGCCTGTCAGCAGCGTCAAAATATTTAAAATCTTCTGGATTTTCATGGTCATTAGTTATTGGGCATTGGACAATACAGTTCAGTTAAGTATTTCTTCCTCCTCTTCCTTTGCGTTCTTTGCGTCCTTTGCGGTTCGTTAAAAAAATTGAATTTGACAAAGAGTTAAGCCTTAACTAAACCGTATTGGGGCAAACAATTAAGGACAAAGGACTTATTTGAGTGTTGTGTTCAGGTTTTGGTGCGATCGCAGTAAATTATCTGCTGTATTGTGTACCCCAAACTCGGCAGCCATTTGCGCCCCTAGTGTCCCGTGGACGTACAGAATGAACATGATTGCTATGCCTGCCAACAGATAGATCCATTGCACTTCTCTATCTGTCTGTTTATATTCTTGTTTAGCCCAAACGAAGCGCTGCCATGCTCTCCAGATGGTCAAAACAACAATCAGCGCTAATAAGAACACACCACCCACACCATGCCAAAGCATAGTTTCCATTGCCTGCAATCCCCAGGCACTTTTGATATCAGCTGGTGGTGTTGCCAACAACATTTCGTAAAAGCCTGCTCCCACTGTGAAAAATGTGATGATGCTGGCAGCTAGCATGTTGTACCAGCCAACATCAAATAAGTTGTCACGTTCCACAGTAATTGCTAAAAATTTGAAGACCCATTTTTCAAAGGGGAACAGAACACCGACAATATCAAAGGTCATCCCAATGATGAACAAACCTATTGTCAAATGCACTAAGTTGGGATGAATCGGAATTGTGTAAGGTAATCCGTTTGCGCCTAGAGAGCCGCTCAATTGGTCAATTAATTCTGAGTTCATCGCAACAGACCATCCTTTACTGCTTCCACAACTGGCACTGTATGCAATCCATACACCCAAACAAGTTCATCTCCGAGATATACCTGCAAGCCAACTATCAAAGTTAAAATTAGTCCGGCTCCCAAATAATAAATTGGTAGTTTTTGCGGATTGCGGGAACGAATTACATAGCGCCAAGCTGTAATTGCCGTGATGATTCCCGAAAGCGACCAACCAATTAGCGTATGCAAACTCAGCACCGATTTAGCAAGGCTGTAAGGCTGTGCTAAACCCGCTTCAAACTGACCAAAAATGATCGCCACAAAGATAGCGATCGTGGCAACTAGCATGTTCCACCAACTCACCTCAAAAAGACTGGTTTTACCAGTAAAATAGCCAATTACATCACAGAAAAAGGAAAACAATACCATCGCAATTACGAAGTGGACAACGATGGGATGAATCGTATCTGGATAGGGTAAATTGTGGTCGTTCAATGATGTAAAATACTCAAGCATTGTATTCTCCTGGACATATCTACCGCACTTTGTCCAATCAATTTTGGATTGCCAATTTTGGATTTTAGATTTATTCCGTCCCTGACGAGCTATAAACCAGAAGACCTTAATCGAAAATCACTATTTAAACTTCCATGATTGATGGATATTCACTAACATCACTACAAGTATCCATCCATAATTAACCGAAATCTGTTCAATATGTGCGCGGTGCAATACCCTTAATCATGTCTTCGCTTTTTGTAGACAATTTTAGTAAACTTGCCTTTAGAGAACGACTTTTGTTGCGCTTAATTTCCTCATGCCAATAGTCTGCAACAGCAATTTTTGATGTAGCTAAACCAAATCGCTGTCGTTTGTTGATTTGCTTAACCTATCTTTTAGCTTAAGTAAATTTTTATGAATTGTCAAAACAATAATAATTAAACTTTTAAAAGTTAGTTAGTTAGCAAAAACATATTTCTATAATGTATCGGTTCTGGCATTAACTAAAATAAAAAAAAAACCATAAATATCATATTTTTTATGTAAAGTATTTCACAATGATAAAATTTTTAATTGTAATGTAAATGACAAAAATATATAATTTTGGTTAGTGGGTAGAAAAGCGAGTCAAGGTAAGTTAGTAGCTGTGGTGGAACTGGAGAATGCTGAAAGGAATTGATGAGCCATCAAGTCACACTAACAGGTGTGAGGACAAAACAAGTGGCATTTGAAATTGTGGTAATTGGTACTTCTTTGGGCGGATTATCAGCCTTAAAAATTATCCTGGGTAATTTACCAGCAGACTTTATAGTGCCGATTGCGATCGTGCAACACCGTCACAAGGAGTCTAACAACACACTCCAGGAGTTATTACAAGAATATACTTCGTTGCCGATTCGAGAAGTGGAAGACAAAGACGAAATACTACCAGGACATATCTACATAGCACCACCAGATTATCACTTATTGGTTGAATCAGGTCATTTTGCTCTTTCGACTGATGAGCCTGTTTCTTATGCCAGACCATCTATCGATGTGCTATTTGAGTCAGCAGCCGATGTCTACAGTGAGCAAGTTATTGCTGTAATATTGACAGGAGCAAACCAAGATGGTATGCAAGGTCTTAAGAAAATAAAAGCGCGGGGAGGACTTACTATCGTACAAGAACCTGCCACAGCCCAAAGCGATGTTATGCCAGAAGCAGCAATTTCTGCTGTTGCAGTAGACTGGATTTTAACACTTTCAAACATTGCTTCCCAAATGGTTAAGCTTTGTCATTAATCACGGAAAAAAAAACCATGCAGATGGAACCCAAAGTAAACATCCTCCTAGTGGATGATAAACTAGAAAATTTGCTAGCACTAGAAGCAATCCTAGAAAAACTGGGAGAGAATCTGGTAAGAGCTACTTCTGGGGAAGAAGCTTTGAGGTGTCTGCTACATCAAGACTTTGCAGTAATTTTGCTAGATGTGCAAATGCCAGGGATGGATGGCTTTGAAACTGCAACCTTGATTCGCAATCGGGGGCGATCGCGTCACACTCCAATTATCTTTCTCACTGCCTTTAGCACCAGCGACCAAATGCTATTTAAAGGCTATGCCTTAGGTGCAGTTGATTATTTGCTCAAACCATTAGACCCTAATATTTTGACTTCTAAAGTCACAGTATTCGTAGAACTATTTAAGAAAACAGAAGCCGTCAAGCAACAAGCAGCGCAGCTAGTAGCTGTGAATGCCGAACTCAGGCAAAGTGAAGAACGATTGCGATCGCTGAGTACTTGTTCACCCGTTGGCATTTTTGAAATTGATACTGAAGGAGGCTGTAGATATACTAATCCTCGCTATCAAACAATTTGTGGCTTGAAAGCAGCAGAGAGTTTAGAAAAAAGATGGCTAGAATCTGTTCATCCAGAAGATAAAGAACGAGCAATTGTTACTTGGTCTAAGTACATTTGTGAAGGTCGTGATTACTCTGAAGAATTTCGCTTTCAAACTGCTCATGGCATCGTGCGTTGGGTTCAAGTTCGCTCATCACCCATGCTTTCCGGTCAAGGAGAATTGCTAGGATATGTAGGCACCCTCGAAGATATTACTGAACGCAAACAAGCAGAAGAAGTCCGCGCTCAAGTGATTCGAGAACAGACAGCAAGAGCCGAAGCAGAAGCAGCAAATCGGATGAAAGATGAGTTTCTTGCTGTTCTCTCCCACGAACTCCGCACACCCTTAACCTCAATGCTGGGTTGGTCAAAAATCCTCCGCTCTAAAAAACTTGACGAAAAAGCCACTTCCCGCGCCCTTGAAGCGATTGAACGCAACGCGATATCTCAGATGCAACTAATTGAGGATATCTTAGATGTATCCCGGATTATCCGTGGTCAGTTGCGGTTAAATGTATCTGCGGTGAATCTGCTCACGGTAACTGAGGCAGCCTTAGAGGCAGTGCGTCCCCTAGCAGAAGCAAAAGATATTAAATTAAATACTGTTTTGGATACTTCAGTCGGGTCAGTTTATGGCGATCCAGCCCGGTTACAGCAAGTTGTCTGGAATCTACTAACTAATGCAATTAAGTTTACCCCTAAGGGTGGCAGGGTAGAAGTGAATCTGTCAGTAGTCTGTGGTGAAGAACAAGAAATAACTCACAAATACGCCCAAATTCAAGTTATCGATACGGGCATTGGTATCAGTTCCGAGTTTTTACCCAAAGTATTTGAGCGTTTCCGGCAAGCAGACAGCACCACAACGCGATCGCACAATGGATTAGGATTAGGACTAGCGATCGTTCGTCATCTAGTAGAACTGCACAAAGGTACAATAGTTGCCCAAAGTTTAGGCAGTGGAGAAGGAGCAACCTTTACTGTAAGGGTACCACTGCTACAAGACAATAGGGCAAGCAGAGCGAGTAGAGAAGCCACAGGAGAAATTTCTTCCCCTGTGGTATCCACCCCTCTTGCTGGATTAAAAGTTTTAGTTGTAGATGATGAAGCAGATACCCGTAACTTTCTCAGTTTTATGTTTGAGGAATATGGGGCATTTGCCACTGCGGTAGCATCAGTTGATGAAGCGTTGGCAGTACTTGAACAGGCAAAACCAGATATTTTGATTAGCGACATCGGCATGTCAGAACAAGATGGTTATACGCTGATTCGGAGACTGCGCTCTTTAGAACCAGAAAAAGGCGGACGTATCCCAGCGATCGCTTTAACAGCATATACGCGAGAGGAAGACCGCCTAGAAGCTCTAAAAGCAGGGTTTCAGCAGCATTTATCTAAGCCAATAGACCCCACTAAATTGATTGCTATGGTTGCCGATGTATTAAACCTACCTGTGGAAGTTCCAGTGGGTTGATTTGGAATTGGGGAGTAGGGAGTAGGGAGTAGGGGAGATGAGGGACTGAGGGACAAGAATTAATAAGCAATGCCCACTTGCCCTGAGCGACTTGTGCCAAGCGTTGCCGAGGTAAGCCGAAGGGATGCCCCATTCTCAACTTCAAATCAAGACGGAGTTAAGGCATGTTTTTTCAATTCGTCTAGGGAAACCATTTCTAAAGCTCTAGCGTGGGTTGCAGAGAGGATGACGGGTGGAGCAACGCCAGCATCGAGAGCTTCTTGCCAGCGAGAAGCACATAAACACCAGCGATCGCCAGGTTTCAGTCCAGGAAAATTAAAATCAGGAACAGGTGTGCTTAGATCGTTCCCGTGGGATTTGGTGAACTCCAGGAATTCTGATGTCACTTCGGCACATACGACATGCGACCCGAAATCCTGACCACCTGTGCGACAAAAACCGTCGCGGTAAAACCCAGTTATGGGAGAAGTGCAGCAGGCTTCTAGGTTTCCACCGATTACGTTTTTAGCTTCTGTCATCGTTAATTCGTTATACTTGATTTTTTCACTTTCATATAACCCTATATTGACACTTTCCTAGTGAATTAAACCTTATTTAAGTTGAGAACCGTAGTTTTCACCCTCTCCCTAAATCCCTCTCCCAGATTTGGGAGAGGGAGTTTGAAATTCTGGCTCCCCGAATCCCAGATTTGGGATTCGGAGTTGGGGGATGAGGGCAAATCCTTTTCATCATGAGACATCTCCAGAAATTAAATATGCGTAACCTGAAACCCTTGTAGAGACGCGAAATTTCTTTTTCTCTACATTCATGTGGGAGTGGTTCACAATCGCTATCCCTTATTAATTTGGAAAAGCAGTAAATTCTAGAATCACTACTCGTATCAAATTGTCAAATTTACAGTTATTCAGAATGGTGCAATATCTCAGTAGAACTTCCAATAAAAACCCCTGGTAGTGAGCCAGGGGTAATGCAAGTCAGTACTTTTTCGCATGGAATGTATCCTACTTAAATACCATAGCAACCGTCTAATTTAGAGATATGCCATTTTGCCAAACAAAAAAAGCCCCCAGTCGTAAGCCGAGGGTTAATTTTTTTGGAATAGCGGTAATCTACAAAGTTATTGTTCCCAGATAAATAGGTAATAAAATCAGAATTTCTACAACTATATATATTGTGAATATATTGTGATGTCATACAAAAGAGAGCTTTGGCGTATCTTAACCTCATTGCTTACCTTTAAATAAGTAAAGCTGATGAGTTGTATCAGCTTTACTGAAGTAAAAAAACTTGATTAAAAAATGTAAAGCATTGTAAAGTAGTTTTACAGGCAAAAACGAAACCGCCTGATTAATAAATAACTAACCGCACTTATAAAACCATGACAGCAACCTTACAACAGCGCTCAAGCGCCAACGTAT
>NZ_JBALCW010000011.1:0-18652 GCF_036917635.1 Nostoc sp.
CAAGACATAGCTGTTTTGAGTAGCAAATGAGTAGTAAAATCAAAATAAAGTGTCGAAAACCTTGTGCAAAGTATACAAGTGGACACTGTATTAGGATTGATGCTGTTATCCTTGACAATTTGGTTAGAATTAGTGTGTTTTTGGGGACAGTTTTGGCGGACAGACCAGCAATTAGAGGTTACAGAAACTCAGCTACAATCCTTACCTGTGGTTTGTGCCATCGTTCCAGCCCGTAACGAAGCCCAATTGCTACCTACCACCTTGCGTAAGCGAAGCTCGTCGTAGACATCGCTCCTACTTCAAGATTATCCTGGTTGTTTCAACGTGTTTTTGGTAGACGATCGCAGCACAGACCAGACAGCAAATTTTGCCGAAGGGGTTGCACGCGCTGTAGGTAAACCCCAACAATTGCATATTATCACGGGCGAATCACTGCCTCCTGGTTGGTCAGGCAAACTTTGGGCTGTTGACCAAGGTATAAAGAGTGCGAGTTTACTAGCACCCGACTATTTTTTATTGACCGACGCAGATATCGAACACGATTGATTTATTTAGTTCCACCTATGTGTGTAATTCTAGGTGCAGTTTGGGGTAGTTGGGCGATCGCACTTATGGGTTTATTAGAATGGCTGTTAATGACTTTCGCTTACTACCCGACGATCCGCTTTTATAAATGTTCTCCCTGGTTCGCTTTTAGTTTACCTGCGATCGCTTTTCTCTATACTTTGATGACTCTAGACTCAGCACTCCGTCATTGGCAAGGACGCGGCGGCGCTTGGAAAGGAAGAGTTTATCCCAACCCAGATAATTTATAGTTAGAATAAAATTGAATTTCAAAATCGTTAGTGCTAATCTAAAATTAAAGTTAAGCTCAAAAGTGGTTGATTAAAAGAGTTATGACAACCGCAACACCAACAATTAATTCAATTATTGTCCCCAAAAAGCTGCCTTTTCTGGAGTCGATTTGTTGGCAGACCGCCGATGTATATCGCTTTACTTCAGAACAAATGCTGAGTCGCTATGAACGTGGCTGGCAATATCACGACCTATTCAATAATCTTGAGGGTGAAGAACTGAATTTTATTCAGGAACTCGCCAGACGCTATAAATCCTGGTTGCAAGTTTGTTTATGACCTTTAGGTTAGAACATCATAATCAAATTCTCACAGTTCTTGAATGCTTAGATTCTGACATACTTAGGAAGGGTTCTGCTTACTTCGGTGGTGGAACCCTTCTTGCATTTGAGTTTGAAGAATATCGCTGGAGTCAGGACATTGATTTTATTGCTTCTGTTGGTACAGAAGGCTATAAATACCTGCGGACAGTAGTATTTGAGGGTGGGCATGAAGCATTATTTCGGGATTTAAGTAAAATTGAAGTTGGACGTAGCACAACTGACCAATATGGAATTCGGATGATAGTTTTTGTCGATGATGTGCCGATTAAAACAGAAATTATTGCCGAAACTCGTTTTCAACTAGACCCACCAAGATATCTAAACTGGTCATTCGTTCCTTGTTTAAGCTTGAATGACTGTTTTACCTCTAAGCTGCTGTCAAATTCTGACCGTTACATGGATAACAGCGTTGAGGCAAGAGATTTAATTGATTTAGCAATTCTCAGGCTGCGATCGCCAATACCTCAAGTATCAATTGAGAAGGCTGAAAGAGCATATCAGGTTATGCGCCCTTTGGAAAGAGCGATCGCACTATTTCAGGAAAGACCAGATTACAGGGAGAAATGCTTTCTCAGTCTGCAAGTTGATCAAGCTCAGATACCCAAAATTATCGACGGTATTGATTTACTCTCTATAGATTTAGGGTTATCTCACACTCCAAGGACTTTTCGAGAACAACATGATATCTTTGCTGATTTAAAAACACAAATTGAAAAACAAAAAGATTCTTAAACAGACTATGCCCCTAAATCCTTGAAGCTGCTTGTTTAGTACTCGCGGGTTCAATAGGCAATGGTTGTGCGGCTTTCAATACCACATCCAGCAACCCTGGAAACAGTAGCTCTAAATCTTCACGCCGCAATATGTTAATATGGTGTGTCCCTTCTTTGCGTGTCAAGACTATCCCCGATTCCCGCAAAATCTTAAAATGATTGGACATCGTAGACTTAGCGATCGCAAAATCAAAACTCGCACAGCATTGTTCCCCCTCAGTCGCCAGCCGCCGCACAATCTCTAGCCGCACTGGATCGCCCAATGCATACAGCACTCCCGCTAAAGAAATATTTTTTCTATCTGGATGATAAAGAAATCTCATAGTTGCATTATCTCATCAGGTGGCATATATTTTTATTATTCGATAGTATCGAATTATAGAATTAATTAGGAAGGCAATTTTATGTCATCCATTACAAATGTCACAGAAGCCACATTCAAGCAAGAAGTCTTGGAAAGTGAAATTCCGGTATTAGTAGACTTTTGGGCGCCGTGGTGCGGCCCTTGCCGGATGGTGGGGCCAGTCGTCGATGAAGTTGCTGCTGAATACGAAGGACAGGTGAAATTTGTGAAGCTGAACACAGATCAAAATCCTACTGTCGCCAGCCACTATGGTATTCGCAGTATTCCGACACTGATGGTTTTTAAGGGAGGTCGGCAAGTCGATACTGTCGTAGGGGCAGTTCCAAAAACCACCTTGAATAAGACCTTAGCACAGCATCTTTAATTTAAGTGAAAGGGGAGTAGGCAGTAGGGACTAGGGACTAGGGGATCTCTTAGCTGGGGGACAAATTCCTCTTTTCTGCACCCTTCCCCCTCTGCCTCTTCCAATCACCAATCACCAATGCCCCACTCCCTACTCCCAATTCCTAAATTCTGTTTCAACTAACGGGGAAAGAGCGAAATGGACTTGAAATTGCATGGTAAATCCGCGCTGGTAAGTGGCTCAACCGCAGGTATTGGTTTTGCGATCGCCCTTGGGTTAGCTCAAGAGGGTACATCAGTGATTATCAACGGTCGGTCTGAAGAACGAGTAGCTGAAGCGCTAGCTAAAATTAAGCATTTGACACCCGACGCGAAAGTTTCTGGTGTGGTTGCTGACACAGGTACTGCATCAGGGGTAGAGAAACTCTTTCAAGAGGTTCCTCACGTTGATATCCTGATAAACAATTTAGGTATTTACGGGCCAAAAACCTTCTTTGATATTACTGATAAAGACTGGTTAAACATCTTTGAGGTTAACGTCCTTAGCGGAGTCCGTTTGAGTCGGCAATATCTGCAAAAGCAGCTAGAGCAAAACTGGGGGCGGATAATTTTTATCTCCAGCGAATCTGCGATTCAAATTCCCGTAGAAATGATTCACTACGGCACAACTAAGACAGCGCAGCTAGCCATTGCACGAGGTCTAGCAGAAATGACTATGGGGACTGGAGTCACGGTAAACTCCGTCCTTCCCGGGCCAACCCGCTCAGAAGGAGTTGAAGAGTTTATCAGCAACCTAGCACAGGAACGCGGTATCGATCGCGCTCAAGTCGAGGCTGAGTTTTTTCAAAATGTGCGTCCAAGTTCCCTGATTAAACGCTTTGCAACTAATGAAGAAGTAGCAGCGATCGTAGTTTACCTTTCTAGCCCTGTAGCTTCAGCAACTAATGGTGCAGCTTTGCGGGTAGATGGTGGCGTTATTCGGTCGATTGTTTAGTTTGGGTGGGAGTGGGGGATGAGGGGGATGAGGGAGCAGGGAGAGCAGGGGGAGCAGGGGGAGCAGGGGGAGCAGGGGGAGCAGGGGGAGCAGGGAGAACAGGGGAAGCACGGGAAGAATAACTATTGATTATTGACCAATGCCCAATGACTAATGACCAATGACCAATGACTAAAATAATTTGGAGATATAACCAATGACTAGTGATATTAACTTATTTTCTCCTTACCAATTAGGAAATCTGGAACTACCTAACCGGATAGTAATGGCACCCTTAACTCGAAACAGGGCAGGTAAGGGAAATGTACCACACCAATTGAATGCTACCTACTACGCCCAACGTGCTTCCGCCGGACTGATTATTGCGGAAGCAACACAGGTAACTCCTGAAGGACAGGGCTATCCCGCTACACCAGGAATTCATTCACCAGAACAGGTGAAGGGCTGGAAGTTAGTAACCGATGCCGTACATCAGCAGGGAGGGAGAATTTTTCTGCAACTATGGCACGTAGGCAGGGTTTCTCACCCAGACTTACAACCAAATGGAGCTTTACCTGTGGCACCTTCTGCCATTGCTGGTAAAGGTGACGCCGCAACTTATGAGGGGCCTAAACCCTTTGTGACTCCCCGTGCTTTAGAAACTTCGGAAATACCGCAGATAGTCGAACAATACCGTCAGGGAGCAGCCAATGCTCTAGCGGCTGGGTTTGATGGGGTAGAAATTCACTCAGCTAATGGTTATTTAATAGATCAATTTCTGCGCGATCGCACCAATCAACGTACAGATAACTATGGCGGTTCCATTGAGAATCGCGCCCGATTCCTGTTGGAGGTGACAGAGGCGGTAACTAGTGTGTGGGATTCTAACCGAGTTGGGGTACGTCTTTCTCCCAGTGGGACTTTTAACGATATAGGTGATTCCAATCCCCTGGAGACATTTGGTTATGCGGCTCAAGCGTTGAACCAATTTAATTTGGCATATCTGCATATTTTTGAGGCAACAGAAGCAGACATCAGACATGGCGGAACAATTGTACCTACTACTCATATACGCGATCGCTTTACAGGTACACTTATCGTCAATAGTGGTTATACTCGTGAAAAAGGCGATGCTGTAGTGGCAAACAAAGCAGCAGATTTAGTTGCTTTTGGCACGTTCTTTATATCAAACCCAGATTTACCCCGACGCTTGGCTTTGAATGCACCACTAAATGAAGCAAATCAAGCAACCTTTTATGGGGGCGGTGAAAAAGGATATACAGATTATCCATTTTGGTCGGCTGCTAATGAGCCGGTAGCTAAGGTGTAATTCGTAATTCGTAATTCGTAATTCGTAATTATGGACTTAGGGACTTCCAAGAAATAAATTATTCCAATAAACGAACCTTATTAGACACAGAGAACGCAGAGAGAAGAAATAGAGAGAGTTTTTGCGTCAGTTTTGGAACATTTTTTTATTTGGAAGTCCCTTATGACTGTTCCCTTGCGTATGGGGTGGACAAGTTGTTTGTTTTGAAACAAGGAATAATTTTTATTTTTGTTTCGGGAATAAATAGATTTGCTTGTATCCTAATTACGTTAGCGCAGTGGTAGCGAGTGTGCATTTGCTTTTAGCGTCTCGTAGAGAACTACGAATGATTTGGTCAAAACTATAACCATCAGGAGAATCTTATGAGTTCCATCACCCAAACTCAAGCTTTAGATGTACCGAGTGCGATCGCTCAACGTCGTTCTATCAAAACTTTTAAAACAGACCCCATCGCCCCAGAACTACTCAAGCAACTGGTAGAGTTGACCGTGGCAGCGCCTAGCAGCTTTAATATCCAAGACTGGCAAATTATTCTCGTGCAAGATGTGGCGCAAAAGGCAGCACTATCAGCAGCATCATGGAATCAACAGCAAATTGTCCAAGCACCTGTAACCTTCGTTTTTGCCGCCGATCCTAACTTAGGCGAAGGAGACTTAACTCCAATTTTTGAGCGGGCAACTGAAACTGGAGCATGGAATGAAGGTACGGTAAACTACTTTAAAACCGCCATCCCACAATTTCAAGCTGGGCTAGGCGACAAACGACGCGAATATGCGATCAAAGATGCCATAATTGCCGCTACTCATTTGGTGTTAGCAGCAGAAAGTTTGGGATTATCCACTTGTTTTATGAACGGTTGGATTGAGGATCAGGTAAAACAAGTGATTAATGCTGGGGATAATCCAGATTTAGCGATCGCTGTTTTAGTTCCTGTTGGCTATGCAGCCGAACCACGCTTAAATCCCGGTCGTTTGCCATTCTCCTCCAATGTCTCTGTAGACAGAATTGGCAATCCTTATGCAGGGTAGCTTTTCCTAAATTGGCAATGGGCATGGGGCATAAAACCTCACCCTGCCTCTGCCTTCCCCCGACAATAATAAGGAGAGGGATTGAGGGTGAGGTTTTATCTTAATCTATGAATGTCTTAATTGAATGGCACGCTTGTAAAGCTCTAAGCTAGGCGAATAAACGCTACAGGTTGAAAATATGGCAACAACAGCTTTAATTGTCGGTGCAGGTAGTGGACTAAGCGCTTCTTTAGCCCGCCTATTTGCCAAAGAAGGATTCACCGTAGCTTTAGCGGCTCGCCAAATTGAAAAACTCACTCAGTTAAGCACTGAAATTGGCGCAGTTAATTTCGCTGCTGATGCCTCAAAACCAGATGAAGTAGAACAGTTATTTATTGATATTGATAATAAAATTGGTTCCCCGAATATTGTCGTTTACAATCCCAGTTACCGGGTGCGGGGGTCTCTTGTTGATCTAGACCCTGGTGAGGTGGCAAAAACCCTAGAGGTAACTGCTTATGGAGGCTTTCTCGTTGCTCAAGCTGCTACCAAAAGGTTTTTGCAACTTGGTGGCGGTGCTATATTTTTTACTGGAGCCTCAGCGAGTGTCAAGGGTTATGCTCAGTCTGCTCCCTTTGCAATGGGTAAATTTGCACTGCGCGGTTTAGCTCAGAGTATTGCTAGAGAATTAGCACCAAAGAATATCCATGTGGCGCATTTCGTGATTGATGGTGTAATCCGCTCCATCCGCCAAGATCCAGCAGATAATCCTGATAGTACTCTTGACCCGGATGCAATCGCTCAAACTTATCTCAGTATTTTACGCCAACCCCGCAGTGCTTGGACTTATGAAGTAGAACTACGTCCCTGGATAGAGAACTTTTAGCCAAGACAATTGTTACAAAAATAGTTTTGCAGGTATGAATATTGATTTTGGTGCAACTGCTGTTGATTATGCAAAACACCGCGCTGGCTTTCCCAGTTCATTATTTAACAAACTGTCTGAATATGGTATAGGTTTACCAGGGCAGAATATTGTTGACCTTGGTACAGGAACAGGAACACTAGCGCGGGGCTTTGCGGATAGAGGTGCTTATGTAATTGGCATAGATCCATCAGGATCACTTTTAGAACAAGCGAGACTGTTAAGCGAATCTGTCCAAATCAAAGTAGATTATCGAGTCGCAACTGCCGAGAATAGTGAGTTACCAGACGCAAGTGCGGATGTGGTGACAGCAGGACAATGTTGGCATTGGTTTGATCGTCTCCGGGCTGTCCAAGAAATTACTCGGATATTGAGAAGAAATGGCTCGATCGCGATCGCACATTTTGATTGGATACCTTTAAAAGGTAATGTAGTTGAAGCAACAGAACAACTAATTAAGGCTCATAATCCAGCGTGGAATTTGGATGGTGGTAATGGAATGTATCCCTTGTGGTTACAAGATATTGGCGAAGCAGGATTCCGAGAAATCCGCACATTTTCTTACGATGTCTTTGTCTCTTATACACACGAAGCTTGGCGGGGACGAATTCGTGCTAGTGCAGGCGTGGGAGCCAGTATGACACCTGAAAAGGTAGAAGTATTTGACCAAGAATTGGCAACATTACTCGAAGCAAGATATGTTACACCAATTCTTCAGGTTCACCATAGAGTTTGGGCAGCGATCGCCAAATCACCCCTATGAAAAGCTCTATGTTTCATCCAAAAAAAGCCATTACTAGCGGCTGGCTATGTGTTGCTAGTGATGGCTTATTTGCAGTGAATAGACGAATACTGCAATTGTTAAAGCTAGTCGTTCTTGATAGGTTTGATTCTAGCGATCGCTTGTAGTAACATTTTTGGCAGCCAAAAAAGATAACAATATGCTTGTTTTGCCTGACTATAAAGCGAGAATAACTTTCTTTCACTCAAAATAGTATATGGACTAACTGCTCTGAGAATTTCTGCAAATTTATCTTCCGCCGCAGTTTGAACTGAACCACTTACAGAATAACCTTGTAAATGTGGAGGTAGAGACCAGTTAATTTTAGGATCTGGCTGATGTATTACAGGCTCAACATTTCCCCGCCATGCAACTCCCATAATTTGCATAGTTTGATAGACCATTGTCTTCCATCCTTTCTCTTTTAAGTAATCCAAGCCTTGGCCTACGTCGGGAGAAGCCAAATCATGAAATAAAATTAAAGCATCTGCTTCTGCAAACTGTTCGCAAATAATTGTATCATTGAGCGGTGCTGGTGTTTCGTGATTACCATCTATAAATATCAATGACCATTTACGTTGAAATTTATTTGCTATCTCTTCTACTTTTTCAGGGCTACATCCTGGTATTAGATTCACACATTCCTTAACGCCTGCCGACTTTAGTGAATCTGTGACGCTCTCATTAAATAATTGTTCAGATAGCATCGGATCGATTACATCTAGTTCTACTCCTCCTAGAGCCAAATGGCAAGCTGACCAACCCATCCAGCAACCTATTTCTAAAGCTTTTTTTTCCTTAAATTTTAAGGCTGTATTGTATAAAATATGAGCTTCATCTCTGCTGACAAATCCTACATTCTTCCGTCGCTTATCCACGTACCAGTTATGAGTAATATTCCGCCGCAAGTAAAGCCAAAAAGAATCATATTTATTCCCTAAAATTATATTGGGAAAATATGAATCGGGCCAGATAGTGGAAAATCCTGGCGAAACATAATCTCCTTTTGGCAATAAGTTACCTTCAATTAATTTTACTGTTTTTTGACTCATATTTTTTTAAGCATCTTGTCTTTTTTTGTAATGCCAAATCACTAATAGCCCAGGACAATCGTCCAGTATGGGGCTGTAGCTCCATTACTGGCAGCAATTTTCCATCTTACCTCTAGGGCAATACTTTGTGGTATATAGTGCTAAAATAATTTGCTATATAAACATTTTCGCAGTTCTCGCTTTTTTTCAGATTTTGTGATAGATGCCAAAGAGATGTCCGCATCATTCACTTAAAAAACAATCGCGCAGTTTTAGGAAAAATAACCATGATTGATCTTTATTATTGGACAACTCCAAACGGTCATAAAATTACGATTTTCTTAGAAGAAGTCGGTTTGCAATATACCATAATTCCTGTGAATATTGGGGCTGGGGATCAATTTAAACCGGAATTTCTGAATATTTCTCCTAACAATCGCATACCGGCGATCGTTGACCACGAACCAGGAGATACAGGTGCGCCGATTTCGGTATTTGAGTCTGGTGCAATCTTGCTATATTTGGCAGAAAAAACCGGGAAATTAATCCCTCAAGATTTACGTAATCGCACTCAAGTTTTAGAATGGTTATTCTGGCAAATGGCAGGGCTGGGGCCAATGGCGGGACAAAATCATCATTTTAGCGCCTATGCTCCTGAAAAAATTGAGTATGCGATTAACCGCTATGTGAATGAGACGGGACGCTTATATGCAGTGCTGAATAAGCAACTAGCAGATAGAGAATTTGTGGCTGGCGATTATTCCATCGCTGATATCGCTGCTTATCCCTGGATTGTACCTCATGAAGGCCAAAGTCAGAATCTAGAGGATTTTCCTCACGTCAAGCGGTGGTTTGAGACAATTAAAGCCCGTCCGGCAACAATTCGCGCTTACGAGAAAGCAGAAGCACTGAAAACTCAAGCGCTTGATCCAGATAAGTCACGAGATTTGTTATTTAACCAGTCGGCGAAGACTATTCAAGCTTGAGCCTAATGAAATTGTCTTGTGAGTGTGGCGATCAAGTTTATGCTCAGTGGTTTTGGATTGAGTGGACTAATTTAGAGTCGCTCAGTTAAATAGTTAGTCAGGCGACTGGGTGAAATTGGTTTAATGGGGATAGGAGGGGGCTTGATGTGTATCAGCTTATTAGCGCGATCGCTCTGCTCTCTATTTGGTTAGTCAATCAGAAGCAAGTCGTACCTAACTAAAACTTTTATTAAGTAGGTGGACATAATTAAACGTAAAATGCTAACCAGTGAAATCATCTTGGTGAGCAGCTTTTAGCTCCTGGATTGTTTCACCTTTACCAATCCTCTGAGAATGCATTGATGTCAAAAAAGCAACATTTCATAAATAAAAAACCCGGTTGGTCTTTGGATGAGCGAGATCCAAAGTTCATAGAATCTCTGATGCCTCTATTTGGCTTTTTGTATGACTACTATTTCCGAGTTCAAACTAGTGGCTGGGATAATATTCCACCCCAAGAAAAAGTCCTATTTGTCGGTTCGCATAATGGGGGACTTCCAGCTCCGGATATGACAATGATGATGTACGACTGGTTCCGACGATTTGGTATCGAGCAACCCGTTTATGGTTTAATGCATCCCAAGGTTTGGCAGGTTAGCCCACCACTAGCGCAACTGGTTGCTAAGGCTGGAGCAATCATCGCTCATCCGAAAATGGCTTACACCGCCTTGCGGTCTGGAGCGAGTCTGCTAGTTTATCCAGGTGGAGCCGAAGATATTTTCCGACCGCATTATTTACGTAACAAAATCTACTTTGTGGGGCGGCAAGGATTTATCAAGTTAGCATTGCGGGAAAATGTGCCGATTGTGCCTGTGATTTCCTGGGGCGCTCACGATACGCTGATTGTACTAACTGACTGCTATAAAATTGTGCAGCAACTCCACGAATGGGGGATGCCTTGGCTGTTGGGGATTGATCCGGAAGTTTTTCCGATCTATCTCGGACTGCCTTGGGGATTAGCAATTGGCCCGTTACCCAACATTCCATTTCCTGTGTCCATTTACACGCGGGTTTGTCCGCCAATTGTATTTCAACGCTACGGTCCTGAAGCAGCTAGCGATCGCTACTATGTCAATGAATGTTATGAATTAGTTGTTACTCAGATGCAGCAAGAGTTAGATCGCTTAGTCAACCTAGCTGCTAAATCGTAAACCTATTAAGTAGAATTAGCACGTCCAACTTCTAAACAGTTTGATTCCAGACGAGTAAGGACAGCACGAAAATTATCTTGCCAACGGTGACAAGCGCAAAAATTGTTGACTGCATTTTCCAATGAATTGGACTATACCACGCGCCATTATTTTAAAAGTGATCCATAAAGCACTACGCAGAAGCAAACTACGGGCAGAGACTTGTAGATAAGCAACTTGACTGTTTGACTGTTAGTTGGCGCTTGATAAAAGTTTTAAATCCTTACACAACAGATATTTCAAAAGGTATAACGATTATGTGCTAAAAGAGCAAAAGATATTTCAACTATTTGTAACCATCATTTACCTCTTACTCAAAATAGTTTAAATTCAGAACTGACAGGGGCTTTTAAACTTAACTCCCATTTTTGCAAGGATTTTAACTCAATGCTAATACCAATACCTGCTAAAGTAATTGAAGATGTTCAGTTTTGCTGTGTCACTTTATAGTACTATTGACTTAAACCACATTTACCTTGAAAACCGTAGTTTTTTGAAATTAAGATAAAGCTCCAAATTCCAGCCAGGAATGAATAACATACGGTTCTAACAAATCCAGGTTTTATACCAAATGGACGGGGCTTAAACGCATTTGATTCTGTATATAATCCAATGAAAAATAAATGTTCATTTGGATAATGTAAGTAAAAACTTTGTTGAATAAATTTTGTATTATTATGCTCAATGTGAATAATTATAGCAATCAGAAAAAAAACCAAATTTTGTTAAGCTTTGCCATAATATTATCATTAATATTGTGTATTGAATTAGCAATTAGAGCTTATTCTTTTAATTTTGAGGCTTTAGCTAATTCCACAGGTCAATATTTACCTGACTTTTCTAAAACTCTTAACAAAATAAGAGTAGGTATAGAATACCGTTGCTTAATTATTATATATATTGTGTGGTTAATAATAAACAAAAACAAAAAAAAAGATATAAGTTTTATAAAAATACTAAAAAATAGTTCATTCTTTTTGTTAATTGCCTTCATAAGTTATCCAGTAACTACTGATATTAATCTATACATACATTATGGTTTGATGGATTTAAATGGAATTAATCCTTTTATTAATTCTGCAAGCACATTTACCTCAAAGTTGTCTCCATTCCTGATCTGGAAACAGACTTCAACTTATGGGCCTATATCTCAAATATTTTTTATGTTTTCCGCTATTTTCGTTGCAATTACTCCTAGTTTGGGAATTTATGTATTTAAATTAATATGTCTTCTATTGCATATATTAAATAGTTCCTTAATATGGCAGCATTTAAAAACATCTCCTCATAAAACTAACATAACAATTGCATATTTAGTTAACCCATTTTTGCTGTACGAGCAGGTAACAAATGCACATGTTGATATATTAATTTCTACGGTTTTAATTATTTTAATAATATGCCTTAAAAACCATAAATATATCGCTGCGATTATGACAGCTTGGATTGGTTTTTTAATTAAAACATTACCAATTATTTGGTTACCTCTAATCTTTGTTTATTTGATTAAGCAACAACGTTGGAAAATTTTATCCAGTGCTACTTGTATCTGTTTAGCTATAATTTTTGCAACCACTGTTATAGCTTTACCTACAGTCGATGCTTGGAGAAGCCTTTTAAATCCTGGGGTTGGAGAAAGAGTAGGCGGTTCATTATATGCTGTGCTTAAGAGTTTACTAAGTTTAAAAATTCTAAACTTTTCTCTAAGTTTCCAACATACTCTATACTCAATAATTAAACCTATAATCTTTTCTATATTTGTAGTTTCTTATTTGATTATTTTGGTAAAACCATATTGGCAAAAAATTTATTCTGAAATTAATCTTAGTATAAATATAGGATGGGTTACTTTAATATTATTTATGTTTGCGGCTCCTTGGTATTGCTCTTGGTATTCCTCTGTGCTGCTGGCAGTCGTAGCTTTAAACATGCATTCAAAAAGATTCGCAATTACTAGCATCGGATTCTGCATTATAAGTGCTATTACTTAAATAGTAGTTTTTCACCCTCCCCCTAAGGGACTTCCAAATAAAAAAATAATTAATCGTTTTGGTAAACAGGGGGAGAAGAAATCGGATAGTCGTATTGGATACAGTAATTGAGTCAATACTGCGTAGGTTTGGCCTAAAAAATAACTCTCTTAATTATTAGTTTTTTTCGCCCACAAGGGGCGAGGTATGTACCACAAATTCGTAATTCAAGGTGAGGAATCAGTACTTGTGAGTTAGAAGTTTTGCATCTTTAATTCCTAACTGATAACTTTTTTGCTACCCGCCGCTGACTGGTGGAATCAGCACGACTTCATCCCCATCTTGTAGATAGGTATCTGGTTCGACAAATATTAGATTAATTCCAAAGCGGGTGACCTCACGCCATTGGGAGAGTTCGGGGTGTTCAGCTATGAGGCGATCGCATACTGCTTTGACTGGCATACTTTTAGGAAATTCCAGCACCAGTTCTGAAACCTTAAAGGCTTCTTGATAAGCAGCGAACAATTTTACGGTAACGGTAATTGCAGATTTAGACATATAACATGCTTTGGCAGTACCAGCAAGTAGTTTAATAGTTCAGTTCTGTATAGTCAAATATAGTCAGACATGGCTTTTTAGAAATTACCATTTCTTTACAGAACCTTTAAAGCATCTAAACCAAACGCGTACAAGTACTTCAGTTCCAGAGCCCTCTACTAAATATTGCAATTTTCGGCTTAGGTCTAGGTTGGCTATTAAAGCGGAAGCTCAATCGCTTCATCAAGTGAAGACATTATTGCATTGCACTTCTACCCATGAGGGGGACAAGGTGACAAGAGGTGAGAACTTGCAACAAGTCTTTCCCCTTATCCCCAATTCTCAAGAGTCCCCAAGTCCTCTTTCCCAATGCCCCATACCCAGATTAGGAAACAGTAGTAAGCGATGCCAAGGGATCGGGTATTGCCTCAGAAGGAGCTTGGAATTCACCAGTGATGACGTACTCTAGACGCAGTTTTAACCAAGTAATAAATTGGGGATTAGTAGAAATAATGGCTACTGCTGGTTGGGGACACTTCGCCTTTAACTCTTTAAATTGGGGTGTTTCCAAGAAAGCTGGTTGCTGAACCAACCAAAAATCTATTTGTTTTTCTTGTTCGTGGTAGTGACGGGTGCGTTCTTTGAGAACTTCGTGTATTGGTTCTTCATCAAGAAGAAATTTTTGACTGGCCAAAACGTAATAATATGTTTGCATTTTTATCCTTTGGTTGCTATGTGAATAATTTAAGGGTACAGTGCTGCACTCTGTACCCCTAAAAACTAACTCTTGTGCAATTTCTTGAACCAAGAACTGAACGGACAAGCACTTCCCTGCTTTTGGGCATTTATCTGTTTACCACCAGATGTTAGGTTTTCCAAGAACAAATTATTGTCGAAATAGTGTTCCAAGGAAATAACCTTCAAGTCATCGGTAACTTTTGCAATGCTCATGCCGATAATTTCTACTGTCTCTCCAGTAGGTGCATGGCCTTTGTATTCTCCTTTAAAATGTCCCCAATGCCGCCATTTGAATGTAACATTTGGTGGGCCTGAGAAAACTTCCAGCACTTCCCAAGGAAATCCTTGGGGAAATGTTGTGTGGAAGACTTTTGCGGATGATTCAAAGCTTTCTTCTGAAGCCTTGTAATGTTCTGAATCAGCCATAAATAAATTGTAAGTACCTTGGGCTGATAAATCTGCTGCTGTGTACTCGACTCCACCATTGGTACTTACACGAAACTTGTCATTCACAATAGATAACCACTCTTGTGGGTTAGCTTTGAAGGATACCTCCATCTCGAAGGTTCGCACCAAGTTTTGGACGATCGCTTCCAGTGTACCTTCAAGGTGATTATAGGTACTTTCTTGAGCGAGATTCTCTTTGGAACGGGAATAATCAGGCGGTGTCTGATAGCGCCACTCGACATCAGTGCTTTCTGCTATCACCTTATCCCGATCCTGTACCCAAAGCGGCAGGTTGTTAGACTGTGTTGCGCTCATAGAAGTCTTTGCTGAAGGTTTGCTCTCAATTTCTAGATTTCGCAGTAGACAACCCCTCTTTTAAGATACGGGAGGCAGGGGGAGCAGGGGGAACAGAGGTACCAAGAAAAAATAACTAATTCCCAATGCCCAATGCCCAATGCCCAATGCCCCATTCCCTACTCCCTATTCCCTCTTATAGCTTGTTTCATCTCGCGGACTGCCCTTTCCATACCTACTAATGCTGCCCGACTAATGATGGTATGACCGATGTTCAGTTCTTCCATACCTGGAAGCGCAGCCACCGGATAGACGTTCCAGTAGGTGAGTCCATGACCAGCGTTAACTCGCAATCCAGCTTTAATCGCTTGTTCACACCCTTTAGCTAATATGGCTAATTCTCGCTGGCGATTTGTTTCATCCTTAGCCTCAGCATATTGTCCGGTGTGCAATTCAATAAATCGTGCCTGCACCTTGACAGATGCTTCTATTTGTGATATTTCGGCGTCTATAAATAAACTAACTGGAATATTAGCGCTTTGCAATTTCTCGACTATCTCACCTATTCTAGCAATTTGGAGGGTAATATCTAATCCGCCTTCTGTGGTGACTTCTTCACGCTTTTCGGGGACTAAGGTTACATAATCTGGTTTGATATCAAGAGCGATCGCTAGCATTTCATCTGTAGCCGCCATTTCTAAATTAAGATGCGAGCGCACTGTTTGTCGCAATATACGCACATCCCTGTCTTGGATATGCCGCCGATCTTCCCGTAGATGCACCGTAATTCCATCTGCACCCCCTAATTCTGCCAGCACCCCCGCCGCCACGGGGTCTGGTTCCACTGTCCGCCGTGCTTGCCGGATGGTGGCGATATGGTCAATGTTAACGCCAAGTGTAGGCACCCCAAATTTCTCCCAAATCCACAGTCCTCAGAATTTGATTTTACCGGAAATACTGGTCTTGCATATCAACATAATTCATAATTCATAATCTCACTCAGTGTGAGATTATGAATCCACGCTCTTTAAGACCACGCTGATTAAAAGTTCACTGTGGGCTGCTGTACCCATTTTTTTAATATGAATTATGAATTAATAATTATTTGGTGAAAGTAAAGATTATAGGACTTACGCATTGACAGAAAGACCAAAATAGCAAATATGCTTTTCAACGCTTTTGACTAGATTTTTCAACCACTTTTTTGCGATCACAGGTGGTTTATAAAAGGCTGAAACGACCTATTTACGTCAATACACAAGAGGTTTCGTTTGTACAGTGCGTAAGTCCTAGATTAAATATAGCAGAAGGTACAGGAGTGGAGTTATGATATGGGTTTGCGAAGTTTTAAAGACTCATTAACGAACTTCTAATGGGACTTAAACATGACTTTAAACAATGTCTGCATCATTAGCAGAATTCTGGGACGATCGCACCTCTACAATGCACAAATTTGCCCAATTTAGTCTTAAACATTATTACTACATACTATTACTAGATTCTTTTTTTACTTTGTACACTGTATAAATGCTAGAATCCTCAAGTAGACAGTTAGGATATTTAGATGCCAGTTGTAGCTAACTCAATCAAGTTTGGTACAGACGGCTGGCGGGGCGTTATTGGTGACGAGTTCACCTTTGAACGCCTAGCCCTGGTCGCGCCAGTTGCCGCAAAAGTATTATATGATACATATTTTTCTACGGTGGGTAGCCGGACAATAATTGTCGGTTATGATCGCCGATTCATGGCCGAAGATTTTGCTCGTGCTGTTGCTGATACTGTCACCTCTGTCGGATTTGATGTGCTACTGAGCGAAAACTTTGCCCCAACCCCAGCTTATAGTTGGGCAGCAAAACAACTCAATGCTTTGGGGGCGCTGGTCATTACAGCTAGCCATAATCCTGGTAAATATTTGGGGTTAAAAGTTAAGGGTTGTTTTGGTGGTTCGGTGCCGCCAGAAGTCACAAAAGAGATCGAAGCGCAGTTGTCAGTTGGCGTACCATTAGCAGCTACTCCAGGCAAGCAAGAGAAATTTGATCCTTGGCCTAGTTATACCCAAGCATTAGAAGGTAAAGTTGATATTGCCAAAATTCGAGAAGCGATCGCATCTGGCAAATTGACGTTATTTGCCGATGTTATGCATGGGGCGGCGGCTGGCGGATTGGCGAGACTACTAGGCAATCAGGTCAAAGAAATCAACTCAGAACGCGATCCCCTATTTGGTGGTGGTGCGCCGGAACCCTTGCCTAAATACCTTTCAAAGCTATTTGAAGTCATCAAAAGTCACCGAGAAACCGATAAATCAGGTTTAACGGTGGGGTTGGTATTTGATGGAGACTGCGATCGCATCGCAGCTGTAGATGGGGAAGCCAACTTCTTGAGTTCTCAAGTCTTAATCCCAATATTAATTGATCATTTAACCCGGAGGCGCGGCTTTAGTGGTGAAATAGTCAAAACTGTTAGTGGTTCCGACTTAATGCCCCTTGTAGCAGCACTACATAACCTATCGGTATTTGAAACAGCAGTTGGTTATAAATACATTGCTGATAGAATGTTAGTAGCAAAAGTCTTACTGGGCGGCGAAGAGTCGGGAGGAATTGGCTATGGTAGTCATATTCCCGAACGCGATGCACTGCTGTCAGCATTATACGTTCTAGAGGCGATTGTAGAATCTGGTTTGGATTTAGGTGAGTATTATCGCTACTTGCAGAGCCAAACAAGGTTTACCTCAGCTTACGATCGCATTGATTTACCCTTAGCAAGTATGGAAGTGCGATCGCGTCTTTTGCAACAATTACAAACTCAACCCTTAACAGAAATTGCCGGGTTAGCAGTAATAGATTGTCAAACAATCGACGGCTACAAGTATCGCCTAGCTGATAAAAGCTGGTTAATGATTCGATTTAGCGGTACTGAGCCAGTTTTACGCTTGTACTGCGAAGCCCCGACAATTGAGCAAGTGCATCAAACTCTTGCTTGGGCGAAACACTGGGCAGAGTAAAATTAGTCAGGAGTTGAGAGTTAGGAGTTAGGAATTAATTAACTCATAACTCATCACTCCTAACTCCTAACTAATAATTTGTAATTCATGACATTACTTGTAGTAGCTACAGGAAATCCAGGTAAGTTGCGGGAAATGCAAGCTTATCTGGAAAATTCTGGTTGGGAATTAACCCTCAAACCTGAAGAATTGGAAATTGAAGAAACGGGCGAAACCTTTGCCGCCAACGCTTGTCTAAAAGCATCACAAATTGCTAAAGCTACAGGAAAGTGGGCAATTGCTGATGATTCCGGCTTGCAAGTAGATGCCCTAAATGGCGCACCAGGGGTATATTCTGCACGTTATGCCAAAACCGACTCAGAACGTATTGCTAGGGTATTGAGAGAATTAGATAACCAAGTCAATCGACAAGCTCAATTTGTTTGTGCAGTAGCGATCGCTCGTCCTGATGGTGCGATCGTATTACAATCTGAAGGTATTTGTCGCGGCGAAATTCTTCATGCGCCGCGTGGTGATGCTGGTTTCGGCTACGATCCAATTTTTTATGTACAACAGTTGCAATTAACCTTTGCTGAGATGACACGGGAGTTGAAGGGGTCAATTAGCCATCGAGGCAAGGCTTTTACAGCTTTAATTCCGCAGCTAGAGAAAATTAAGAGTTAGGAGTTAGGAGTTAGGAGTTAGGAGTTAGGAGTTAGGAGTTAGGAGTTAGGAGTTAGGAGTTAGGAGTTAGGAGTTAGGAGTTAG